>JAGQPF010000510.1 GCA_020426845.1 Planctomycetales bacterium
CTCATCCAGCGACAACTGCCACGACTCGAGGTTCTCGAAGTTGCTCAGCGTCGGCGGCGCAGCAAACGCGTCCGGCTGGTACAACGGCGCCGGCGTACTGGCGTCGGGGTATTCAATCTGCTGCACAAACGGGCGGTAGTCCACGGCTTGAGCCGGCGGCTCTTTGACGGTGCGGCAGCCCGCAACGGCTCCCAGCCACACCAGGGCTCCGAGCATGAGCAGACGAGAGCGGAACAAGCGGTTCATAAGGTTTCCCGCGAGAAGTTCGGGCCATAGCAGGCTGTTGAAAACGACCCAACTGGCAATCGGGACAGCCAGGTGCTTTTCAACGGCCTCATAGGTCGTGGAGTGCAATTAAGCGAATCGCGGCGGCCCCGCGTCAGCGGTTTCCGGCCCGGCGATGAGGAGTCGATATCGGCGGAGGCGATATACGCGTGACAACACAGACAATCGCGTCCACGCTCACTATCGGTGCCACGGTCACGAGCCGGCCAATCGCTACAAGCAGACCGACAGAACCAGCAAATCCGGAACAGTTTCACAGGACTCGTCGGATTGATCCGCGGAGTGCGAAACTAGGCGCCGTAACGAGACTTTTCGGGTCCGGCGACCCACACCCGGGAATCGGATTCCACCAAAAGAATCGGAGCTAGCGATGACGACAGATGCGACTGGCAAACCGCAGCGCCCTGCTCGGCCCAGGGGTCGTCAAGACCACAAAGTTCCCCAAGGTCGCCTACTCCCACCTCGGCGACCCACTCCACCCTCTCGCGACTCCCGCCCGCTGTCGCTCCACACGAGGACCAACGGATGTCAAAGTCAATCCTTCCGTGGACGCTTGCTCTGACCGCCGCAGTGGCGATCATGCCTGCAACTCGAGTGACGGCCCAGTCGCCGTCGACCGAGCGCAGCGCCGTCCGCTACGCACCAACCTATGAGGCGCGGCAAACGGGTGAATTGGCCGAGCCCCGCAAGCTGGATGGCGGGTCGCAGGAACTGCCGGGAAAGGAAAACACGCGCAAACTGTTCGAGCTGACTCCCATCAACGAGATTTCGCTCGATCCGCGCGCCGGAGACCATCCGCACCCCGACGCCCGCAACATGCTGGGCAATGAGAAATTCGCGGACCTGCGTGAAATTCGCATGACGCAGGGCTGGTCCGCATCTCAGCTGCAATGGGAGGCGTCCAATTTCGCCCATCGCCCGCTCTACTTCCAAGACGTGCTGTTGGAGCGACACGGCCAGGTGCGGAACCGTTACACGCAGCCGTTCTGGTCAGCCGCGCACTTCTTCTGCACGTTCCCGATACTGCCCTATTCGATGGGATTGGATCGGCCTTGGGACTGCGTGTACACGCTCGGATACGGTCGCCCCGGCAACTGTCGCCCATCGCTGCGTCCAGCCTTCGTCTGGGAAACCGACGCCGCGTTGCTCGAATCCGGCGCCTGGGTGGCAGGCGTGCTGCTGATTCCCTAGGGAACTCATTTGGACGGAGTTTCACCCGGTTCGGGGAGTTTCAGCGACTCGATAAAGCTATCGGTGACGTTGCTGTAATTCTCGGCCTCGTAGCGAAACCGCTCGGGGTCGATGGGATCGCCGAGTCGAATGTCGTACCACTCGAGCGCCACCAAGGGACGCAGGCGGACGCCCTGCTCGGTCTTGGCCGAGGTCAAATAGGTGACGCGATAGGGTAGCAAATTCGCGTCGAGCACCACCTCGACGTGCGTTGGCGCCGCCGTGGGGTCCTTGCCCTTGGGCGGCAATGGCCGCTTGATCTTGCCGCGGATCCGCCAGATCGTCGGTTGCTGAGCCGAGACCTGCATCACGTCGGAACCTGCCATCGGCAGAGCGTCCCGAAGCGGATCCGACAACGCAAAGTGTTCGGTCACCGAGCTCAAAAGCCGCGGCACACCGCCGACGAGCACATGCTGCCAATCCGCGTGCCAGGCCGTTTGCCATTCGGCGCCGATCACCGCGCGGACTCGGCGCAGATCGACACGTTGCAGCTCCACCTGCTCGCCGATCTGGCGGCGCATCCAAAGGTGTCGCCCGTCACAAACGTGCTGCAAACTGGCAATGCCGTCCCCAACGGGAAGCTTCACCTCCATCCGCAGCTGCGTCCACTCGTCGTGCCCCTGTTGGTAGTACTCGCCGGCGCCGCTCAGTTGCTGCCCGAACACGCCGACTCGGTGCCGCAATTTGGCGTAGAACGTCGGCTGCAACCTGAGGCGCCGAATCGCTTCGTGCAACATTGCTTCCCCGCGCGAAGCTGACGTTGGCTGCGCCGCCGGAGCGGGGCTAGGCGTTCGTCCCGGAACCGGCTGAGTGATGTCATTGGCACTCGGCGCGGATCTCGCTCCGGTTGGCGCGGGGGGAGAAGTGGCAAACTGCTGGCCGGGAACGGGTTGAGTGATCACCTGCTGGGCTTGGACTGCGCGGGAGAAGCCGGGGACCACGACCGCAACGGCCCAGGCAATCGCAAGCAAGGCGAACGGGCGCCTAACAATTTGCAGATGAATCAGCAGAGGGATCGGGAAGTCACGCAAGTCGCCCCCGATCGGGGATGGGCAGGCAGAGCCACTCCCGTGTCGTGTGAGAGTTTGCGACTTGCGCAATCTTTGATTCATTGGTCGCTTGTGCCGATTTTTCCAAAGATTCGTGCGGCAGGGCGCCGAACATATCCGTCAGGCGCCCACACTTCGCGCCATGGATCACCGCTGCCATGTGGTTGGCAGTGATCCAAGGTTGCGGAAACGCCAAGTTCTACGGCGGATTCGCAGGTGTGGGTTGCCGGAAATCCCGCAATGTCGCCCAAGCGGCGGCATTCTAGGAAGACCCGGCGACGCCGTCCACGGCAATCCCAAGTGGGAGCAATCAGGGCCAGTCATGGTCCGCCGTCGCGATCGCCGTGGCCTCGACACCATCGAGCCACGAAACGACTCGCAGGGCCCCTCGGGGCCCAAACTCGCGGTCTGCGATCGCCGCGGGCGACATCGCGTGCAGTTTCAACCGAATCGGCGACCCCGATTCATGGTTCGAACGGCGCTGTACCACAGTTTTGGGTTGGCCAAGGGACCCGAATTGGCCAGCGAATCTCCAGGGGGACGACATGAAGGTCACAAGACTCCTAACTTTGGTTGCCGTAGTGGCCATGACGGCCAGCGGCTGCATCTCACCGTCCGGCCACAACTTGCCGCCCGCCTCGCGGTTGCTCGAGCCGGGCCCCGGCGTCGGTGGTCCCGGACCGGGCGTCATTCCGCCTCCGGGCGTCGATGGTCGCTCACCGGCGCCTCCCGGCCTTTCCGAGGGCCAGTACTCCGGCACCAACCATGGTAGCGGCGGAGGCGCCTACGCCTGTCTCGCTTGCAATGGCGGATCCGGCGGCGGCGACGGCGTGGCGCAAGTAGGCTATGCCGGTCCGACTTGCATGGGCGGCGCCGCCATTCAACGCACGGTGCAGGTGCTGTTCGCAGCTCCCGAGTCGATGCAGGTCCGCTGGGACGTGACGGGACAGAACAACTTCGACTCCGAGCCGCTCGTCGTGCCCGGTCGCCAGAACTTCTCGCAGTCGGGCGTGTACCGACTGAAGACGACGAACATTCAGGGCTTCGAAGGCGTCGAGCTGTACCCGACGCTCGAGATCGGCCCCGTGACGCCGCGGACGCGATCGTTCCTCGCCCACTCGGCGATTCCGGTTCAGATCACTCAGGACGACTTTGCCCAGGTGATGGCCGGCAACCAGGTCGTGAAGGTCATCTATCTGCCCGACCCCGAGTTCCAAGTGTTGGCGGTGGCCGGCGGCGTCGGCACGCTGGTCAGCACCAAGCTCGATCCGGGCCAGGACCCGATTGTGGAAGCCGACCAGCGCGGCGCCATCATGGCGATTCTGCGAATCGGCAACCTGGACATCGAGTCGTTGGCGGCCGCGGGCGAGCCCGCCTACGTGGGCGGCGGCATCGAGGGCGGCATGCCCGGTGGATATCCCAGCCAGCCCGGCTCGCTGATGCCCGTCGGCCCGATCGCCGGTGTCACCACGGTCAACTACGGCATGCCGTGGACCGGCACGCCGATCGGCTTGCCCGGCCCGGCTCACTTCCCGCTGGGCGGTCCCGCCGGCTTGACGAGGCACGACGTCATTAACCACACGGCGTACAACATGCCGCAAGTGCCTCACACGGTTGGCATCCACGTCAAGCAGCAACCGGGTTACTCGTACCCGGCGCCCGCGAATCGCGTTTACATTCGTGAGCAGAACATTCACCCGACGCAGAACTATCGTCAGCCCGGCTACAGCAAGTCCATGCTGATCAGGTAAGGCCAACGATGGGTCACCGGCAGCGGCCAACGCCAAGGCAATGGCCGCTCGGTGACGGGTGAAAAGACTGGAGAGCAAGCTCGGCACTCGCTTTTGATCCTCGCGGAGCAAAAGCGAGTGTTGCTTGTCCCCTCGGTCAACGAAGCGGTTCATTAGCTACGAAGCAGGAGGGAGCATGGCCATGAATTGTTGGCGTGCCGGCAAGGAGGCCGATTCCAGCTCCACAGCATGTCTGCCCGTTCGCCGGTTGCTGGCGATCGCGGCGTGCGGCATCCTGGCCAGCGCGGCTCACGCGCAGGCCCCGATTCCGATCGGCCCGACGCGGCACTACATGCACAGCCTGCAAACCGAACCGGGCACGATCGGCTACCAACAGCATCTGCGAGTGCCCAACGCCGCCGGCTACTTTCAGCCGGTCGAGCTGCGAGGCCCGGAAGGTTGTCTGGTGTCGCTCGCCGGCGACGGCGGATTCCTGCCCGACCACCAGCGCAAATTCAAGGCGGGACTGCTGATGGGCCCCGTCTATCGCTTTCGCATCGGCAACATCCCGTTGCTGGAAGGCTACGAAGTCTTTCCAACCATCGAGGTGATCAACCGTCTGCACCCGCCTCCGGGCATGGCCGCCAAGTTCCCGATCCCCGTCGAGGTGACTCGCGAGGAGTTGGAGATGGCGATCAACGGCAGGCTGGTGACGCGCGTGATCTATCTGGAAGACCCGAACGCGGCGACGCCCGCGCCTCAGGGCAAGGAGCAGCCTTACTTCGACATCGACCGCCGACTCGACCCGCTGCAAATGGCCGACCGCATGGGGCGACCGATGGCCATCCTGCGAATGGGCTCGCGAGTGCCGCTGGATGACGAGTTGCAACAGCCCAATCCGCCGGCACAGGTATATCCCGAAGAGGTCGACAACAAGCTCGACCCTCCGGGGTCTATCAGTGTCATAGATTCAAGCGGCATCAAGACGATCTCTGGTCTCTCCAGCGAGGTGCATCCGGCGCAAACCAAGCGTTACCCGCGGCTGCCGAATCGCTACGACATGGAAGAGCCCATCCGGCCTCGTTCGGACACCGACGCCAGCACGAAAAACCTGTTCCAGTCGCGCATCCCGCAGCCGTTCCCGTTTCGACTTCGCTGATTGCTGCGTCCCGGAGCGAACTTTCCGCTCACGCCATCTTCGCTGACGCGCCATCGCCAATGAGAGCTTGCTCATGACCACTCCTCGAATGCGTCTGTTTCGTCTTGCTGGCCCGCGTTCGCACGCGTTGGCCTATGCACTGACATGCGGAGTGTTGCTGACGTTTTGCTCCTGCAAAGGCGTGCCTCAGCGGCTGACGCATTGGCGAACACCGAAGGCTGCGGAGGGTGACGTGGCGCCGGCGCCAGATTCGGGCGAGTCGCCCATCGGCAGCTCGATCTCGCCGAACGCGGCGGCGCTCGAATCCCAACCCGTTCAAGTGCAATCCGCGGCTCGCGCGCACTTCACTGGTGACGAACAACCGTCACCCGGCGACTTCCGGCAACTGTCGCACGAAGGCGCACCCGTCGTGGCGGGCAACGGCAACCGCAGCCGACGCTCGGGGCAAGCTTCGTTGAGCGACGCGCCAGCGCCAACTGCGCCGAACTCGTCGCGCGTTCCGGCACAGTCGTTCCCCGCCGCCACCCAGATCCCCACGGTTGTCACACCCGCGGTCGACGCGATCGGCCCCCGCGCCTTGACGGAGCCGCGAAATGTCATTCAGCGGCTGCAGGCCGTGACCGAAAACGTCGAGAATGCGGACTTGGCTCCGATCGTGGACACTCCAGCCGCGTCCGCTCCGCAAGACTACCCGTCGACACCAGCTCCCGTGCTGTTGCAGGGCGGACCGGTCGACCGGGCCTCACAAGGGTCGCCTGCGATGGAGGCCCGACCGGTCGAAGGCGGCGTGATCCAGGAAGGCGAGGCGATCTACATGAACAATCCGCCCGCAGGACTCGAGTACGAATGGCGGCCGGCGGGGTCATGCGGCTGCCTTCCGGACCATTGTGCCTGCGCGCCGCAATACATCGCGGCGGACGAGTACATCTGCGACGGTGGCGACACCAAGTCGCCCGTTCGCGTGTTGAAAAACTTTGACGTTCGCAACATCGACATGACCGACACGGTGGCACATTTCGACACCGTCGACGGACGCCGCCTGGTCGAGCATAGCAATCGCGTCTGCGTCTACTCGCCTCGATTCGGCGCCATTCGGCGCGTTGACCAGCCGCTGGCCGAGCAGCTCAACCGTCGCGCCGCGGGCATGGACGAGCAGATCCGCCTGAACAGCCAAGAGCGGCACGCTTTGGTTGGCTCGATGTTGCAGCCCGTCCAGCCGGTCGGACGACTCGGCGGACTTGCTGCCAATGCTCTGCTGGAGCGCGAGGGCGGCCTGAAAGTGGAGAACATCTACAGCCCGCTGGGCGCCGCGAACCCCGTGCCCGCATTCGAGAACTTCGAGATCATCCAGCGCGGCATCTACCTCAACACCGACAAGCCACGGCTCCAAGAGCACATCGCCGCGGCGCTCACTTGGATGACCTACGACTCGGTTGAGGTGATGATCAATCAGCATCGCGCCCAGCTGATCGAGCAAAAGTCGCGGCCACAAGAGGTCGTGCTCTACGAGCTGGACGGCAAGCCGCGGCTGCGGATCTGCAAGGTCGCCTCCACCGACCACGCTCAGCCGGGCGAGACGGTCGACTTCACCTTGCGTTTCGACAACATCGGCGACCAGACGATCGGCAACGTCACGATTCTCGACAGCCTCACCACGCGTTTGGAGTACGAGCCCAACAGCCAGAGCTGCTCACTGAAGGCCGACTTCTTCACGGTCGACAACGAAGGCGGCTCGCAGGTGCTGCGCTGGGAGATTATCGAGCCGCTCAAGGTCGGCGAAGGCGGCGTGGTGCGTTTCCGCTGCAAGGTGCGATAGGGGCGACGTGGCGTGAGATGGACGCCTTGCTTGTCCGCATTCAACGGGCTTGCGGATTCAAAGAGAGCGCTCGCCGTTGGAGACCTTGTCGCTCTCCGGCTCGGGCCGAGCTGCGTTGGCGGCGGCGCGATTGCGACGCTGTGACTGGCGTTTGTATTTGGGCGGGATAATGTCCCACGCCAAGCCCAGCATCCGCAGCAACTGCACCTCGTAGTGGCTGATGTCGACCTCCCACCAGCGATGCTGAACGGTGCATGCCGAGGGGTCCTCGTGGTGATTGTTGTGCCAGCCTTCGCCCACAGTCAGCATCGCCACCACCCAGTTGTTCTTGCTGTTCTCGGTTGTGTCGTAATTGCGATAGCCGAACAAGTGGCTGAGCGAATTGACCGACCACGTGATGTGCCAGACGAACACGGTCCGCACGATCACTCCCCAGACAACGCAACTGAGGCCCAACTGCACTGCCGCATTCATGTCACCGCCCGTGGCGAGCGAGCCGACCAGGCCGCCCACAAAGTACAGGGCGACGTGCGCCAGCCAGATCCAGACCTGCGTGTAGGGATGCCGCTCGAGGTGCATGTAGAACGGGTCCTGGAGCAGATCGCGGGCGAACTTTTGCAGCGAGTCGAGGCTCTGTGTGTTGCGGTTGCGATACATCAGCCAGCCGCAATGCGACCAAACGAAGTTCACCAGCGGCGTATGAGGGTCCTCGCCCTCATCCGAGTGATTGTGGTGAATGCGATGCGTCGCCACCCAGCGCACCGGCGTATCCTGCAGACAGCAGATGCCGACTATCGCAAAACAATGCTCCACCCAGCGGGGTGTGCGAAAGCTGCGGTGCGTCAGCAGCCGGTGGTAGCCGATCGTGATGCCCTGACCAAACACATGCACTCCGATCACCATCAGGATCAATCCCGTCCAACTGAAGAAGTAGGGAATGATCGCCAGCAAGGCCAGCAGGTGCCCGACCACCAGAGTCCCCGCGTAGACCCAGTAAACCTGATAGGGCTTGACGGTTTGCGGGACTTCGAGGCTGGTCATGAGTTCACTCGAGTTGCATGGTAAGCCGGAAAGCGGGAAACCCTCCGGGAAGTCATAAAGGAAAGCGGCGCGAACCCGCGCCGCTTTCCCGAGTATAGTTCGCCGTGGCGGCGAGCCGACCGCCGCGTCGCACAGTCCGGCGTGATTTCCGCGAGCCGCGACAAGATGGCGCCCTGCGACATTCTGACGCGAAACTCCCAAGTCCTCCCACCACAGGGAGTTATTCTTCCCCGCGTCCCTTAGCGAGCAACGACCGGGCGAGCCGACATCCCGGCCGGGTCCGCCTTCAGCAAGCAGCCCGAGATCACCCAGCCACGCTCCTCCTCCTGCACGAACAGCCCGTGCGGTCCGAGATACTTCGAGACCTCGCTGAACGCGGGCATCTTGCTGCCGTCAAACTGCTGCGTGCCGTTGGCGTCTTCCTTCAGCAAGTTCAACGCCATGCCCAGCATCGACTTCGACTGCGGCATGCGGCCGGTGCGGAGCAGCTCGTAGCTGACCTCCATCGCTCCGTCGAGCCGGGTGAAGAAGTGAATGGAGTCGTTTCCGCCTCCCAGTTTCTCCAAAGCGTCGCGGGTGCGGCGGTAATCGGTGGCCTCGTCGAGCTTGGCGGACTGCTGCTTCAACACGCTGACCAGATACTCGATGTGCGTGGCGACCAGCACGTGCCCATTGGCGACCGTGACGGCCGCATGCGGCAGGAACTCTTGCTTGGATTTGGCGGGCGCCGCCGCCGGTTGTGTTTCGAACTCGAAGTCGCCGCCGCCGAAGTCGAAGTCGCCGCCAAAGTCCGAGTCGATCTCAACTGCCAACTTCGGGTCACTGGGGGCTTCGGGAATGTACTCCCAAATCTCCCTGCCGTCGCGGCGACGCAGCTCAACGCGAGGCTCGGTGCGGAGCCAGCGTCCCAATGCGCTGCGAATCAGCGTTTCGTTTTTGACTTCAATGGCGATCAGCATCCGCTCGCTATCGGGGCCAATCGGCAGCTCCCGGTCGGAGAAGACCGTGATGTGCTGGCCGAGATTCGGCAGCACCTCGCGGCGAATGTCAACGCGAGGCCCGTTGGGCTTGGTGGCAATGTTGTGCAACGTCGCGTCGAAAATGTCGTCGTTCGCGATCGCGTTCACCAGCGGCTTGAGACCCGCGAAGGCTTCTTGGAAGTCAAACTTGATGCGAGCAAAGTTGGTCGCGGTGCCGGGCACCATCGCCGTCGGACGGGAGGTCTCGGGCGAGTTCACGAAGGCCAGCAGCTTGGCGGCCTTCTCAAGTTGAGCGATCCCGGCGGGGACATGGACGAAACTACGGTGCAGCACCTCATGCTCGCCCGTCGCCAATTGAATGTTGCCGCCGGCGCCCTTCACCGCCTCAAAGCCCTGCGAGGCAAGTAGCGAAGCCACGGGGCCCTCGCCGCCTTCGTTGGCACGGCAAGTCTGAACATACCCGAACGGGTCGATGAACCAAGCGATGTCGGCCGAATCGCCTTTGACTTTCTCCATCACGACTTGGTAGGCCGGCAGCGCCTTGATCCCCGATTGCGTTCCCCGAATCGCCGCCATCGCCTCCAGCAGGCCCTTGTCGCTGTCGCAAACGACCATCCGGCCCTTGGAGATGCAGAAATAGACGTCATGCCCAGCCTGGCCGCTCGCGCCTTGGACGTGTGCTCGCACCGCGCGATCTTCGCCCATGGCCACCCACTGGCCGCCGCCCAGATCATGAGCTGCCCGGAGCATCAGCTGCTCCGCGTCCTTCTCCTTGCCGGCCACTTCGACAATCAGCAACAGCGCATGCGCCGTGAGCTGGCTGCCCGGCTGCGTCGCGGCCAATGCCGCGCCACCGGTGCATACCGCTCGCACATCTTGAAGCTCGATGCCCAGCCGGATGCCCGTCTCGGCCAACTGAGCCCGCACCTGGCGCTGAACGTCCTCAACGAACGGCTTCATCGCCGGATCCGCAAACAGCTGGCCCAGCTGTGTCGTGTCCCAATCCTCGCTCAACTGCGCCAGCTGGCGCACGCTCAGCATCGCCTTGGTGGTTTGTGGCAGGTCGTGGTCGACGGGCGCAGCCTGCACGGCGGTCACAGCCAGCAGCAGCACTGCGCAAGTCAGGCGGTAAGATTGCGACATAAAGGGTTCCTTGTTTGGTCTTCGCCCTCGCCGCAGGCTGGCCACGGCCTCCCGGCTCTTCCGCGGGCAGGTCGCGCCGCGCGGAGGCGAAGTGACTCGACCTTGCAGCTGATCCCAAACCAACTCCAAGCAGGCGGTGGAGAGGGTGCGGGTTTGGTCGAGCAGTGGGAGGGTTGGTGGCGCCGCCGCGAATAAGCGAAAGGGGCGCATGGTGGGTAGTGACGTTATCGTCAACATCACTCGTGAAGTTTTCCCCAGTTCAACAGCACGGCAACGTGGCGGTAACACCGCCATCGCATCGCGTCGGTCGAATAAAGTTGTCGACTCCGGCAAGCTGTGACGGCTGGCCAAACCGCAAGGATTGCCCGCGAATTGCGGCCCGAATTCCGCTCGTCCGGGGGCCGGGGACCTGCCCTTCGGGACGCTCGTCCCGCCCAAAGCAAACGCGGGCCACTTGGCGTAACTTCGCGAACGCCAAAATTCTGACCTTGAGCCCCCCGCAACCCGTTGCTACGATCCGCCGCCCATTGGACTTGGGAGACGGTTGAATTCGAATCGGAGCGAACGTTGACAAGCGGTCGGTCACAACTTGGCGTTTGGTTGCTGCTCTGGGCAGCGGTCTGCGCCGGTTGCGGGCGAAATCGGATGCTAAGCTCTCGCGAGCCGCTCTTTAGCGGCAAAGCAAGTCCCGCGCCGGCCGCGGCGACCGGCGCCGCCGATGTGGCGCTGCCCCCGCCCACGATCGAGATTCCCCAAGTGGCCGTGAAAACGGATGCTGCGTCCGGAACGGCCGCACCAAAGCCCACCGTTGTGGTGGACGACACCCGCTTCGCAGAGGTCCAACGTCGTGCGACCGATCTGGAACGCGACAACGCCGACCTGACGCAACAATTGGCGGTGGCCAGCCAGAAAACTCAGACGCTGCAGGATCAGGTCTCGCTGCTGCAGGCCAAACTCGGCGAGACCGTGAGCCAGCTGCGCGACACACAAGTCTCACGAGATGAAGCGGACCGGCGCGCGCAGGCCATTCTCGCCTCCGCTCAGAAAAACGGCGCCTCCTTCACTGCCAACAACAGCGTCAAGCAGTCGCTCTCCATGATTGATTTGCCCGGCCTCGACGTGCGTCAGGACGGCGACGTGATTCGCATCGCGATTCCGTCCGACAAGCTGTTCCAGCCCGCCAGCGTCGAGTGGGTCGCCGGCTCCAACACCCTGCTCGACCAAGCCGCGCTGGCGATTTCACGCAACTACCCACGACAACGTGTGGTCATTGAGGCCCACACCGACTCGTCGATCATCGGGCTGCCGGGCGGCAGTCAACAGCTTTGCGCCTCGCAGGCGCTTGCCGTCTACCAACATCTGGTCGCTCGCAATCAGATTCCGGCCAAGCAGCTAGTCACCTCGGCGCTGGGACCGAGCTTCCCTCGCGCATCGAACGCCACGGACGAAGGGCGGCAGCAGAATCGCCGCATCGAGCTGGTCGTTTATCCCGAGGAACTACGGTAGCGATGCTTTCGATTGCACGAAGGTGACTTTGGGAAACGCCTCCGGGATGTGCGAGTCCCACACGTGGTGTGGACTAAGCGCCCAGCCTCCCGAGTCGCGCGCTGGCGGGGAAGCGTGATACTGATTGAATCGCGAGAAGTCCATCCGCCACACATCGCCGGCTTGCGGTGGAATGGCCCGCTTGTCCCCCAACGCCAGCGTTCGCATGCCGCTCCAGGGCAGCGCTACCTCAACCGTCCAGCCGCGATCGCGGTCGTCGGATTGGTTCAAGGTGCCGTGGATCTGCACCGCAGATCGCAACTGGGGAAAGTCCCAATCCAGAAAGGCCCACCGCGGACCTCGTGGGTGCCGCTGATAGCCCACGCCCTGAAACGCCTGGCTGCGAACACCCGGCCGGCGGCGATCAAGTGATGGCACGTCCGCAAAACCGTGACGTTCGTACGAGGATTGCCAAACAAACAGCCCTTCGTACAGCGTGTTGTGAGCATTCAGTTCGAGTTCGTAGTAGGCGTGATCGAACGCAATGAACAACTCGACGTCGTTGTCCTGCCAGATCGGCTCGTCGCGTTTCAGAAACTTCGCCCGCACAGCGGGCTCTTGAATCCAGTATCCAACGTACAGGCACTGCTCGTCCCAAAGCACCGCCACGCGGGTGTCGAATACGGCGGGCTCGCCGGTGACCAAATCGACAAACGCGGCCGAGCGTCGCGCAGTCCGCCAATCCGCCTCGTCAAGTCGCCCGTCGACGGCGATGGGCCGTTCGACATAACGTGCCTCGAGACTCCGAATTTGCTGTTCAGTCACGGGTGGAAACTGTTCCGGCTGGCGGCGACGCAACTCGGTCACTGCGGGAATGTCACCGGCAGACATAATCTTGGCCGGCGGCGCCAGCGCGGGAATGGGCGAAGCCTCCGGCTCGCTGCCGCAGACTGCCGTTGCCACGCATATTGCCCACCACGATGCGGCCAACAGCAAAGGGCGTGAGCGGACCAAGTCGCGAATCGGCATGAGCGTGTCTCCAGGGGACTCAAGGTGTAATCCGTTGCGGAACAAGCCATCGGCCGAGCGAACCAGCGACGCGAACCAATCCATCCAATGCCACGTGTCACGTGCCTCGCCAATCGCAGCGGGATCCGTCACTCTTTGCCTTCGGGCGCTGGCGCCGCGGGCAGCTGAATAGCCAGCTCAGCGGGGAACATATAGCTCGGGTCGCCTCGCTCCTCCAGCGTCTTGGCCAGCGTGGCGATCGTTCGCTGCGCCGTCCCCGCGAACACGACGCGGTCGCCGGCGCTCACTTGCACGGGCTGATCAAGATTCACGAGCTGGTCGTGCAGACGCAGGCGAATGCTGCGGGCGTCGCCCGGTTGCAAGCGACATGCCTGCCCCTCCCAGGACGCGCGCAGCTCAGCTCGCGGCTTCACCTCCGGGCCATCCAGCGCCAGCCAGTAGAACCGCGAGTGTGTGACATCATCCTGTCTCCATACCACTTGGCGCGGATAGCGTTGCCGCGTGTGCTTCGCCATCCAGGGAATCGCCGCAGCGTCCTCGCGATCCATCCAATGGCCCTTGTCGGGATAGATCTTCACCCAGTGCTCGTAACCACCGGGATCCTGTTTCCGCAGGTCGCCCAGCAGCTGCTCCCACTTGGCCGCGACGGCGTTGCGCTGATACGCCGCGTCGCGGCCTCCCATGTGCAGCGTGAACGGCAAGTTGCGCAGGCCCAGCGGCGAGGTCTCGTTCGGGTGCCCCGCCATCATGGCCGCGGCGGCGAACGAATCGGCCATCCTCGGCGCCAACTGGAAGACGCCATCGCCGCCCGCCGAATATCCCATCAGATAAACGCGGTTGGGATCAACGCCCTCGAACACGATCAGATTCTCGATCAGTCGGCGGAACATGCCGTCGATATGGCCCTGATGCCACAGGTCCCAGGTGTTGGTCGGCGCTCGCGGCGCCAGATAGACGCCCTCCTCGAGCTCGTAAAGCCGCTGCTGATTCTGCCACTGAGCGTCATTCACGCGCGGCGGCGCGCCGCCGCCGCCGTGCATCGAGATATAGAGACCGCGGCCCTTGGCGGGTCGCTCTCCGAACACTTTATAGAAGAACGGCATTTTCAGCTCGCCGGCTTCGACGACGCGCCGCTTCATCTCCTCCGCCCGCGTCTCGCGAATCCGCCGAGCATGGTCTGCAGCCAGCAACTCGCTCGCGAGGTCGGCCGACTTTCGGTCCAACGGGACGCTTGCCCAGCCGGCAGCGCGGACCTCCCCGAGCGGCATCGACTTTGCCAACGCCTCGCGTAGCTCCGCCAACGCATCGCTGGCCGAGAGCGAGGCTGGCGCCGCGACCGGCATCGACTCGCTCCAGTTCAGCGTCACCAAGTTCGACGCCGCCTTCACTTCGCGCTGCAACGACTTGCCGTCCCGAGTCGCAAGCAGTCTCACCCGGGCGCCGTCCTTCACCGTGACATGAAAGTGGTCGTTGCGGTCAAATCGTTCGTCCTTCGTGCTACCACGCGCCAATGAATTGCCGGATGCGTCCGTCACTTCCAACTGGGCGGCCAGCCGCTCCCCTTGGCTGTCGATCACACGCACCATCAGCTCCACATGTCCGACGGGCAGAGGAGGCGCCTGCGACGTGTAGCGATCCGTCACGTTGACCGCAAACACGTAATCGATGGCGCGATCCCAAACGAGTGGAAAGGTGGTTGGCGTGCGTTGGAATCTCGCCGCATAGATGGCCCGTTGAGGGTCGTCGCGTTTCGCCTGCGCGGCTCGGCCCGTGAACCAAGCGCGATCCAGAGCATCCTGCGGCTCGGCGGCCCCGGTGAAGTGCCAGCCCCGATCCCAGACTTCGACCCAGGAGTGATTGCCGCTGTTGTCGGACCACAGCGGCACGCCGACAAACCGAGCGGGCACTCCCACCGCGCGGCAGGCGTCGATCAACAAGATGCTGAGTCCCGTGCACGAGGCGAGGCCGCTGCGAATCGACTCGGCCGGCGCCTGATCGGCACGACGCCGCTGCGTGGAGTACCGGACCTTGAGCAGGGGAAACAGCTGGCGATTGAGCATCACTGCAGCCTCGGTCGGCGTCTTGGCGTCGGCCACCAACGGCAGACAACGACGCCGAAAGTCTTCACGCCACGCCTCGCGGCCCTCGTTGATGTTTGCATAGGGTAAGACGAAGTTCAAAAACGTGTCTTCGTCAACCTGCTCTTTCCAAGGCGCCTCTCGCCAGGCTTCGAAAGACAAACGCTGATTGGCCAGCAAGTAATCTGCCGTCAGCGCACGCAAGTCGCGGTCGGGCATGTTGGCAATCAGAAACTCCATGGCGAACCGTTGCGAGTCGGGCGACTCGCGCAACGCTTGCTCCAGCTGAGGTCGATTCTCGCCCGCTCGCGACAACGCCTGCTGCGCCGCTTCCATCCAGTCTCCGGCGCAAACGGGAGCTGTCATCCCAACGAGCGCACACAGCATTCCGGTAAATGCTCGATAGAGAAGCGAGCTGCAGACAGAAGAGCAAGGTCGGAGTGACGTCATGGCATCGGCGTGAAAAGAGGATGACGGATTAGTTGTCTTGCCAGTTGTCTTCCCTCGCTCCCGGCCAAGGACGAAGGGCCAAGCACCGAGGACCGAGGACCGAGCACCGAGGACCAAGGACCGACGACACAAGGGGAAATTCAGCGAGCGTGCATTCGCTCGCGGAACGGCCGGATCAGGGCGAGCAGCAGGGCCATCGCGACCAATGAGACAGCGAGCGCCCCAAACAGAATCTCGGCAAACTCGAAGTAGATTCGCGTCGACTGCCATACCGCAGACCACTTGACGAGGATAATCAGCGCGGCGGCGGCCAGATAGGGCCCGAACGCCAGGCGGCTATGGCCGCTCAGCAAGAAGTGAAACAGATTGATGGGAATCGCGCAGAACGGCGCCAAAAAGAACGTCAGTATCGCGGCCTGCCAGCCGAGAAATGAGCCGATCATTGCCAGCAGGGTCACGTCGCCGAACCCCATCGCCTCAACCCCCAGCGCCGAGCCGGCGATCACGCGAAGCGACCAGATGAAACCGCCGCCGATCACCACGCCCAACAGGGAACTGAGCAGCGCCTGCCAAGAATGGCCGCCCAACGTCCAGACCAAAGAGATCAAGACCGCTCCCACCACGAACATCAACGGCACACCCAACCAATAGTTCCGGCGCCAGAGACTCGCCAACAGATATCGAATCCCTTTCACCCAGCCGTGTTTCAACGTGCACGTCTTGCCCGCCACCGCATAACACCAAGCGGCGAAACATCCGATGCCCAGCATCAGTCCGATCGACTCGTTCCAGGCGTCGGGCCACTCATGGCGAGGCACGGCCAGCAAGCTGTCCACCCGAGGCACGGTGCCGACGAGGAAGCGCGCAGGCAGCAACATCGCCGGCGCGCAGGCCGCAAGCACATGGCCAATCCAAGTACCGGGAACGGTGACCGCGTCGGGCACCGATTGTTCATCGAGATCAATGACCGTCGCCGCCAACAGCAGCGTGAGCAACAGCAGATGAGCCAAATACTGCCAATGCACATCGAGCGGATCGGGCGTGGCCGAGGGCGGATAGAGCCGGCCGTGCAGCTCCCACCAATAGAGTCCGACGGCGCCTGCGGCGGTTACGATCTCCAGCAACATCGGCCGCAGCCAAAAGCGGCGCCCGGTCGGCGTGAGAAACTCCCGCCGCGGCAGTTCGGCGTGCAAAGCTGCCTCGCGTCGCAGCCCCAGCCAGCCGACAATCGGCAGCCGGTCCCACCAGGCTCGCGGCGGCGCATCGAGATGCGGTCGAGCCCAAGGGCCGATCGGTCGCGGGTAGAACGCCCAGCGATACACGAGCCAATTGACAAAACTGCCGAGACAAGCGCCTGTCACGGCGAGAATCGCCATCCGCGTCGACAATGGTAGGCTCAGCCAAGCGTTCAACAGTGCGTTCCGTCTGAGTGGACTCGGGACAAACGAAGGTCCGGCGCCGCAAGTTTACAACCAGGCGGCCACTTCCGGAAAATCGGCGGCGACGCGCGCGCGAATCTCCTCGGCCACGGCCTCAATCGACTTTCCGTCGGTATCGACGTGGAAGTCGGACGTCTCCCGATAAATCGGCTCGCGTTCGGAAAGCACGGCCACAATTTCGTCATATTCCGACAGACCCGTCAGCGCCGGACGCTGCGCGGCGCTGGCATCGTCCGCCGTCAGCCGACGCCAGATCTCGGGCGGAGCGGCGCGAAGCCATACACAGACGCACGACTCGCGCAGACGGAGTCGATTCGCCTCCCGCAACACTGCGCCACCCCCAAGCGCCAAGATCGTGCGGCTTCCGGCGCAGAGCGTCTCGACGGCCGCTTGCTCCAGGTCGCGAAAGTGCTGCTCGCCTTGATCCTGGAACAACTCGCGAATCGTGCAGCCAGCCTCGCGTTGCACGACCGCGTCGGAGTCGATCACCTCGGCGCCCGCTGCCCGCGCCAGCGCGGCGCCGACGTTGGTTTTGCCCGTGGCGCGATAGCCGATCAAGGCCAAGTTGGTGCGGCTCATGAGGCGATCTGCGCAGCGCCAATCGCGCGGTGAATGGCGCTCCGCATCACATCGGCCGGCGCCTCCTGGCCCGTGAACAATTTGAACTGCATCGCGGCCTGGCGGACAAACATGTCCACTCCGGTGATGGTGCGGCAACCGTGCGCCCGCGCCTCCTTGATTAGCAGCGTCTGCTCCGGGTTGTACACGGTGTCGAACACGATCGTCTTGCGGTCCAGGACCTTCGCCTTAAATGGCGCCTCATCGACATTCGGGTGCATGCCGATCGGCGTGGCGTTGACGAGAATCCCGTCGACAAACGAATGGCGGTCGTCCCACTCGATCCACCGGCACGACAGCTGCTCGGCCAATTGTTGAGCGCGCGCCGAGGTGCGATTGGTGATCTTCACGCGGGCGCCTCGATCGACCAACGCCCGGGCAATCGCGCTGGCTGCCCCGCCGGCGCCAAGCACCAGCGCATCGCGGTCCTTCAATGCGTCATCGGATTCGCCAAGCACGGCGAGGATGCTGGAGATCGCGGCGCTGTAGTCGGTGTTGAAGCCGTTGCGGTTGGGATCGTCGAACACAATCGTGTTGCATGCTCGCACCTCGCGGACCGCAGGCGCCGCGTCAGTCAGCAGCGGCAACACCGCCTCCTTGTGCGGGATGGTGACACTGAGCCCGCGCACCCCGAGCTCGCCGCACTGCCGCTGGACGAAGTCCGTCAGATCCTCGCGCGGCACGCGAAACGGCAGGTACCGGCAATCCATGCCCAAATGTTGGAAAGCCGCATTGTGAATCAGCGGGCTGAGACTGTGAGCCACCGGATCGGCAACCACGCCGAACAGCTTGGTGTCGTTCGTAATTTGCTCGAAGTCATAAACCTGAGTCATCTGGCGGTAGCTGAGCTGCCCCGGCGCCAGCGCTCGCTCGTGGTGAAACGTGGCATAGGTAAATGGCGCCCCATACCGACCACACAGAATTCGCGACGGAGTGCCGATCTCGCCCATGCACATGCCGACGGTCGGCACCCCGGACGATTGAATCAGGTTCAACATGCGCAGGTTGTCTTGCGGATGGTGCGCCATCGTCGCCAGCTTGACGATATCGGGATCCAGCTCCGTCATCTGGCGATGCAGATCCTCGAGATTCTCGGGAGTCTCCTGAAAGTTGTGGTAACTGACGATGCGTTTCGTCTTGCCGAATCGAGGGATCGAGCCGGCGATGTCCATCTCCAAGTCGACGTAGTCCACTCCGTCGGCGATGGCCGAGCGCAGCAGAATCTGGCGCGCATCCTCGCGATCCTCCCAGCGGCCGCCGTCCTGCGAGCGGCGCACGGTGACAATGGTTGGACAGGGACGGTCGGCGATCAAACGTTTCAGATTCACGGCTCGGCGAATGAAATCCAGCCGCAACTCGACGAGACTGGCGCCCTGCTCCACCAGATGGCGGTGCTCGGCGATCATGTGCTTGTGCCGGCCGCGGCCGATGCTGACGCAGATTTTGGAGCTCATGGAGAATCAAACGGGGTGTCGTTGGAAGGTTTTGTGCCCGCAAGGGTCACTTCATCATAAGTCCCCGCAGCGAAGCGGGCGCAATTCGTCGCGGGTTGCGACGGACGTCGGCGCCGAACGGACTCTCAGGTGCGTTGGAATTGCCGGTCGAGCTGCTCGGGGGTGAACACCAGCGCGGTCGGGCGTCCGTGCGGACAATGATGGGCGTCCTGGCAAAGGTCCCGCTGCTCGAGCAGCGCCGAAACCTCCTCGGGCGCAAGCGGATCGCCGGCCTTCACAGCCGCCTTGCACGACATCATGTGCAACAGCTCATCGAGCAGATCGCGACGTTGAGGACCGCTGCCGCCGGACATCAGCAGTTCGACGGCGTGCCGAAGCAGCTCGCCGGGACGGGTCTTCAACATCGCCGGGTGCGTGGAGACCAGCACCGTGTCGCCGCCGAACGGCTCCACCTCCAGCCCCAACTGAGCGAGCGTCTCGGCGGCGTCGAGCACCGCGGCGGCCTCCTTCGGCGCCAGCGTCACGGGCTCGGGCACCAACAGCCGCTGCACCTCCAGATTGCCGCTCAGCGCCTTGGCTCGCATCTGTTCATAGAGAATCCGCTCGTGCAAGGCGTGTTGGTCGATGACCACCAACCCCTCTTCGCTTTCGGTGACCAGATAGCGATTGTGAATCTGCATGCCCAGCCGCGACATCACGGGCACTGGCCCGATCATGGGCGCCGGCGTCGAGTCGGTCGCTTGTCCTGCCGATGACACGTGCCCCATTCCCGGCACGCTGTCGGTCAGGGGTGAAGCCGCAGTTGGCGTTGACCACGATGGGGCGGTTGCACCAGCCGCTTGTCCCTCGGCGCCAACCATTCCGGCCAGCACGCGGGCAGCTTGCGGCGACGGCTCGGGGCGCGGCAACGGCAATGAATTCTGAACGCCCGGCGTGTGGCGAACCCAGCTCAGCGCGTCGCGCGCCGCCTGGTCACCCGAAGACGATGGAGCGGCCGACGCCGACGCGTGATGGTCAACCGGCTGCGTCGGGTCGGACTCGTGGCGCCCGCCAACACGAGCCGTCAGGTCCGAGGCGAGGAAGCGGCCACGAATCGAGCCCAGCACGACACTGTAGGCCCGGCCGGCGTCCTGAAATCGGACCTCCAACTTCGTGGGATGCACGTTGACGTCGACGGTCTCCGGGGCAATCGTCAGATGCAGAAAGCCGACCGGATGTCGCCCGGTCAGCAGCAATCCGCGATACGCCTCGCTCAGCGCATGTTGCAGCGCGCGATCGCGAATGTGGCGCCCGTTGAGAAACAGGTACTGCATGCGGTTGTTGCCGCGGTTGATCTGAGGATCGGCGACGTAGCCGCTCATTCGCAGCCCCTCGTCTTCGCCCTCCACCCAAAACAGATTGTCCGCCAGCTCGTCGCCGTACAGCGCGCGAATTCGCTCTCGCCAGCTCGCCACGGGCGGCAGATCGTGAACCACTCGGTCGTTGTGGCGCAGCGTAAAGTGGACATCCAAACGCGGCAGCGCGATTCTCGCAAACGCCTCCGCCGCGTGCCCGTACTCGGTTTGCGGCGTCCGCATGAACTTGCGGCGAACCGGCGTGTTGTAAAACAGCGAGCGAATCTCGATCGACGTGCCCGGCGCGCAGCCGCAGGGCGTCACCGGCTCGGCGATGCCGCCAGTCACCTCCAATTCGGCGCCGCCTTGGGCGGCGTGCGGGCGGCTGCGCAATCGCATCGAGCTGATCTCGGCGATCGACGCGAGCGCCTCGCCGCGAAAGCCCAGCGAATGCACCGAGAACAGATCGTCCGCGTCGCGAATCTTGCTGGTGGCGTGGCTCGACAAAGCGAGCGGAAACTGTTCGGCCGGCATCCCGCAGCCGTTGTCGGCGACCCGGATCAGCTCCATGCCGCCGCGTTCCAGCGAGACTTCGATCCGCGTGGCGCGAGCGTCAACGCTGTTCTCCATCAACTCCTTGACCACGCTGGCCGGACGCTCAATCACCTCGCCCGCGGCAATCTTGTTGATTACGCTCGGGGGCAGCTGGCGAATCTCGGGCGGAGTGGGCGGCGTGGAAGGAGTGGGCGGGCCATCGAGCGACGTTGGGTTGCGAGCATCCAGGTGCGTTTCCATCACGTCATCTCCTCGCTGTCCTTGTCCTGGTTGTACTCCTGCAGCCGGCGATAGAGCGTCCGCGAGCCGATCTGCAGGATCCGCGCCGCTTCGTCGCGATTGCCGCCGGTCAACTTCAGCGTCTCGAGAATCGCCCAGCGTTCGATCTCCGCCATGGGGTGGCCAAGCAACGTCGCCGGCCCGCTCGACGGCGCCAACGTCTCCTCGAGGTCGGCGAAATCCGGCGGCAGGTCGTCGAGGTCAACCACACCGTCGGTGTCCATCACGACCATAAAGTCCATCGCGTTGCGCAGCTCGCGAATGTTGCCCGGCCAGTCGTGACTAAAGAGCCGATTGATGACCTGCGGCGTGACCGAGCGGATGGAGCGTTCGTGCACTTTGTTGAAGTGTTTGCGAAAGTGCTCGACCAATGGCACGATGTCGTCCTTGCGATCGCGCAGCGGAGGCAGGTCGATCGTGATCACCTTCAGGCGGTGATAGAGGTCCTCGCGGAACTCCTTCTCCTTGACAAGCTCCTCCAGGTCGCGATTGGTGGCCGAGACGACGCGCACATTCACCTCGCGCGCCTTGTCGTCGCCAAGCCGAGTGACTTTGCGGTCCTCGAGCACTCGCAGCAGCTTGATTTGCGTGGCGGCGGGCATGTCGCCGACCTCGTCGAAGAACAGCGTGCCGCCATTGGCTCGCTCAAAGGCGCCGATGCGGTCGGTGATGGCGTCGGTGAACGCGCCCTTGATGTGGCCGAACAGCTCGCTGTCGACCAACGTGGGCGTCGAAGCGGCGATATTCATCGCCTCCATGCGTTTGCCCTTGCGAGGGCTGTTCTGATGAATCGCCTGGGCGATCAGCTCCTTGCCCGTGCCGTTCTCCCCGCGAATCAGCACGGTGGAATTGGTGGGAGCGATGCGTTTGACCCGATCGATCACCTGCTTCATCTGCTCGCTGCAGTAGATGATGCCCTCAAAGCCGAAGTGCTCGTCGAGCCGTTGGTTGAGCTCGATATTGCGACGCCGCAGCGCAAGCCGCTCGACGGCTCGCTGCACGACCGCCCGCAAACGGCTGGGAGTGATCGGCTTTTCCAGGAAGCTGTAGGCGCCTTGCTGCATCGCCTCGACGGCCTTCGGCACCGTGGCGTGCCCCGTGACCATCACGACCTCGCAGTCCGGAATCGCCTCCTTGGCTCGAGCCAACACGCCCATGCCGTCGACTTCGTTCATCACCAGATCGGTGATCACGACGTCGAAGACGTCACTGGTGATGCGTTTGATGCCCTCGGGGCCCGACGTGGCCACCGCGCATTGATATCCCTCTCGCTCCAGGCTTTCCAACATGGCCTGGGCATGTGCCGGATCGTTGTCCACGACCAGCACGCGAATCTCACCCGGTTGAAGCTCGACGGAGGTCATAACACGCAACGTAGTTGAAGATCGGTTCGCAGAGGCGGAGACGAGGGGATGGAGACGAGGGGGATTCCTCCGGTTCCGGGAGATGGCTGCCGAGAGGAACCGCTTCTCCCGTAGAGCCTTGCGGATGGGGAGCGGCAGATCCGACCACCCCCTTTGAGGGAGAACTTCGAGTGAGGGACCACCGGAGGCCAGCTGTGATGATTCTAGTGGATTCCCTTGGAGCGCGGGAGTAGCTGAACGTCGGCCCTGACACCCGTTTGTCGCACCAGTTGTGCGAAAACGCTCGCCTTTTCCGATTGGCGCGTTTATTCTGTCTGGTTGTTCTCCGCACGCGGAATGGTGTCAGCAGAAAGGTGCCGTCATGGGTTTGCGATCACTCGGGAAATTCGCATTAGTGGCGAGTTGTGTTTTTTGCGGAGCGTTGGCGTACGCCAGCATCGCGACTGCCCAAACTCCGCCCGCCGACGACCCGTTTGGTGCTCCGCCACCCGCAGCGCCGGCTGACGATCCCTTTGGCGCTCCGCCACCCGCGGCGCCTGCGCCCGCACCGCCGGCTGACGACCCGTTTGGAACGCCGCCTCCAACAGCCCCCGCGCCAGCGCCCGCACCGCCGGCTGACGACCCGTTTGGAACGCCGCCTCCAACAGCCCC
>JAGQPF010000774.1 GCA_020426845.1 Planctomycetales bacterium
AATACTTATAGGTTTCGATAAGTTCCCACATGAAATAGGTGGTATCGGTGGCAAAATCACCCGTATTCAAATAAAACTGAAGCCCCTGAAGGTTATGGTTAAAATCAGGATCTTCATGCGACTCCGCTTGTGTATAAACAGTTTCAATCTGAACCGGCTCCCCGATGGTTTCCCAGGAAGATTCATAGGTTTTACCAGTCTCCGGGCTAAATAAATGCAATTTATATTTTCGTCCAACTTCGGCTTCAAAACCTGAAGGTTCACCTTCATAATATCCATCTCCGGTATATATCAGATTAAACTCATGGCCAAGGTCGTCAATGATAATTACCTCAAAGCCGGTGCCCGGAATATTATTGGGCTGATCCACCGGAACCGTGTAGGATAGCCTAACCCTGGATGGACCCGCGCCCTGATGAATATTTCCTTCCACAACCAGCAAACGCTCAAAATCACTTTTGAATTCCGGATCATACTCATCAATACATCCGCTTGCGGCAAATATTATTAGTAAAAGGATGATATGTTTTGTATGCCTGATCATTGATTTTTAATTATCATAATTACCCAGTTTAAAATTATAAGTAACCGAAAATATGGGTACCCCGAACACCGATAGGCGATATGCCTTAATTTCACCACCCTCATTGCTAAAGAAAACAGAATAGGCATTTTTTCTCCCGGTAAGGTTGTAAACCGAAAGCGACCACGAACCGTGGATCAATTTATTACGTTTTAAATTACCTTCAAAATTCATCGCCACATCCACCCTGAAATAATCGGGCAGCCGATATTGATTCCGTTGCGAATAGTGCGTGATTTCAATGCCATTCAGGTAATAAAGGGCTGTGGGATAGGTTATGGGCCTTCCGGTGGAATAAACCACAGATCCCGAAAAACTCAGCCGCTTACTTATTTTATAGTTTGCCACCAGGTTAAATGAGTGCGGTTTATCAAAATTGGCAGGATAGGTAAAACCAAGGTTGTTCTGTTCGCCGGTAATTTCATTCACTGCCCTGATCTCGCTTTTAGAATAGGTATAGTTAACCCATCCATTCAAATCGCCGCGGGGCTTTCGTACCATAAATTCAATACCATAAGCATTAAGCTCACCCTGTATAATTTCGGTTTCCGGGTTTTCTGCCGAGACCAGGTTTGCACCATCTTTATACTCCACCAGGTTATTCACTTTTTTCAAATAGCCCTCCAGCGAAAACTCCAGAAAGCCACCCAGAATATTGGTATATACCCCTGCCGAAAGCTGGTCACCGGTCATTGGTTCGATGTGTGAATCGGCCAGCTTCCAGGTGTCGGTGGGCGAAACTGCAACTGTGTTCGATAACATAAATATGTATTGATGCAAACGATTATATCCGGCTTTAACGGAGAGGTTTTCAGTGATCAAATATTTTAAGCCAATGCGGTAATCCGGGTTTGAGTAGGATTTAATGTTGGTGTTTTTCGCGAAATATGTGGTATCTGTAATGTATTGGGACTCCACCGGC
>JAGQPF010000511.1 GCA_020426845.1 Planctomycetales bacterium
GTCTGGAGTTGGGTGGCCTTGGCGGCGCCGCTGTCGTTTGCAGGGCTGACGATTGCGGGATACTACTACACCGCGCAGCAACTCACTTGGCGGCTCAATGCGTCGCTGGTATTCCTGTTCGTGTTGCTGCTTGCCCAAGCCTTTCTGAAGCGTCTGCTATTGGTGCGTCGGCGGGCCATCAGCATTCAGCAGGCTCGCGAACGCGCCATCGCCAGAGAGCAAGCGGGCGAGGCTGGCGAAAGCAGTCCGCAGCCGGACTCGCCGCCGGACGTCGCGGTCAATACCGAACAGACCAAGCGATTGATTCGCACCAGCTTGGTGGCCGCGTCCATGGTCGGCCTCTGGCTGATCTGGGTCGACGTGCTGCCCGCGCTGCGGATCCTCGATCAGTACCCGCTTTGGAGTGTCGATCAGCCGTGGGCAATGGCCGCGACCGACGGGGACGGCGCGATTACCACCGCGCAGTCGCTCGGTGGCGAGGCGGTGGCGTCCGTCTCCCAGCCAGCCGCGCCGACCAGGATCGGGATGCGGCCCAAGCAAGTCACCATCGCGGACTTGGGACTCGCCGTCGTGATCGCCATGCTGACCTTCGCCAGCGCCCGGAACATTCCGGGCGTGATGGAGATCTCGATCCTTCAGCGACTTCCACTCGACCCCTCCATCCGCTACGCCGTCACGACGCTCACGCGGTATAGCATCGTTTTGTTGGGCATGATCTTCGCCTTCAAGGCGATCTCCATCGGCTGGTCCACCGTGCAATGGCTGGCGACCGCCTTGACGTTCGGACTCGCCTTCGGCGTGCAGGAGATCTTCGCCAACTTTGTGGCCGGCCTCATCTTGCTGTTCGAGCGGCCGCTGCGAGTCGGGGACGTGGTCACGGTGGACGAGGTGACGGGAGTCGTCTCGCGAATTCGCATTCGGGCCACGACGATTACCGATTGGGATCGCAAAGAGTACGTGATTCCCAACAAGGAATTCATCACGGGGCGAATGCTCAACTGGACCTTGTCGGACAGGACCAACCGGATCGTCGTCCAGGTCGGCATCGCCTACGGCTCGGACGTCGCCAAGGCCAAGCGTCTGCTGATGGAGATTTGCCAGGCGCATGAGGCGATTTTGGACGACCCCGCGCCGGTGGTGACCTTCGAGCAGTTCGGCGACAGCACGCTGAATCTGGTGGTCCGCGCGTATTTGCCCGAGATCGATCGGCGGCTGCCCACCATCGACGATCTGCATATGGAGATTGACCGCCAGTTCCGGCTCGAGGGCATTGAAATCGCGTTTCCGCAACACGATCTCCACCTCCGCACCGTGGACGCCAACGCCGTGTCTGCTTTGCAGGTGATTGCCCGGGGGCAAGAGAATTCCGGAGCGTGATCGACGGCGCGGGCAAGCCACGCTGAATCGCACGCAATATCATTCGTCTCGCGGTCCGTTTCGCGATCCTGACGGCGCCGTGATCTTGGCCAAGATGACTCGATTCGGCTCTCCGCTGCGTTTTCCTTGAGTCACTCGGCCTTCCGCGACCGTGACCCAGACTTCGCGATCACTGAGGACGCAGACGCCCGAGTTCCCCAGGGTGGCGTGATTCTCCGGAACGAGCACCTGCTCGGTGGCCCGAATCACGCTCAGTGTGGCGGGGTCGACTTGGCCGATGAACAGCGGAGCGCGGTGGCGCATGATGTGATCGTTGTTGGCACCGCGGCGCGTGTAGACAAGGTACAACTTGCCCTTCAACTTCACCCAATGTTGTTGAGTGTGGTAGCTGCCAAGGGACTTGCCATCGTCAAATGTCCAGGGGCGGTGGTCGCCGAAGTGGATGCCATCCGAGCCCTTGGCCACATACGCGTCGTCGTCCGCTCGCATCGTCAAAAAGTACTCGCCGTGCAACTCGGCCAATGAAGGCTCGTACAAGCCGCGGCCCCGCGGGATCGAGTGCTCGCTGCCATGCTCGAGGTACTCGAGCTTGTGGCCGTCGAATTGGCACTTGGCGACAACCGACACGTAGACTCTACGCTTCGGATCCCGTTGATAACGAACCGGCAGCAGCACGTCACCATTGGACAAGTCGACGCGCTGGTGGCATCCCGCGTTGGGCGCCATGATCGGCTTTCGATCGTGGTCGAGGCGGGGCATTTCGAGCAACTCCAGTGGGCCACAGGCCAATGACCCTGGTTGGATCACGGCGTAGGAGACGCGCTCGCGGAGAAAGTTTTCCTTCACGCCATCTGCGAAATTGAAGGTCTTGCCGGTGACAAGAATCCGACCGGAGACATTGTGCAGCGTTGGCCACAGGTCGCCGGCGACCACCTCGTAGCCGTCATCCTGCAGTGCGCGTCGCAAAGCGGGAATCGGGACAGGTTCGCTCCAGGTCGCTCCTTGATCGTGGCTTACGACTCGGTAGACATCGTGGTAACCATGAGCGCCTGCCTTTGCCGTGCGCGACATCGTGGTCACGCATAGCTTTCGATCCGGGACGTAGGCGGTGCGCGCTTGCGTCCAATCCCATTGGTCGTCGCCCACGACAATGACGGAACGTTCTACGTGCAGCGACTGCCCGCGCGCCGACGCGTTGCCTAAGGATGCGATGATTGCCAACGCCAGGGACAACCGAGATGTCGATCGATTCATTTCGATTCTCCAATGGGGAGTGCGGCGCACAACGTGAACGCGGCGCCAAACCGGACTGGCACAGCAGGGAGGAAGCTGGGTTTTCCTCGCGTGGCTTGATCCTGACTGTTCACCTATCTACACTGCCGCAGAACAACCTGCCACCCTCTCCCTCGCCTGCCACCCTCTTCAGCACGCTACTCCGCACCTGGTGTGACATGAAAAAGTCGCTCTGTTTGTTTTTGGCCCTGTGCGTCACGTCGGCCGCCACGCTAACCGCCGACGACCGTTCCGACCGCGAGCCGCAACCGGATGTTCCTCGCGGCAAGGTCACCGCGGGCGTGTTTGTCGACAGCCAGATTTATCCCGGCACGGAGCGAGATTACAGCGTCTACGTGCCCGCCCAATATCAGGCGGACCGTCCAGCCAGCTTGATGGTGTTCATGGACGGCGCCGGTTACGCCAGGCCCCAGGGCGCCTTCCGCGTCCCGGTGGTGTTCGACAACCTGATCCACCAGGGAGCGATGCCGGTGACCATCGCCGTGTTCGTGAATCCTGGCACGGTGCCGCCGACCAAGTCGGGCGCAAAGCCTCGCAGCAACCGCTCGTTCGAATACGACTCGCTGGGCGATCGCTATGCGAAGTTTTTGGTGGAGGAGTTCTTGCCCGTGGCGCTCAAGGGGCTGAATGTCTCGGACGCTCCCCAAGACCGCGCCGTTTGCGGCATCTCATCCGGCGGCATTTGCGCATTTACCGTGGCCTGGGAGCGTCCAGACCAGTTCGGCAAAGTGCTCAGCCACATCGGCAGCTTCACCAACATTCGAGGCGGCTGGGCTTACCCTGGCTTGGTGCGAAAAACACACCAACAGCCGAAGTCGATCAAAGTGTATTTGCAGGAAGGCAAAGACGATTTGAACAACCTGCACGGCAACTGGCCGCTGGGCAATCAGGACCTCGCTGCCGCCCTGCAATTCGCCGGCTACAACTACAAGTTCGTGATGACCGAAGGCGGTCACAGCGGGAAATTTGGCGGTGAGGAGCTTCCCCAAGCCTTGCGCTGGCTCTGGGACAACGATTCGCAGCCGACGAACATCCCGGTAGTCTCGACGAAGCCCGAGTGGCAGCCTCATCCCGATGCGATCGCCAGCGACGAGGTGCCTCGCGGCACGGTCGTGGAAATGCCGCCTTGGGAATCGAAAATCTTTGCCGAAACGACCCGCGATTGGTCGATCTATGTGCCGGCTCAGTATCGCGAGGACCAGCCGGCGGCCGTCATGGTGTTTCAAGACGGCGAGCGGATGCGGGACGTCAAAGGACGCTGGCGAGTTCCGATTGTGTTCGACAACTTGATCGCCCGCGGCGACATGCCGCCCACCATCGGCGTGTTCCTCAATCCAGGGCATGAAAAGTCGCGGCCGCGAAAAAACAATCGCCACTCTAATCGCAGCTTCGAGTACGACTCGCTGGGCGACCGCTATGTCCGCTTTTTGCTCGAGGAGATCTTGCCGGAAGTCTCCAAGCGTTATCGGCTTTCGGATGACCCCACCATGCGAGCGATCGGCGGCTCCAGCTCGGGCGCCATTTGCGCGTTCACCGCGGTGTGGGAACGCACCGGCGCGTTTCAGAAGGTCTATTCAAACGTTGGCAGCTTCACGAATCTGCGCGGCGGCAACGTCTATCCGGCGTTGGTGCGGAAGACCGAACCCAAGCCGATTCGAGTCTATATGGCGGACACCAGCGGCGACGTCGACAACCCGTTCGGCAGCTGGCCCTGGTCCAACCGCCGCATGGCTTCGGCGCTTGAGTATATGGGGTATGACATTCGCTTCGACTGGGCCGAAGGCTACGCACATAACGCCGACTTCGGCAGCGCACGTTTCCCCGACGCGATGAAGTGGCTGTGGCGCAAGGATCAACACACGCCGCAATACGACACGCGCGGCGACTTGGGCGGCGACCTCACGCTCCTGAACCTGCTCGTGCCCGGAGAGTCGTGGGAACTAGTGGCCGACGACCTCGGGTTTGCCGACGCGTTGTGCGCGGACAAAGAGGGCAATCTCTATTTTTGCGATATGCGCAAGCCCGCCGTGTACCGCATCGGCGCCGCCGACGGAAAACGCACCGTGATTGCCGAGGAGTCGGTGAGCGGCTTGGAATTCAGTCCGGACGGCTCGCTGCTCTACGGCTGCCAGGGAGCGCAGAATCGCGTGATTTCCATCGACGTCGTCAGCGGCGAGGTGAAGACCGTCGCCACCGGCGTCAAGCCGAACGATCTCGCGGTCACCAGCGAAGGGTTGATCCTGATCACGGAGACCGGCGCCAAACAAGTGACTCGCATCGATCCCAAGACCGGAGAGACGAAGGCGGTCGACACCGGAATTACTCGACCCAATGGCATTGCATTGTCCAACGATGGCGGCACCTTGGCCGTCTCCGATCACGGCGGCGAGCATGCCTGGATGTTCCGCGTCGCGGCAGACGGAACGCTCGACGCCAAAATGCCGAGCATGACCTTGCGTCTGCCGATCGACGCCAAGGGCGAGTTCAAATTCAACGAGCCGCCGCCGTACCTGTCCGCCTCGCGAGGCGATGGCATGGCCGTCGATCGCAAGGGCCGCTTTTACATCACGAGCGACCTGGGCGTCCAAGTGTTCGACCCGACCGGACGGCCCTGCGGCGTGCTGCCCAAACTCGACCCCAGCCAGCCGTTGACCACGTGCATGTTGGCTGGGCCCGGCCACAACACGCTGTACATTGCCCACGGCTCCAAGGTTTACCGCCGCAAGCTGACGGTGGAGTGAGCTCAACAAGGAAACCCGAAGCGTCAGCGAGGGATCGGAATCGCGAATTCAGCATGCCTCAATAAGGAAACCCGAAGCGTAAGCGAGGGATCGGAATCGCGAATCGGTCCTTGTCTTGCAGGACCTGCGGCGTCGATTGCCGGACCAGGTGATTGCCGGCGGTTGCTTACGACGCGAGGCGTTCGAGCATCGTGCTGGCGATGCCGAGCACAAAGAAGAAGCCGCACATGTCGGTGATGGTGGTCAGCAGCGGCCCGCTGGCGATCGCGGGGTCAAAGCCGAGCCGTTTGACCACGAGCGGGACGGTGCCGCCAATGGAGACCGCCACGACCGTGTTGAGAAACAGGGCGACTCCGACCACCATCCCCAGCAGTGGATTTCCGTCGTAGACGATCGCGGCCAGGGCGACCAGCACGCCGAGCACCGCGCCATTGATCAAGCCGACGGAGATCTCCTGCAGCCAGACACGCGCAATCTCACCGGGTCGCACGAGCCCCAGTGAGAGCTCTCGCATGCTGACGGCGACCGCTTGGTTGCCGCTGCAGCCGCTCATGTCGCTGATGATCGGCAGAAACACGGCCAGGGCGATCACGGCCTGCAGCGTGTCCTGGAACACGGCGATCACGCTCGCCGCCCCCAGATTCAGCAGAATATTGACGCTCAACCAACTGAGTCGGCGCCGAGCTCGCGTCCACACCGGCATCGTCCGCAGCTCCTCGCTGACGATGCCCTGGCTCTTCATGTAGTCCGACTCAGCCGCCTCGTATTCGGCGTCGTGAACGGTGTCTCGCTGCACCACGCCGCGCAGCACGCCGGCTTCGTCGACCACGGGGATGCCGAGAAACGCGCGTGACTCGAACACGTCACTCAATTCGTCCAGGCTGGCGTCGTCTCGAACCGTCATCGGCTCCGGAATCATGACGTCGCGGACGACGGTGGAGCGGCGGACAAACAGCAGGTTTTGCATGGGCAGCACGCCAACCAGCCGCTGTTGGTCGTCGACGACATATCCATAGCGAGCGTCGCCGTCGCCCATCGACTCCAGTGCGCGCTCAATCTCGACAAGCACGTCGCGGACGGTCGCGTTGACCGGCAAGGCGATGAACTCGCGACTCATCAGGCCGCCCGCGACATCATCGTCATAGGCGGCCAACTCGCGTACTTCGGAGGCCTCTTGTGCGGGCAGCTGCTCGAGAATCGCGTCGCCTCGGGCCTCATCGAGCTCCTGAATCAGGTCCGCCTGCTCGTCGGTGCCCATCTCCTGCAAGATGGTGGCGGCCTCGGCCGGGGTGAGCTGCGCAATCACGCCCGCGGCCTGAGCGTCGGACAACTGGCTGAGCAGCCCGGCGGCCGCCTCCGCCGGCAATGTGCCGAGCACCGCCTGAATCTCTGCTTCGTCGAGGTGAGCGACCGCGAATGCCAAGTCCGAGGCCGGCAAACTTTCGACCAACGTCTCCAGCTCATCCTGGCTGCCGTCATTGGCGAGCTGGGTAATTCGCTGGAGCAGCTCCGTCTCAGTGGGCGCAGCTGGCTCCTCCATTAACTCTCCTCCTTGCGTTCGACTTCGGTGGCGCCTTCTTCAATCGTGATTTGGATCTTCGCCGGCGCATCATTGCGGATCTCGAGGATTCTTGCCGAGGCGGCGCCAAGCTGAATCTGGTCGCCCTGCGACAGCACACGCTCCTCGGACTCCATCAGAAAGCCCGCCACCGTGTCGGCGTCCGTGTCATCCACCTCAATTCCCAACTTCGACGCCATCTCGTCAATCGGCGTCGTCCCCAGCACCACGTATTCGTTGGGGCCCGCCGAAACGATGTTCGGGTCCGCGTGGTCGAACTCGTCATCCACGGCGCCGACGATGCGCTCCAAAACATTCTCCAGCGTGACCATTCCCGTGATCGTGCCAAATTCGTCGATCACGAACGCCATCAACTGATGCGTCGCCTGAAAATGCCGCAACACGCGGCTGATCGGCATCGTCTCGGGCACCTTCTTCGGTGGGCGAATGAGCTTGCGGAGGTCGACCTCGTCATCGGGATTGATGCACAGCAGATCCTTGATGTGCAACACTCCCAGCACGTGGTCGAGCGAGCGGTCACAAACGGGATAGCGCGTGTGTTTTGTGCGGCGCACCAGCGCATTCAAGCTGGCGACGGAGTCGTTGATGTCGACAAACACGACATCGCCGCGCGGCAGCATCACACGCCGCACGATCAGGTCGTCGAACTCGAAGACATTGCTGATCAACTGGTGCTCGTTGCGAGAAAGATTCCCATGAATGTGCGCCTCGCGAAGCAAGGCGCGAATCTCCTCTTCTGTCGAAGGCCCTTCGTGTTCCGACGATGTGTCGACGCCCGCCAATCGCAGCAGGAAGGTGGTGGCCGCGTTGAGCATCATCAGGAACGGAAACAACAGGCCATAGAAGAACTTCAGCGGCAGCGCGCACCATAACAGGATGCTCTCGGGTCGTCGAATCGCGAAGATCTTGGGGAACTGCTCGCCGGCCACCAAGTGCAAGCCCGTGATCGCGCCGAAGGCGACGATGAAGCCCGCGATGTGAATCAGGTTCTCGTCCTGCACGCCCAGCCGATGCAACAGCGGCGCGACGAGGCTTGCGAACGCCGGCTCGCCAACCCAACCCAACGCCAGCGAGGCCATCGTGATTCCGAGTTGGCAGGCCGACAAAGACTCGTCCAGCCGCCTCGCCAGCCAGCGAGCCGTGGCGGCGAGCGGCTTTCCCTCTTTCACCAGTTGCTCGATTCGCGACAGCCGAACTTTGACCAACGCAAACTCGGCGGCGACGAAAAAACCGTTCAGAATGATCAAGCCAAAGGCAATCGACAGGTAGACCAGATTCTCGAAAATGTTCATGCAATCAAATCGGGTTGAATGTCAGCGGCATCGCCCAAGAGGGCGCCTCAGCTTTCCAGCGTCATCCCTCCGGCGCTGTCCACTAGAATCACACGCGGCAGGTCTCCCGCCAAGGCCTCCATCCGTTCCCACAGCTCCATTTCCTCTCCGGCGTCCGGAGTTTGAAAGCCGAGAATCACGAGCGACGCGTTGCGCGAGGCGCCTTGAATCACCTCCGGCGCCGGGCGGTCGGAGACGACCACTTTGGTCATGAATTGAATCCGCGCCGAGGCGGAAAGCTCCACAAAGTGCTTCTCCACCTCGGCCCTGGCCTGCTCTTTTTCGACAATTCGCAGCACCCGAACCGGATTGTCCCGCCACTCGGGGTTGCGATGGATCAGATGCGCCAGCAGCAGCATCAGCTCCCCGTTCTTCATGCCGCGCCACCAGACGTCGATGGTTCCTCGCGGCACCAGCCAATGGTCGGCAAGCCCGTGGTCCTCGTCCTTTTCCTCGCGGTATTCCAGAAATCGAGCAGCCAGCACGCTCCGCCCCATGCGGGCGATCAAGCGAATGTTCGAGCCAAACGACACGGCCCGCTTGGGATCATTCGGCCAACCCATCAACACGGTGTTGGGACGCAGGCCGCCGATGCCGTGGCATTGGATCAACGACTCGATGCCCTCGGTCAACGTCTCGGCACAGGCGACGGCGGGGAAGGCGTGCAGCTGTTCCTTCGAGATGAAGTGCCTGAGCATCTGCTCCAGCCGCTCGCGGCGCTCGGCGAACTCCTCCAAGTCGCCGGTCACGACCTGCGCGAGCGTGAGGATGCCGTGGCCGGATGTCATCCAGTGGCCATAGATCGGAATGTGAGGCCGCGTCCAGCCGGTGCCGCTGAGCGCCATCACGATGGGCCGCCAGTTCTTGGGGTGGTAGACCTCCTCCTCGAGCCTCAGCAGAGCCCGCCGCGCTCGCTCGAAAATCACGCCGCTCTGCAAGTCCCCCCACCGCGACTCGATCTCCTTGGAGCGGATGTGCCAATGCAGTCCGGCAATAAACAGCATCGACACCGCCGCCCAAATCCAGTTGATCAGGAACATCACTCCAAAGCAGCCGAGCATGCCCAGCAAGGAGGTGGACCAATGGCAATAGCGGAAGGTCGGCCGGTAGCTGGGGTTCTTGGTGACCGCCTCGTAGAAGGTCGCCAGATTGAGCAGTCCGTAGGTGATCATGAAGAACATGGTGATGATCGGAGCGATCGCGTTCAGATCTCCCAGCACAATGCAGATCTGGGCGATCATGAACGTCACCACGGTCGCTCGCCGCGGCTCGTTGTTCGGCCCGCTGCCGGTGCCGAAGAATTTGAGCGACTTGAACACCTCGTCGCGAGCGAACGCCTGGAGGATGCGCGGCGCGCCCATCATGCTGCCCAGCGCCGAGGAGAGCGTCGCCGCGAAGACGCCGACCGTGATCAGCGCCGGCCACGACGCGATGTCGCGGATCACCATGTTGTTTTCGACCAGTTGGGCGCCGGTCCGAGCACACCCGAGCAACACCGCCTGAGAAAGATAGATCACGCCCGTGACCGCCACGGCCAGCAGCGTGCCGCGCGGGATGCTGCGTGACGGACTGGCCAGGTCACCCGACATGTTGGCGCCCGCCATGATGCCGGTGACCGCGGGAAAGAACAACGCGAACATGGTGAACGTGTTCTCGCCGCTCGAATACGCCGGGAACAGGTTGGCCCGAAAGTTCTCGACGCTGAACTGCCCGACAGCGCCCGCGTAGAACGACGCCAGGGACGCGGCCAGCGTGGCGAGGATGAAGTACTGGACCTTGATCGTCCAGCCGGCGCCAATGTAGACACTGGCGAACGTGGCCAGATTGACCAGGGTGGCGATCGCCGTCGCGCGCGACTCCAGCGCCGGAAAGGTGCCGATCAACGCCTCGGTGAAGCCGATGATGTACATCGCCACCGAGATCGCTTGGGCCGCGAAAAACAGCACGCCGATGGCGCCCCCGAATTCTACCCCCAGGGAACGGGAGATCAGATAGTAGGCGCCGCCGCCCTTGACGCGAGTGTTGCTGGCGATGGCCGACAGCGAAAGCGCCGTCAAGGTGGTGATGATCTTTGCCGCCAGCACGATCCCGACGGCGGTCAGGATTCCCGCCTGTCCGACCACCTGGCCGAACCGCAGGAACATGATCACGCCCAGAATCGTCAGCGTGCAGGGCGTAAAGACGCCGCCGAAGGTGCCGAACTTGCCGGGCGCCTTGGCGGAGCTGGACGTCGATTTAGCGTGATCCATCATCGCTGCCGAGAGTGGTTACGCAGTTGGACCTGCGATTCAAGGAACCTCACCGTGCGGGCCATCGCGTCGTCAAACAACGGTTTTTCGAAAATGAGATAGCCGTGAATCCCCTCCGGATGCGACACCAATTCGCAAATATTTTTGGCCGCGCGCATTCTGGCCTGGAATTCGGCCGCCCCGCGGTAAGGTGTCACCGTGTCGCCGGTGCCGTGGAAGATCATCGTCGGCGGCAGGTTGGCTCGAACTTGATGCAGCGGAGACAGCTGCTTCCAGGTGTCGCCGATTTTTCGCTGGCCGTAGCCTTCCGGCGACGTGTCGATCACGGGGTAGTACAACACCATCGCGTTCGGGACACACGACACCCCGGGAGGGTCGGCGGCATCGTCCACGCCATCGAACAACGCGGTTCCCGCCGCGACGTGGCCGCCCGCCGAACAGCCGGACAAAACGATCCGATCGGGGTCGGCGCCCAACTGGGCCGCGTGCTGCCGCACGTAGCGGACCGCCGAGCGTCCATCCCGAACGCAGTCGAACACGGTGGTTCCCGCCGACTTGTTCAGCAATCGATAGTCAATCGTGATCGCCAGCATCCCTCGGTCGCGTAGATAGTCGGCAAAGGGATAACAGCGCCACGGATAGCCGCCGGTCCAGCCGCCCCCATGGATAATCAAAAACACGCTGCGGCGATCGTCGGCGCGATGGCCTGTCGGCTCAAAGAGGTGCAGTTGCAGTTTTCGCTCGCCGACGGACTTATAGGTGACGAGCCGGTCGGGCTTCAGCTGCTTGGAGATCGGGTCTAGTGGCCGAGGACGCTCTTGGGCTGTGGCGGAAGTGACGAGCAGACCGCCGAGCGCTAAGACAAGCCAGCAGCCAGCGAGCCAATGGATGGGGCGTCGAACCAAGGGGCGTCGAGCGGCTCGATGAAACAATGGAATCGACGTGGCCGGTTGCTTCTCGGGTGTCGGATGATGCACGGGTGATTCCTGAATCGAAAGCTAACGCGCCGGCAGCGCAATCGCCGGGACCGCGATATGCGTAGATGATCGGGAAATGCGCACCGAATCAAGGCCCCTGCCACGCGGTCACTCACGAGAGCCCCAGCGACGTGTGTCGAAATTGGCTGGCGGCTGGCGCGTCGGTATTGGGGACAGGGGCTCGCCGCCGAGGGCGCCCGAGAAATGCTGCGGCTCGGGTTCGACACCTTGGGGCTCGATGAGGTGGTGTCGTTCACATCCACAGGCAATGTTCGCTCGCGACGTGTCATGGAGCGGATCGGCATGGCACGGGATGAGGCGGGCGATTTTGACTACCCGAAGTTGCCGGTTGGCCATCCCTTGCGGCGCCACGTGCTCGATCGCGCCCGCTCGCCCATGCCGAGGTCGAGCGAAGTGAGCGAAGTGAGCTTGGTGAGCCGTGTGAGCAAGTGGCTCGCGGGACGACAGAGCGGGTGAGGCGAGTCCAGCGAGTCAAGAAAGAGCAAAACGGCGCCCGGAGGAGACGCCGTTTTGCAGTGGGGGAGTCTGTGTCACGCAACCATGGCCTGGGTCTGTCGGCGGAAGCCGAACTTTGCCAACGCCGCGTACACTTCCTCCAGCGTTTTCTCGCCAAAATTGGAGATGCTCAACAGCTCCTCGGGGGTGCTGTTCAACAGGTCGCGGACGGTGAAGATGCCTCGCTCCTCCAGGCAGTTGGTGGTGCGGACGGTGAGCCCGATTTCAGCGGTGCTCAAGTCCAGCCGTTGCCTCAGCAGACGTGCTTCTTCTTCAGCCGCAATCAGCGGAACGCGCGAGCCCATGGGGTCCCTCCCTCGTATGTCCAAGATTAGACAGTTCGATCATTCCTCGCCGCCCTTGGCGAGGCGTGTGACTACGGGGTGTCACACCGAATGGGAGGAAGATAATTCATCCTCGCAAACCGCCAACCCCTCACACGGCGGCAGGCGACACCGCTCCCGCGTGCGAAAGCAGTGCTAGCACCGCTGGCGCCCGGCGGACGCCCGCCGGATGCGGCAAGGGGCGCGCAGGACCGCAAATCCAACGGCGCCGCTCAGTTTCGCTGCGTGATTTCCGAAGTGTCCTGCTGACGTCGCGGCGAGGCTGGCGCCCCGCCGCCACCGTGGCCGCCGCCACCGCTCCCTGTTCCCGCAATGCGATTTCGTGTACATTTGGCCAGTCATCGACGCCTAAAAAAACGGAGGAAAAGTTCGTGCAAGAGCTGCTGGAGGGGCTAACGGAGGCTCAGCGGGAAGCGGTCGAGCACGTCGACGGCCCTCTGCTGATCATCGCTGGCCCCGGCTCCGGCAAAACTCGCGTCGTCACGCATCGCATCGCCCACTTGTTGGCCCGCGGCGTCCATCCACGCGGCATCGTGGCGCTGACGTTCACCAACAAGTCCGCCGAGGAGATGAGCCGGCGAGTGCGACAGCTGGCGCCGAATCAAGCGGTCTGGATGGGCACCTTCCACCGCTTCGGGGCCCAGCTGCTGCGCCGCTTTGCCGCTCTCGTCGGCCTCGCCGAGAACTACTCGATCCTCGACGTCGAGGACAGCCGTTCCGTGCTGAAACGGGCCGTCGACGAGTCCGGGCACGAGCTGCTCTACGTGACCCCCGGACAGATTGCACATGCGATCGGCGAGGCGAAGAGCCGTGTGATCTCGCCCGACCAGTATCAGCCTCGCGCGGGCGATCCCCACGGGGCGATTGTCCGCGACGTCTACCCTCGCTATCAGGCTCTGCTGCGCGAAACCAACGCTGTCGACTTCGACGATCTGCTGATGCTGCCCGCCTGCATGCTGCGCGACCATCCCGAGCTCCGTTCCCAGCTGGATCGCCAGTACACCCACATCATGGTCGATGAGTATCAGGACACCAACTTGGCCCAATATGCCATCGTCCGTGCCCTCTCCTGCGAGCTGCCGAATTTGGCGGTGACGGGAGATCCCGATCAGTCGATCTATGGCTGGCGGGGCGCGACCATCAACAACATCCTCCAATTCGAAAACGACTACGAGGACGTGAGGACTGTCAAACTCGAGCAGAACTACCGCAGCACGCGGTCGATCCTGCGCGTGGCCGACGAATTGATTGCCCACAACCGCTATCGCAAGCCCAAGCGGCTGCTCACCGACAACCCCGAGGGCTCGCGAGTGCGGCTGGTCTGCTACGGCGACCAGCGCGACGAGGCGCGGCAGATCGCCGCTCGCATCGCCAACGATCTCGAGGACGCCAAGCATCGGCCGGAGGAAGTTGCCATCTTCTACCGAGTCAACGCCCTGTCGCGCTCGCTGGAGATGGCTTTGGCCGCCGAGGGTGTGCCCTTCCAGATTGTGCACGGCGTCGAGTTCTATCAGCGCAAAGAGGTCAAGGACCTGCTTGCCTATCTGCATCTGCTGAACAACCCTCGCAACGACACGGCGTTGCTGCGCGTGATCAATTCGCCGCCGCGAGGCATCGGCGAGCGAACCGTGCAGCGGCTGATCGACCACGGCCGTCAGCGGCGGTTGTCGCTGCTGGACGCCTGTCGCGAGGCCGGGGCCATCGAGAAGCTCAAGGGCCGCGCCGCCGTTGCCGTGGCTCGCTTTGTCCATCTGATCGACTCCCTGTCGATTCATGTCCATCGCCCCGTGGAGGAGATTCTCGGACGCGTCGTCGTCGAAAGCGGCTACAAGCAGCATCTGGAGTCTTCCACGCGAGAGGAAGATCAGGACCGGATCGCCAATGTCGACGAGTTGCTCAGCGCGGCCCGCGAGTTCGACGAGCAGCATGCCGACAGCCAGCTCGACTCGTTCCTCGAGCAAGCGGCCTTGGTCAACGACGTCGACGAGTGGGACTCGGGCAGCGGTCGGGTGACATTGATGACGCTGCACGCGGCCAAGGGACTGGAGTTCGATTGCGTCTACATTGTCGGGGTCGAGCAAGGATTGTTGCCGCACGAGCGCAGCCGCGAGGAGTTGGAGATCGAAGAGGAGCGGCGCCTGTTGTTTGTCGGCATCACGCGCGCCCGGCACGACCTGCAGCTCAGCTACGTGTTGCGACGCGCAACGCGTGGCTCGATGCGCAGCGTGATCAGCAGCCCCTTCTTGGTGGAGCTCCCGCGAGACGAGATGGACGTCCATGTGCCGCCCGGCACCTACAACTACGCGGACACGACGGCAAGCTGTGAGGCTCCGCCCGGCGGAGACTGGGACGAATACAATCAACTGGACCATCAACTGGATGAGGTCGCCGAGTTCGAGCAGCCTGCGCGGGACGTGAACGACGACGTGCCGCCGCCGGACGCGGCGCCGGCGACCGCCGTGCAGTCCGCCGCCGAGATGCTGGGGGAGACGCCTTGCGCACCGGAGCCCGCCGCTCCGCCCGAGGCGTTCGAGCACGGCATGATGGTCCGCCACCCCGAATACGGTCACGGCGCGATCATCGCCCTCAGCGGCTCGGGGCTCAAACGCCAGGCCACCGTGCGGTTTCTGGGCCCTGCCGGCACGCGCACGTTTCGGCTCGCCAAGTCCGCGCTGCAACCCGTCAAAGGAAAGGTCCGTTGACCCACTACCCGAAGATTGCCCAATTCAAGACGGTCCAACAACTCCGCGATCGCTTGGCGGAGCTCAATCTTTCCCTGCCGCTCGATGACGAGCCCTTGGCGGAGTCCGACTCGCCGCTCGCCGCGCCTCTGGAGCTGACGGACCATGCGGGACGGCGTTGGCGAACCGGCAACCGCTGGTGCATCCATCCGATGGAAGGCTGGGATGCGAATCGCGATGGCTCGCCTTCCGACTTGACCTTGCGGCGCTGGCGCCAGTTCGGCCGCAGCGGCGCCAAGTTCATCTGGGGCGGCGAGGCCGCCGCAGTCCGCGAGGACGGCCGTGCCAACCCGCGTCAAACGCTGGGGACGCTCGCCAACGTCGCTGGACTCCGCCAGCTGCGCGACGCCTTGCTGGCCGGCCACCGCGAACAACAGCTGGCGACCGACGATCTGTTGATCGGCCTGCAACTGACACATTCGGGTCGCTTTTGCCGGCCCAATACCAAGCAGCTCGAGCCGCGGATCGCCTACCATCACCCACAGCTGGATGAGAAGTTCGGCATCGACCCGAGCGATAAATCCGTCGTGTTCACCAACGACGAGCTGATGCGTTTGATCGACGCATATGTGGACGCGGCGCGAGCCGCTTATGACGCCGGCTATCAATTCGTCGACGTCAAAGCGTGCCACGGCTACTTGCTGCACGAGTTTCTCAGCGCGAGGCGACGGCCCGGCCCGTTCGGCGGCGATTTGGAGGGACGCTCCAAACTGCTGACCACCATCATCGGACGCATCCAGTCGGAGGTTCCCGATCTGGCGATTGGTGTGCGGCTGAGTGTCTTTGATGTGCCTCCGTTCCGCACGAGCCGCGAAACGGGTCAGCCGATGCCGTTCGCCACGCCCTACGAAGATGGGTTTGGCGTCGACCCCAATGATCCGCTCCGCATGGACTTGACCGAGCCGCTCGAGTTGCTGCGAAGGCTGCAGGCCTTGGGGGTGATCGCGGTTAACCTAAGCTGTGGCAGTCCTTATTATTGCCCGCATGTGCAGCGGCCCGCCATTTTCCCTCCTAGCGACGGCTATCTGCCGCCGGAGGATCCGTTGGTCGGCGTCGCTCGGCAGATCGAGGCGGTGCGTCAATGTCGCGAAGCCGTGCCGAGCCTGCCGGTGGTTGGCACCGGCTACAGCTACTTGCAGGATTACTTGCCGCATGCAGCTCAAGGCGTGGTCCGCAGCGGCTGGGCGGATTACGTCGGGCTGGGCCGCATGGTGCTCAGCTACCCCGAGCTGCCGCTCGACGTGCTGCAAGGCAAGCCCCTGCAGCGCAAACGCGTCTGTCGCACCTTCAGTGACTGCACCACGGCGCCACGCAACGGCTTGGTGTCGGGCTGCTATCCTCTGGATGATCACTACAAACAGCTCGACGAAGCGGCGCAGCTCAAGGCCATCAAACGCGAGGCCGAAGCGAACTAAGGAACGCTGCGGAAACCATGAGGAAAGGAAACCCGAAGCGTGAGAGCGTGAGCGAGGGATCGGGCCGCGGATACCCCCTCAGCGATCGGGGGAGGACACCCGAAGCGTTTTCAGCTCTTCCAACTGCTCGCGGAGCCCGGCGGCGTGAAAGCCGGCCGCAGTGGCGACGGCGGAGGTGAGCGTTACATCTGCGGGGCGAGGAGCGGCAAGTTGCAAATCCTGATGACGTACCCGTTCCAACTTGTCGGGTGCGCGATTCCAGACGCTGGCCACCAGCAGTCCCAAATCCCAGCGAGAGATTCGCTCGCCGGCCAAGTGCCAGACGCCACTGCCATGCTCCACGGCCAGTAGCAACCCTCGCGCTGCCGTCAGTGTCGTCAATGGGGAGCGGTGCTCATCGACAAACAGGCTAGCGCCCGTTTCGCAACTCCGCAACATCCACTCGAGCGCGCCGGCCGGTTGCCACTGTGGATGAGGTGGATCGCTGTCGCAGGGCTTCGCGCCCAACAACAGCGGCAATCGGCAGACGACGCCGCCTGAGGCGAGCACGGCGCGTTCCGCGGCCTCTTTCTGCCGGCCGTATTCGGAAAGGGGACAGGTGACCGCATCCTCGGCATAGGGTGCTGCGGCGCCATCGAACACCAGATCGGTCGACACGTGAATGAACCGGATGCCGTGTCGGGCAGCGGCGCGGGCAAGCCGACGCGGAACGTCGACATTGATGCGGGCACTGCGAGTTGGTTGACGCTCGACTTCGTTCGCATTCGCCTGCGCCGCGCAATGAATGATGGCGGCCGGCGCAATTTCCAGACACGCATCGACCCCGAGGCCGGGGCCGGCCCACCGGGCCTCACAAAGGTCTCCTGCGATGGAGTCCCGACTGGTCCACCGGGCCTCACAAGGGTCGCCTGCGATGGAGGCCCGACTGGTCCACCGGGCCTCACAAGGGTCGCCTGCGATGGAGGCCCGACTGGTCAAATCAGCGTCGAGCCATCGCCAGCGGACGTCCCGGTGCGAAGGCCTCACGGAGCGTCGCA
>JAGQPF010000512.1 GCA_020426845.1 Planctomycetales bacterium
ACATCCTCCCAGCGTCCCGACAGTCGCCCGTTCGTCACCCGCATCGCGAGTTGATGCGTCGAACCCGGATGGTCGCCGTCGAACCAGATCTCCAATGTCCCTTGCTCGGGAAGATGTCCCCGCGCGTCAATCACCTCCACTTGCAACGGCTCGCCCCGCACGAGACGCCGCGGAGGGTCGACATACTTCAAGTCGTTCCAGCGAGGCCAAGCGGGGCCGGCCCAAGGCATCGCGAGCCGCTGGGCCGCTTGCAACGCAATGGAGAACTGGCCAGCCGCGAGCGTTCCGATTGCTATCGCCACCGCCAGACACGCGATCGAGCTGCGCTGCGCCGGCCAAGCGTCAACGCAGCGGCCCAGATCCAGCCCGGCCGTGTCGTCAGCAGTGCGGCTCACCACCGCCTGCTGCAAGGCCAGCGATCCGGAATTCACTGCCGAGTCGCCCGCCAAGAACTCCAGCGAACTGGTCAGCTGGTCCCGCAATTGGGGATACGCCGACTCAATGCTGCGCGCCACCTGCAAGTCGGACCGCTGTCGCCACGGCGCCAGCCAAACCAGCCACCAAGCGCCAACCGTCAGGGCTGTCAGCGACAGCAACCAACGCAACCCCGGGTCCTCCAGTCGCAACCAATAGTCGGCCGAGGCTGCGGCGGTGACCAGCAACAACATCCCGGCGAGCCACCGCGCCAAAGCATATTGCCACTGCAAACGCAGCTCGCGCCGTCCGAGCTGGCGGACTTGGCGCTGCAGCGGATGGAGCGACGGAGCAACGGCCATGGCATTCGGAGGTGTTGATATCGAGAGTTTGGTTGTCAAAGCGAACGCCCCGCGATTGGGGCATCAAATCCACCCTCCAACTACCTCCCGGCTGTAAGTTTTCTGGAGAACTTCCGGTTTCAACTCCAAAAGGCGCGCTTCGTCGACGCTGGCCAAAACCAAATTGCCAATGTGGCGATACGCCATCCAGCGATGGAAGAGTGGCCGCCAATCGTCAGGAGCGAGTGCCACGGCGGCGCTGAAATCCTCGATGGCCGCATCCTCGTTGCCGAGCGCAATGCGATAACACCCCTGGCGAATCAGCAGACCGACCTTGGCGGGGTCGTCGGCCGTCGCCAGCAACGACTCCAGGTCGGCCAGTGCCGCCTCCGCCTCCGCTTGGCTTACGTCCGAAAAACGCTTGCCAAGCGGTGCGTAGAGTTCGATGGTGGCGACTTCCCTTGGCTCGGGCACTCGGCACCCCAGCAGGGAGAATCCGCACAGGCAGGCCGCGACTCCGATCGCTCTGGCTAAAAATGGCATCATGCCTTGTGCCTCGTGCGTTGCGTTGCCTTGTGCGTTGCGTTGCGTTGCCTTGTGCGTTGCGTTGCGTTGCCTTGTGCGTCGCTCATTCGGTGCTCGACGAACAAGGGTGTTTTACGCGGCGCGATGATCAGAAGTCCGCGTTGTACTTCTGGGTCAACGTGCGGCGGATGTCGGCCGAGGCCTCGTCGATGTTTTGCAACACCAGATTGGCCGACGAGTTGCCTTTGAGACGCTCTTGGGTGCGAATCTGGGATTGCATCTGACCCCGGCGAACGTCGTTCGGGACAGCTGCCCAGCCACCCCAGCCATAGGCCGTTGTGCCTCGCCAGTTGCTCGTGACGCCGATCGGCGTCGAGTACGAATAGACATCGTACTGCGGCGCCACCTGTGATTGACGCTCGCGGCTCGAGGCGGCGGCGCCGGTGACGGAGGCTTGGCCGTCGCGGAGCGAGTCGGCGACGAACTTGCCGTACTGCAGCGCGTCGGGATCAACATTGACCATCGACAGATGATCAATCCGGCGGGCGTAGGTGCCGAACCAGACGCTGATCTGGCCCATTGTTTTGCGCTCGCCTTTGTGCTCGCGGAGGTCGTCGACCAAGGAATCGATTTGCGTCAGGTACTGTTTGGAGGCGAGCACGGTGAGTTGCTTTTGCTCCTCTTCCGTGTTGGGTTTTTGACGATCGCGACCATAGGTCTGCAGCGACGGCGGCGGCTCGACCAAGCTGAGGATCCGGCGCATGCCGCTCGGCTCCAGCACGCCCGTGATCTGAAACTGCTTGTCGCCAAATGTCGCGTCCCACGTGTAGAACTCGGAGATCAAGACGCCTCGATTGCCCAACGCCTCGAGCAACAGTGGCTTGGCGTAGTCTTTCAACGGCCCGATGTCTTCGGAGAAGTCGACTTTGATGGCGCCGATGCGGCGGTCGCCGTCAACGGTCACCGCCAACGCCACGCCACGAATGCTGGACAACACCTTGGCGAGCGCATCGAGATCCGCGTCGCGCCCTTTCAATGTCTCGGACGTCTCCAGCCGAGCGCGAACATTCGCCGCCGAGACGAAGCCGCTGAGGTCCATGGCCATGATCACGGGCGTTCCCAATCCAGCGACCTGCAACGCCTCTTTCAGGTAGCCGGTGCGAATGCCGGTCGAGTTCGAGTAGATCGCCTTGATCCATCGCGAAACTTCTTGGCGGCGCGCGGGATAGCCAACCGCCACCGTGTTGCCAGCAAATTTGACTGCGTACACATCGCCGGGCAGCACGGCCGCTTCTCTCCCTTCGATGGTGTCCGTGGTGCCTTGGTAACGCAAGGCCACCTCCGGCATCTTGGGCTCGTAGTTCAGATCGAGCAGCGTGACCTGCCACTCGGGCTTCATCGTGTCGAAGTCCAGCTGTGCGGCGGAAGCAAACTTCTCGGTGCCGGGAGGGGCCAGGATCTGGCCCGCTTGGAACGCCACCTCTTGTCGCTGCGCCCAGTTCTCCTTTTGTCCCAGCGGCGAATTGTTCAACTTGTTGATGTCGATCAACACCAGCGTGTTGGCGCTGCTAGGCACTCGGTCCGTCAGCTGCGTGAACTGCGCGCGAACGGGGGTCACCAGCGTTATCGCGCTCAGGACCAAGAGGGGCCGGAGAAATTTGCTCATCGTTGCAGCCTCGATTGGGAAATGCCGGAGTAGAGGTTTTGCGAACTACGGGAGTCGCTGACCGGTTGTATGCGGGGACCGATTCGGATTCCGCTATTGTAGTGCGATTTCCCACTGAATTCACCCGCTTCGCGCAAGGATTTCAGTTCCGCCGCTTGTGAAAACCAAGCTCTCGCAGCTGGCGACTGCGGCCGTGCCGCGGACGCGTATGGAAGGGCGCGCAAAGCTGCCGCAAATGACTGGGCTGCCACGACGGGACACCACCGTCATGCTCGATTCGCGCAACCGTCGCGGCCACGGCTCTCGGCGGTCCAGCGTCCGTGGACCAGCGGCCGTGGAAACGGCGTTTTAGAGGTCGAGCTTGGCTCGGATGCCGAACAACAGCGAGGTGTTGGCGGTGCGTCTCGCCGGCTCGAGGATCTGCAGATCCGGGCTGATATGCAGCCAGGGAGTGGCGGCGTAGTTGTAGAACAACTCGACGCCTTGGCCATGATCGTCGAGCAACAGGCCCGGCAGTTGGTCGCTGAGCGGCGCGTAGTAGTAGCCCGCTCCGAACGTGTCGGCGGCGCGACCCGCGAGCGGGCTGCTGCCCCCGAAGCCGAAGCTAAGGAAATAGGGCAACGGGTTGGAGCGATCGTCTGCCACGCCCGCGCGGCCGAATACCCCCCAGCCACGTGTGGGATCGCGAGGATCGACCACCAGGTGTTGATCAAAGTTCCAGTACAACGACCACGAGCTGTTCACCGTGGGGATCGGCGTGCCGGGTGGCACTAGCAATCGCCCCAAGTTCGCCACATCGCGATTGCTCCAGGTGCCGCCCAACAACTGATGTCCGGGCAGCCCGAGCAGGCTCACGGGGCGCCGCACCTCCGCCGCCAGCGTCACGCCCTCGGCGAAAAGGTCCACGGGCCCTTCGCCCGCATGGTCGACCGGATCAAAGATCATGAACGAGAAGACGGGCTCGAAGTCCTCGAGCATCACCAGTCCGGCGCCGTAGGTCGAATAGGGAGTCGTGCGAAATGCGAGTGGATTGACCACAAACGCCGTGTTCATGAACTGGGTCTTGCCGCGACCGTGAGCGAACGCGTTCATGTCGCCGTCCAGCGTGTCGAACTTGCCGCCAAACACACCAAACGATTCGGAGAGAAACTGCGTGAACAGGAAATTCGTGAGCGCCGTGGCCTGCTCGCCCGGCAAGGGCAGCAGCCCTTCGTTGTTCGCGGCCAGCAATGCGCCCGTGTCGCGATTGATGAAGTCGCCGAACTGCGACTCGCCGCGCAGCTTGAGAAACAGCCCCTGCCAAGCCCCGAGTTTGCTGAGGTCGAGATTCAGCACGTAGTCGGCGTGCCCGCCGTACTGAAAGTCCTGGCGCAAACCACCGTTGGCGACGCCTTGATAGTATTGCGTAACATCGCTCTGGAACACGATGCCCTCGGCCGCCAGCGGGCCGCGCCAGCCGAACCAATCGCCTGTCAGCGTCGGTCTCGCGAAGAAGTCGCCTTCATAGTTGGGCAGCGGCGGACCAGAGGTTTCATCGGCGGACAGGAAGCCGACCAAGCACAAGACCAGCCACACGGCGGCAATGCCGGAGCTCCAACAGGCGCCATGTGTCACTCGGCAGCGCTTGCCTAATCCGCAAGACTCGAACATCGCAACCTCCCTGTCGCATGGGTCAAGACACCATCCTTCATCGGCCCTGACGTCAGAACGGCGGGATTGATTCGCCGCTGTGTCGAGCAATGACGTTGTCTGCCGGCCATCTGTGCGGATTGGGGAAGCGCACATCGGTCGGCGCCGGAGGGATGTTCAAGCCAGCCGCCGGCGGGATGCGTCATGCCGCACTCGCGAGTACGCCGGTCCTACGCGACATAGCGTTCAGGAAGCAGCAACGGCTAAGGAGCCGTCTGCGCTGCGGACCGTTCCGGGAATACCCGCTCCCAATCGCGCTTCATGTCGGCCACCACCCAGCCGCGTTGCGCCGCCTGATCCAGCGCCTCGGACAGCTTTCCACTGCTTCTCGGCCGCCGGTCATAGGCGTACTCGCGTTCCCCGTCGGTGTGATGCACGATCAGGCCAAACGCGGGACGCGGATTCGCGATGGTCGTGTACTCCAGCATCGCTTTGTCCCCGTCGCTGTTGCCAAAGCACATGACGGGACGGCGCCCGATGAATTGGTGGATCGCCGCCGGCTTGCCCTCCTTATCGTCCACGAAGATTTGGTCAGCTTGCTTCACGAGCACTGGCTGGCCATCGCGCAGCTCGAAGGTCACTTTGCCGTAGGAGCCAATCACTTGCTCGGGCGGGATGCCGTACACGCGCTCCGACCAGACTCGCATAAAGTCGGCGCCGCCGCCGGAGACGATATACGTCTTGAAGCCATGTTGGCGCAGGTGCGCGAGCACTTCCAACATCGGCTGATAGACGCATTGATCGTAGCGCCGCTGCCACCGCGGATGCTGCGCCGTCTCCAGCCAATGTCCGACTCGCCCATCAAACTCGGCAGTCGTGACGCCGAAGTGTGTGAGCGCGATCACGTGCAGCAAGCCGCGATGGTGGTCTCCCAGCAGCGTGGCGAAATCGCCCCGCAACGCAGCCTGGACCTGCGGATCGTCGCGCCACGCGGGGTTCTCGGGCAGATCCCGCTTGAGGCTGTCGAGCGCGAATGCCAATTGAAACGGCATTGGATTCTCGGGCCACAGCGTGCCGTCGTTGTCGAACACAGCGACTCGCTCCGCGGCGGGAATGTACTTGGCGCCCCCTTCGGTCGTGACGTCGGCGACGTACTTCAGCAACGCTGTCTTTGTCGGCGAATCGCGCCACGACGGCAGCGGTTCGGCGCCTAGCGCCAGGCCATCGGCGCAGAGAGAAAGCAACACGGCGCAGCACAGCCAGTTGGTTCGAGTCATCGCTTGTCCTCGGACATTCATCGGCGAAAAAACAGAAAATGAAATCGGCCGCCGCCGGATGCACTATCCAGCGGCGGCCGTAGGGCTTCGTGAGCGGAATCGAGTCTTCGCGTCCCGTCTATCGACCGCCGGTGGCCGACTCGATTTGCTTCTGAATCTTCTCGAGATTGAAGGAGCCCGGCGACTGGCTTGGCGGATACTCCTTCATGGTCATCAGGAACTTGCCGGCCAGCTGTTGCAGCGGCACCAACACGAACGGCCGGTCGAGGAACCAATCGTTGTACGTGTTCGAGTTGTGTTGGGCCTTCTCGAACGGGTCCCGACGCAGGTTGAACAGCAGCGGAACACGCAACTCGGTGAACGGCTCGCGCCAGACGCCGAACGCCTGACCACGGTTCTCGAGGAACACGGCCTTCCAGTCGTCATAGCGAATGGCCACGATCTGTCCGTCGTCGTTCACGTAGAAGAACTCGCTGCGGGGCGATCGCTTCTCCTTGCCGGTGAGGTAGTCAAGCTGATTGTGGCCGTCGATGAAGTTCTTGTACTTTCTGCCGTTCAGCTCCGTGCCCTTGGCGAGCCGCTCCTTGATGCCATCCCCGCCGGCAGCCGCGGCGAAGGTCGGCAGCCAGTCCTCGTGAGCGACGATGCCGTTGAGCGTGCGGCCGGCCGGGAACTTGCCGGGCCAACGCACGAACGCGGGAACGCGATAAGCGCCTTCCCAGTTCGAGTTCTTCTCGCTGCGGAACGGCGTTGTGCCGGCGTCGGGCCAGGTGTTGTAGTGAGGGCCGTTGTCGGTCGAGTAGAACACGATGGTGTCTTCGGCGAGGTTCAGCTTGTCGAGCAGGTCGAGCAGCTCGCCCACATGCCCATCGTGCTCCACCATGCCGTCGCCGTACTCGTCCTGCCCCGACTTGCCTCGGTTGGCCTCTTTGACGTGCGTGCGGAAGTGCATGCGAGTGGCGTTCCACCAGCAGAAGAACGGCGTCTTTTCGCGATTCTTGCGCTCGATAAAGTCCTTGGCGGCGGCCAGCGTCTCCTCGTCGATTGTCTCCATCCGCTTCTTGGTCAGCGGGCCGGTGTTCTCGATCGACTGCCCACCTTGGCCGTCCGCCTTGCACTTCATCACGCCGCGCGGACCGTACTGCTCGAGAAACGTCTTGCCGCTGGCCATCACGCGATCGCGCGGGTAGTCACGATTCTCGGGCTCTTCTTCCGCATTCAGATGGTACAGATTGCCGAAGAACTCGTCGAAGCCATGCATCGTGGGCAGGTGGGCATCGAGATCACCCTGGTGGTTCTTGCCGAATTGGCCCGTGGCGTAGCCCAGGCTTTTCATCACGGTGGCGATGGTCACGTCGGTCTTTTGCCAGCCCTCTTTGGCGCCCGGCAGGCCGACTTTCGTCATGCCTGTTCGCACCGGCACGTTGCCTCCCAGAAACGCGGCGCGTCCCGCCGTGCAACTTTGCTGGCCATAGTAGTCCGTGAACGAGATGCCCTCTCGCGCGATGCGGTCAATGCTGGGCGTCCGATAGCCCATCATCCCGCGGTTGTTATGGCTGATGTTCCACGTGCCGATGTCATCTCCCCAGATGACCAGGATGTTCGGCTGTTTCGTCTGTGCCGCCGCATCGCTGGCAAAGCTCGCGGCGAATGACACAGTGGCGGCGACGAGGAGCCAACGAGAGGACCTCAACATGGTGACTGCTCCGGTTCGATAGTAGTAGGAGAGTAAGGAAGCAAACTTGTTGCGGAGAAACGCTCTTGTCCCCGGCTTCTCGGAGTTTGCGAGTTTGCGATTTAGCGATCTTGCGATTCAGCGATCTTGCGATTTAGCGAGTCGGGGGGTTAGCGAGTTAGCAAATCAGGGAAACTCGGGCGCTGCGGCGCCGCTTTGCTCGGCTTCCTCCGCCTCGGGGTTGTCCAGCCGCACCAATAGCCACTGCTCAACCTTGTCGGCGCCGAAGTGGACGAGCACCGGCACGTCGTTCTGCGTCAGGTTATAGAGCCCCGTTTCGACGATGATGTTTTCACTTTCGCCGATGCGGAACGCAACTCTTTGGGTGGCTCGATCGACGCGGCCCTGAATCGACTGCGCCTGCTCGGTCTTGGTGTTGTAGAACGTGCCGCTGACGATTCCATCCTTGTTCACGGCCAACTGCAATACGCGGGTGGGGTCCAGGTCGTGATCGGCGGACGAGATCGCGAATGTGCCGAGCGGCAGCCATTCGGACGACTCTGCTTGCTGCTCCGATTCGGGCGGCGCGACGGTGGCCAAGGCGGCCGCCGATTGCGCGAACTCGTCCGCCGTGGCCACCTCCTGGTTGTTGATATAGACCACGTTGTTGTTGTAGACGACGTTGCCGCCAGCTCCGTAGTCGTAGTAGATGGGCTGAGTCCAAACTCCCGTCGACGCCGCCCACGGGAACCACGTCACGAAATAAGAGTATTGGGGCACTCGCCACCAATACCCCCAGCCGTAGCGCGGGAACGCATAGCCGTAGTGCCAACCGCACCAGGGGTGGCGGTGCAAACTCCACCAATCGCGACCGAACCAGCCGTGGTGATGATGGTAGATCGCGCAGCGTCGGCGCACGCCGTCGCCCCATCCATGCCAATAGGCGACCCGGTTCGGGTAACGCGTGTCCCAACCTCGCAGGTTGCCTAATTGGTTGGTCCAGCGATTCTGAATGTTGACGACGCGATTGCGGTCGATATCGACCCAGGTGGGGCGAGTGTTGATCACTCGATTGCCACCCAGCCGCAGGTCGCCCAGCTCCGGTCGCGTGATCGCGCCGGGACGAGTGCTCGGCAGCGTCACGGGCGGACTGCCGGGGCGGGTGATGCCGGGACGCGGTTCGCCGGGTCGAGTCACGCCCGGGACTGCCGGGCGGGTGTCGGGTCGCACGGGCCGGTCCATACCCAGGAAGTCGCCGAGGTCACCGGGAGTCGGTCGCGCCGGCAGCGTGCTGGGGCGGCCCCCGGGCAAGCTGATGCCCGGCACGGACGGTCGGCTGGGCGCGGCCGGCAACGGAGTTGGACGGGCGCCGGGTTTGAAGCCGCCGACCTGGGGCGGAGATGGCCGCGTTTGCGGCGGTGGCGAAATGGAGGGCCGGCTTCCTCCGGGCCACGTGCTGGGTGGCGTCACGCTCGGGCGAGTGACGCTAGGCGGCGTGACACTTGGGCGAGTGACGCTGGGCCGAGTGACGCTGGGTGGTGTGACGCTGGGTCGACTGACATCGGGACGGGAGATCCCCGGGTTATACCCGGGCCGAGCACCACCGCCCGAGAATCCACCGCCGCCGAGATTGGGCACACTGGGGCGGGCCATGCCGCCTCCCACGCTCGGGCGCGACATTCCCCCGCCCACGCTCGGGCGCGACATGCCGCCACCCCCGCCTCCCCCGCCGCGAAAGCCGCCGCGGGCCAGCGCGCTCGTCGGCGCAGCGAACCATACTGCGGCCACGCCGGCGATCAGCCAGCCGGCCACGCCGCGCCACCGACACCGCCTGTCGATTGGAGTTCTCATCGGGAAGCACCTCGCGGCTCGGTGGTCGGCGTCGACGTCGTCGTCGGCGCCGTGGCAGCTGGCTCGGCGACGCGAACCACTTTGACAGGCTCGCCGGCCGGCTGCGGCTCGCCGTCCAACTCGTGTCCGATCAGTTGCAGCGTCATCGCGTCCTTGTCAACTCGCGTCAGGACGTAGGTTCCCGCGGCGGCGCGGCCATCGGGCAGCACCTGCGCGGACTTTATCAACCACTGCTCTCCGTTGGCTGACCACACTGCGTCACCGAATGAGCCGTCGGAATTGAACGACCACGAGCGGATGTTGCGAGCGCGGGGGTCCCAGCCGATCACCTGCGTGCCGCGTTGCTGCGTCTCTCCCTCGGCGCCAGTGACCGTGAACGAGCGCAACAGGAACGCTTGATTAGGAGTCCAGCGGAAGACGGTCTCCACGCGTCCCGAGTCGGATTGGTCCACCCACTTGCCCACCAGCCACTCAAGCTGCTTCAACGCCTCGTAGCTGCCGGCGGGCGTGGGCGCCGCGACTTCCTCAATCGAGTCGACGAGCCACTTGTCGCCGCGACGCACAATCAATGCCGTGAAGCTCGAAATGCTTGGCTCCTCCGCCCCCACCACCACTGTCGTTTCGCCTTCGACTCGGCCCACATCGTCGGTGATCATTCTCGCCCGCTGTATTTGCGCCGACAGCTTGGCCGTGGGGCGTTCACGAAAGACCGTGACCAAGTCTTTTTGGATCGCCTCGCGGCCTTCAGTCCGCTCGCCGGTGTCGAGATCCCGATGCACGCCCCCTTCGGTCCACAAGGCGCCAATCGCGGCTGGATCCTGTTTGTTGAACGCCGCGACATAAGCGTCCACGACGCTTCGCAGCGATGCCTCGTCTGCCAAGGCGTTGCCGCAATAGCCACTGTTGGCAATGAGCAATGCGGCCCCAACGAAAACAGTGCCCCAAGTTCGATGCGATCCCATAATTGATCCTCAACTCCGATGGTGAGTGAGACAGGGACGTGGGAAGATGAATTCTTGAATTGCAGATGCAAGTCCCTGCAAACCAAACCTTCCGCAGCAACCTCAATCTGCTCGGTGAAGTTACTCCCGTTGCCTGCTCAGAATATAAGGCTGAACTTTAAAGCTGCCAATCGACCGACATCCGAGAGCAGGCCGGACGGTCGCATTCGATAGCCGGCACGAGTCCAACCATCGTCGATGACGGCGCAGCTAGCCGCAGGAACTCCGCAACGCGTCTGCTTTCTGGCAACGGCCGGAGCGTGGGGGGTAGGCAATTTTTTTTTCGACCGTCCGTAACAAAAATCGTGCGGTCCCGCTTTCCGGGGCAGGCGACGGCGATGGGCCGTCACTCGCGCCGGCTTCGCTGGCGCATCCACACACCTGCCGGCGACGCCAAACGGCTCGCGCGAGCAGGCAGCCTTTCCTACGGGAGTGTCACGATGCGTTTCTCCGCACTGTTTGCCATCGTTGTTTCCGCCGCTGGACTCCTGGCCGCCCCAGCCTCGGCCGAAGCGCAGTCGATCGGGCCTCGCTATGTCGTCGAGGTGGAGTACTGGTTCTTTGACACCGATTACTACTACTGGTCGACCAAGCTGGATACGACCAACTACAACGACGCGGTCCAACTCTATGAGATTCTCCAGGCGGCCGACGAGGCAGGTGTGCTCAACCAGGTTGTGCCCAACAGCTATTGGCGCTACATCGCGGTGGACGTGCGGATGCGCACCGTTTGGCCCTCGTTGATGATCCAACCGGTGACCTACTCGCCACTCTCCTTCTACCGCCTCCGGCAATGACGGCGAGGCCGAATTGCGACTTTGCGTGAAAAAATTGCCCGGCCAAGGCCAGCGCACGCGATGCTGCCCCAGGGGTCGCCGCGAAGAGTGCAAACGGCTCCACGCTTCATTATCTCTCTCACAGAGACACAGAGACACGGAGTGTTGGAGTCACAAGGCATCGTGAAACCGAAGCTGCCCGAACGAAGCCCGATTGCAAAATCCTTGCGCTTTCCGGCTATTCGGCTGTTCCTTGCGAGAACTGACGTTGGCGCCGCCAGCAGGTTTGGGGACAATCCCGGCAACAAGGACGACCCAATTGCGTGCCGCAAGGAGCTGCCAATGCTGCGTCAGATCGCTAACTTGAGACGGTTTGGGCGCATTCGCTCATCTTCGCCCACCCCTCGCCGAGGAAAACCGCGATTCCTGAAACGCAATCCCAAATGCGAGCTGGAAGTGCTGCCGATGGTGCTCGCCTCGCTTGGGCGAGCTCACGACGAGTTCTTCTTTGTGCAGATCGGCGCCTTTGACGGCGTCAGCGGCGATCCACTGAACCAACTGATCCGCCGACATCACTGGCGGGGCGTGTTGGTCGAGCCGCAGGGGCTGGCGTTCAAGTTGCTGCAAGAGACCTATCGAGACGAGCCACAGCTGAAACTGCTGAACGTCGCGATCGGCGCCGAGGATGGAGAATTGACGCTGTATTCTCGCATCGATGAGGCGGTCTCCATCGCCAGCACCCATCGACAATTGCTCATCAAGCCGAGCGAGCCGGCGAGCACCGTGCTTGAGGAACGCGTCACCTGCTGGACACCGCAAACGCTGTTTCGCGAGGCGGGCGTTCCCGAGCCGCTGGATCTCTTGCAGATCGACACCGAGGGCCACGACCTCACGATTCTGAAGTCATTGGACTTGTCACGCCATCGCCCGCGGGTGATCCGCTACGAGCACACCATTCTCTGCCAAAAGGACCGAGACACTTGCCTGGAGATGCTAGCCGACCACGGCTATCGTTTCATTCTCGAGGACAAGGACACGACCGCAGTGCTCGCCGACGCCGGCTAGCCTGCAATTGTCGTGGCACAGGCTGTCGTAGTGCAGGCTGCCAGCCTGCAATTGTCGTGGCACAGGCTGCCAGCCTGTGATTGTCGTGTCTTGTGTAACACGGGCGAGGACGCGCGAGGACGCCCATGCTACGCAGAAACCTGACTTGGCCGGCGCGATGCGGCTGCTCGCCGCGCACGGGCGAGGACGCCCATGCTACGCGGAAACGTGTCTCGGCCGGCGCGATGCGGCTGCTCGCCGCGCACGGGCGAGGACGCCCATGCTACGCGGAAACGTGACTCGGCCGGCGCGATGGGGCTGCTCGCCGCGCACGGGCGAGGACGCCCATGCTACGGACGTTCCATGCGGCTGCATGCACCACACACGGGTCCCATCGATTTGCTAGGAAGCGTTAGGAAGCCCTTCGGCTGGCAGTGTTCGGCGCCCGTTGCAGGTACTCGCCCACGGCCGCGGTCACCAGACGCGAGTCGACTTGGCCGAAACATGGCGGCTGGGAGGAGACGAGGGGGCAACGTCGCTGATAGCAGCCCGCGCAACTGGTGGAAGCCGCGATCATGCGGCCCTCCGCGCCGATAGGGCCCGAAATCTGCGGCGAGGTGCTGGTAAAGACGCTGACAAACGGAGTGCCGACGGCGGCAGCAAGGTGCATGGCGCCGGAATCGTTGGAAAGCAGGCAGTGCGACATCGCCAGCACGGCGCCAAGTTGGGGGATTCCGGTTGCGCCGGTCAGATTCAGCGCGTTGCCGCCGGTTTGGCGAACGGCCCGTTCGATCACTTCGCTCAGTTCGCATTCATTGTCGGCGCCAAGGATAACGACGCTGCCTCCGAAGCGAGCGACGGTGTCCCGCGCGATTTCGGCGAACCGTTCCGCGGGCCACTGTTTGGAAGTCCAGCGCGTGCCAGGGCTAATCGCCAGCAATGGACCGCTCAGCGAGGCGAGCTGCTGGCGGGCCCATGTCAGATCGAGTCCCGCTGCGGGAAACTCCGGCGGCTTGCGGCTGTGATCGCCGAGCGCGGCCGCGACTTGCCAAAGGCGGCCGACGGCAGACTGATCCCAGCCGGTGTTGTTCACCAAACAGTTGTACGTGAGCGACGCGCCCTCGCGGGCCGTCTGCAGACCGACTCGATGCGGCGCGCCCGTGGCGAAGGTCATCACGGCGGTGCGGAACAATCCCTGCAGATCGAGCGTCAAGTCAAATTTCGCTCGCCGCAGCTGACGAAACAGCGGAATCACCATCCGCCACCCCTGCTGAGTGCGGAATGGAATCACTTCGTCGATCTGGGAGTGATGACTGAGCAATGGCGCCAATGAATCCTTAATCACCCAGGAGATGGACGCGTCGGGAAATCGGCTCCGCAGCGCGTCCAGCACCACCGTCGCCTGGATCACATCCCCCAGCGCGCTGGGTTTGATCACGCAAATGCGCTTCGCCTCCACGTGATCCAGGTTGTCGACCAGTCGCTTCATGGGGGCACCCTAGTGAATCGTCCACGAGAGTGAAATACCAACTGCGGCCGGCCGCATGCTCAATGGCCTCCAAGGAGGCCGGTGGGCGCCAACCGCAGATCGGGCTTGACGCAGTTTGCCGTTGCGAATTATCAAATTCGTTACGCCGATGGAGCGGCGTCGCGGCCTGGAGGCCGTTGAAGCGATGACTCAAGCCACCAACCGGGCGAATGTGCGGCCCCACCGGCAGCACCCCAATTGCGGCAACGGGCAAATTCCCATTTTGCCGGCCCAATTTTCCGTTCGGAAAGTCCTTGAGTCGTTCCCTAGCCTGATTGGGCGAGTTCAATGATTGACGATTACCAATCAGGGCCGTCGCCGGTCCCCGCGTCCACACGTTCCCGACCGCCTGCCGAAGCCGGGGAACGGGGTGCGATTTTCTTGGACCGCGATGGCGTTCTTAACGAGGATCGCGGCTTTGTGCATCGCCGCGAAGACTTTCACCTGCTTCCGGGCGTGCGGGAGAGCCTGCGTGCCCTCAGCGATGCGGGGTGGGCGCTCGTCGTGGTGACCAACCAATCGGGGATCGGCCGGGGGCTTTACGAGCTGGCGGATTTTCATCGGCTGACTGAATGGATGTGCCGGGACTTTGCCCGTGCCGGCGCCCCTTTGAGCGGCGTCTATTTTTGCCCCCACCACCCCGACGCACATTGCCGCTGCCGCAAGCCGGCGCCCGGCCTGCTACTCGAGGCCGCCTACGAGCTGGGGCTGTCGCTGGCGGACTCGTGGCTCGTTGGAGACCGACTTACGGACCTCGAAGCGGGGCGGCTGGCGGGCGTGCCGCGACGCGTTCTGGTTCACGCCTGCGCCGCCTCGGACCAGTTGCACGAGGGCGATCAGGTCGCGGCCGACTTGGCCGCCGCGACGCAAAAAATTCTCGAGACCTCACCTGTTCATCGACCCGAGTCACGGCGTGAATGCGATGTATGAATCTCTCGACCTCAATGGCAAGACAGTGCTTGTCACAGGCGGCGCCGGATACATCGGAGCCAATCTGGCGCTGCGCATCGAGTCGATGTATCCGGACGCGAAGGTGATTGCGTTCGACAGTTTTCGCCTGGGCGACTACCGCGCGCTGGACGGATTTCGCGGGCAGTTTATTGGCGGCGACATCACGTGCCCGGCCGACTTGGCGCGGCTGAGCAGCTTTCGCTTTGACGCCATCTTCCATGAAGCGGCGATTAGCGACACTCGCGTCAACGATCAAGCGTTGATGCTAAACGTGAACACCAACGCCTTTCGCGACATCCTGGAGCTTGCGGCCGAGCACCGTAGCGCCGTTGTCTATGCGTCGAGCGCCGCAGTGTACGGCAGCGCGACGGCGCCGAATCGTGTGGGCAACGGGGAAAGCCCCGAAACCGTGTATGGGTTCAGCAAGTTGATGATGGAGCGAGTCGCCGACGCCTACGCCGAGCGTCTGGAAGGCCGCATCACCGGGCTGCGGTACTTCAATGTCTACGGCCCTGGCGAGTTCTACAAAGGCTCGACGGCGTCGATGATTCTTCAGCTCGGCGTGCAAGCGTTGCAAACAGGCCGAGCGAGGCTCTACGAGTACGGCGGCCAAAGCCGCGACTTCGTCTATATCGAGGATGTGATTCAAGCCAACTTGCGATGCCTGGCCCGCGAGCCCGGCGCGGATCGCTCCGCCAAAGTCTTCAATGTCGGCGCCGGGGAGGCTCGGCCATTCAACGACATTGTCGCTGCTCTGCGAGAGTCATTGGGGATCTCCATCGACATCGAGTACATCCCCAACCCGCACTCCACCTACCAAGTGCACACGGAAGCTGACATCGAACCGATCGTGTCCGCCGTGGGCTACTCGCCTCAGTTTCGGCTGGAGGCGGGAGTCAAAGCGTACACGCCAGAGATCCTCCGCATCGCCGAACAGCTCGGCACTCCTCGAACTCGAGCTGCTTGACCGCGGCTCGCCCTCGGCCCTTTTTTTTAACGGCCGACATTGCCCGATTGAAACGGACGCCCCAACGAACAAACCCAACGGCCTCCTCATCCGCCCTCGGGAACTTATCACCGCCTTTAGCCGGCCACTGCCCATGAAGACTCCCGCCAAGATCGTCGTTCTCGGTGACATTGTCCTGGATCACTACATCCATGGCAGCACGACTCGCGTGAACCCGGAGGCGCCTGCGCCGGTGGTCGACGCCGCTCGCGAGGAGCGCCGGTTGGGCGGCGCCGCGAACGTTGCCAACAACGTCTGGTCACTAGGGGCCGACGTGCTGCTGCTTTCGGCGATGGACGACGACCTCGACGGGCGCTGGGTGCGCAGCGAACTCGAGTCACAAGGCATCGCCGCTGACGGAATTGTCCTCACGACAAATCGCCCCACCACCGTCAAGACGCGCGTCGTTGTGGACGGTCAGCAAGTGGTGCGAGTTGACTGGGACACACGTGCGCCAATCGATGAGTCGACCGAGGCACGCTTGGAGCGACTGATCGATTGCGTCGTGCCGGAGGCCGACATCGTGCTGATCTCGGATTACGCCAAAGGAGTTGTCACCGAGCGGATCGCTCGACACGCCGTCCGCTGTTGCCGCGAGCACGGCGTCACCGTGGTCGTCGACCCGAAACACGACATCGACAAGTTCGCGGGGGCCACGGTGCTCAAACCCAACTTGATCGAGGCCCGCAACCTGACCGGACGCCCGATCCGCGACAGCGGCGAGCTCCAACTGGCCGCCGAGTCGCTGCGGCAGCGTCTGCAGGTCGACCACGTTCTGATCACACAGGGAGCTCAAGGCCTGACGTTGGTTGGCGACGACCTTACGCAATGCGACGCGACAGCCACCAACGTGGTCGACGTCACCGGCGCCGGAGACACGACACTTGCCGCGTTCGGCTGGGCGTTGGCCAACGGCAAATCCATGGGAGAGGCGGCCCGCATCGCCAATCTGGCGGCTGGCGTCTCGGTGCAGAAGTTCGGCACCGCCTGCGTCGCCGCCCACGAACTTGAGGCGCCGGCCATCGGATCCCACCTGAAAAGCGTGGAAGAGCTGGCCGAGATCACTCGGGACCTCCAGGCGCGCGGACGCCGAGTGGTGTTCACCAACGGCTGCTTCGACTTGCTCCACGTCGGGCATCTCAGCTACTTGCGGCAATCCCGGCAATGCGGCGATGTGCTGATTGTCGGCATCAATTCGGATGACAGTGTCCGCCGACTCAAAGGGCCCGAGCGTCCCGTCTTCAGCCACTCCGACCGCAGCCAGATCGTGGCGGCGCTCAGCCACGTCGACTACGTGTTCGTGTTCGAAGAGGACACGCCCTACGAGGCGATTCGGAAAATCCGCCCGGATGTCCTGACCAAGGGCGCCGACTACGCGCTGCATGAAGTGGTGGGCCGCGAGTTGGTCGATGAGGTGCGGCTGATTCCGCTCGTTTTCGGCAAGTCGACCACGCAGTCCATTCATCGCATCAACAAAGTTGCTTAACGCCTGCTTAACGCGTGCTTAACGCCTGGCTGACGGCCCACACGACTCTCGTCCATCATGAACACACTCATCCGCATGCCGAACTGGCTGGGCGACGCCGTGATGGCGACACCCGCCCTGCGATGCTTGCTCGACCACGCTCGCGACCGGCTTGGCCGGGACTCCGCCGCGGTCGTTGTTGGTTCGCCGGCGGTGGCGGAAATGTTGAGCGGCCTGGATGCTCATGTCGTGGCCGATCCCAGCAAGGGCTGGCGACGCGCCGGCGGCAACTGGCGGCTCGGCCGGCGACTGCGGCGCGAGCACGGACCGTTTGCCTGGGGCGTCGCCTTTACCGCCAGTTTTCCGACTCGGCTGATGCTATCCGCCAGCGGCGCGCCCGTGAGAGTCGGCGCCCGCCGCGGCCTCGCTGACGCGTTGTTGACTCAAGCTGTCACGATTGACAACAAGCTGCATGTCGCCGAGTTCTACCAACGGATCGCGGATCACGTGATTTCGCCCGACGGCACAGCGACCTCGACCGGCGCCACCTGCCTGCCGACGCCCTGGCGCAAGAGCCCGGCAAACTTGGCGTCCCCGAGCCACCGGCCATTCGTGGCGATCAATCCCGGCGCCACTTACGGCAGTGCCAAACGCTGGCCACCGGACCGATTCGCCGAAGTGGCTCGCGCTCTGGGCAAGTCTCATGACGTCGTGATCGTCGGCGGCCCCGGCGAGCGCGAGATGGGCGACCACATCGAGCGACGGTTGATCGAGTGGGGCGTCGCGGGACATCGCAATCTCGTGGGCAAGACCTCGCTGCGAGAGCTGATGGAGTGGTTGGACCGAGCCGAGCTGCTGGTCACCAACGACTCGGGGCCCATGCATATTGCCAACGCCTTGGGCACTCCGCTCGTGGCGATCTTCGGGCCGACGAATCACTTAAAGACCTGCCCTTGGCGAGGCGAGGCGGTGGAGCTGGTTCGCCGCCCCGTCGCTTGCGCCCCGTGCATGAAGCGGCGCTGCCCATTTCCCCACCACGCTTGCATGAACGACATTCCCTCCGCGGATGTCATCGCCGCCGCCCAAAGACTCTTGTGTCGCCACCAAGCCGCCTGACCGTCCATGAAACTGCTCCAGCTGTTCCACAATCTCAACGTCGGCGCCACGGAGATGGCCGTGCAGCTCGCCGCGCGCCCTGACGTGGAGCTGACAGTGATGTGCGAGCCCGAGTCCAAACGACAGCTGGACTTGAAGGACGCTGGCATCGATGTCCGGCCGCTGCAATTTCGGAGCAAGCTCGATTGGCAAGCGGTGCGCGTCCTGCGGCGCGAGCTGCAACGGCAGCGTTACGATGTGGTCCACGCGTTCACAAGCCGCACCATGGCCGGGGCCATGCTCGCCACGACCTGGCTGCCAGCCGCGCCGGCCATTGTTGGCTACCGGGGCATCATGGACCCGGTGCGGAAACTGGATCCCGCCTCCTGGCTGACCTTTCTGCACCCTCGGCTGAAGGCGGTCAGCTGCATTTCCGACAGCTGCCGAAGCGGCCTGGAACAAAGCGGTGTGAGCCGCCCCGTGTTGCGAACGATTCACCTTGGGCTCGTGCCGTCGCCGGGTGTAGAGCAGACCTGGGAGCAATACGGCATTCCGGCCAATGCATTTGTCGCAGTGTTCGTGGGCAACATCCGTCCGGTCAAGGGTGTCGATGTGTTGCTAGCAGCCGCCAAACAGCTGTTCGAGGGCGACACCTTCCCGGGCGTCAATGGCGCCCGAGGCGAGTCCATGCACTCGGGGCCGTTGCACTTTGCGCTGATCGGCGAGGTTCGAGATCAGGCCATCTCCGAACTGGCGAAGTCGCCGGCGCTGCGAGACAGAGTGCATTTGCTCGGCCCCGTGCCCAACGCTCAACGGTTGCTCGGCAATGCCTCGTTGTTTGTCATGCCGTCGCGCCGCGAAGGTCTTTGCAAGTCATTGATGGAGGCTATGTCTCGCGGCGTATGCCCCGTGATCAGCAATGTCGGCGGGATGCCCGAGCTGGTGCGGCACGAGCAAGACGGCCTCGTGGTCGAGCCCGAGCAGCCCGCGGCCCTGGCAGCGGCAATCCGACGTTTGGTTGAGGATCATTCGCTGCGGCAGCGGCTCGCCGCGTCAGCGCAACAGCGGATTGAAAGCGAGTTCTCGGTGGAGCGCATGACCGAGCGCACCCACCAGCTGTACAAGGATGTGCTCGTCGCTTGATGTTCGACGAGAAACGATGATTCCAACAAAGAATGTGAGGCGCGTACATGTCCTCCTCGCTGACCGTCATTATTCCCTGCAAGAACGAGCAGCCCAATATCATGGCCTGCATCGACAGCGTCCGCGCCGTGGCCGATGAGATCCTGATCGCCGACTCGGGCTCGACGGACGGAACGCTCGAGCTCGTCCGCCGGGATCCCGATTGTCGTGTGATCGAGCGCGAGTATCGTTGCTCGGCCGACTTCAAAAACTGGGCAATACCTCAGGCCTCCCATGAGTGGATTCTGTTGCTAGATGCCGACGAGCGGATGACCGCCTCGCTGCAACTCGAAGTGTTGCAGCTCAAGCGAGAGACGCTTGAATCCACTTCCTTGCTGGCGTTCGAGATCGGGCGCCAAAGCTACATTCTCGGGAAGCCGGTCAGGTACTCCGGCTGGCAAAACGACACCGTCCGCCGGCTGTTCCGCCGCGAGTGTCGCTATCAAGAACGGCGCGTGCACGCGGCGCTGGATGTGCCTCGCGATCGCACTCAGTTGCTGGAACACGTGCTCGAGCACCACACCTATCGCTCGCTGGCACACTTTGCGGCCAAGCTGACCCAGTACGCCGTGTGGGGCGCCGAGGACTTGCGGAAAGCCAATAAACGCGCGGGCGTCGTGCCGATGGTTTGCCGGCCGGCGTGGCGGTTCCTGCGGCAGTACATCTTTCAACGCGGATTTCTCGACGGACGAGTCGGACTGCTGATCAGCGGCATGGGCGCCTACGGCGTGTTCCTCAAGTACGCGATGCTGTGGGAGCTGGAGCGCCGCGAGCGATCTCGGCAAGGGCGGCCGCAGACAACGGACGCGACTGTGTCACCTCCGCTGCTGACCGGCGCCGCGACACATCATTCCACCTGACCCACACAGCCTGTTTTCCATCGCTTCCGAACAGACTGTCATTCATCGGCGGCGACCAAGGACGGTACCCATGCTGAAACAGATCAAACAAGCAATCCGCACAGCGCGTCTGCGGCGGCAACAGCTGCAGGACCTGAACGCCACGACCTGCCTGCCGGGCGGCGAGCGGGGTGGCTGGCCAGTGCTGCCCGAGCTGCTGCACCGCGACGCCGTCGTGTACTCGTTCGGTGTGGGCGACAATATCGCCTGGGACCTCGGCATGATCGAGCAGTTTGGCGTGACGGTGCACGCATTCGATCCTACGCCCGAGTCGGTGGCGTGGTTCGAGGCTCAGGACACACCCCCTGCCCTCCAGTTTCACGCTTGTGGGCTCTCCCATCGCGACGGCCTGCTGGAGTTCTATCCGCCCAAGAAGCCGGGCCGCATGCACTACTCGCAGGACCGTCAGAAGTTCACTCGCTCCAGCCACCAAAAGGTGTCCTGTCCGGTGCGGCGGCTGGCGACCATCGCCGCGGAGCTCGGGCACACGCGAATCGACGTGCTGAAGCTGGACATCGAAGGCAGTGAGTTCGACGCGATCCCCGAGCTGCTCGGCGCCGGCTTGCCCATCGGACAATTGTTAGTGGAGATCCACTACAACCACCCGACTCGTTCGTTTCAAGAGGGCATGCAGCTGATTCAACGCATCAAGCAGGCCGGCATGCAGTGCTTCTTTGTCTCGCCGCGCGGCTATGAGTTCGGGTTCGTCCATCCTGCCTGGAACGTGTCACCCACCTGCGACTCGGCAGCGTTCCAGGCACAGGACGCGGCCTGACCCACGACTCCAGGCCCACCAGGCCTCACAAGGGTCGCCTGCGATGGAGGCCCGCTTGCTCGTTCATCCTTCCTCTCGTATTCCGTCAATCTTGAAACTACGGGTCGGACACCGCCCCAAATCCGCGGTCGCGGCCCTTCCAACAATCTTGACGGTCCACTACCTTCCTGCGCGAACAGGTGTTGTCATGAAACTCAAGCATCGTCGGATGCGGGACCTGCTGCTGTACGCCATCGGACTACAACGCAACTACTGGCCGCGCGTGACTGTGGAGCAGCCCGAACTGCGACTGCGTGACCTGCTGCCGGGATTGATTGCCAACGAACTGTGGGGCCGCAGCCCGGACGAGTTCCGGTTCATTCAAATCGGCGCCTTCGACGGCAACGACATGCTGCACGACACGATCTGTCGTTTCGGTCTCCGCGGCGCGTTGGTCGAGCCGCAGCCAGTCGTGTTCGAGAAGCTGCAAGAGACCTATGCGGACCAGCCGCAGCTGCAATTCGTCAACGCAGCGATCGCCCATCGACCCGGCAAAATTACGATGTACACCCAGCGGAGCCGGCTGAGCAGCCTCTGCTCCTTCGATCCCGAGCACTTGAAGAAACATAGTGTGCCCGCCAGCGACATTGTCGAGGTGGAGGTCGACGCGATTACATTCTCGGAACTGCTCGAGCGAACCGGGATTGCGCAGCCGAACCTGCTTCAGGTCGACGCCGAGGGCTTCGACTACGAGATTCTCAAGATGGTCGATTACCGCGCGCTCCAGCCGGCCATCGTGCGTTACGAACAGCACCACATGACCAAGCCACAGCGAAACGAGATTGCCGAGATGCTCGCCGCCTTGGGCTACCAGCTGTTTGCCGAACGCATGGACGTGCTGGCGTACCGATCCCCAGCGGCAAGCCGATAGACGCTAGTTGCACCTTTGGTCGCACCATATGGCGAGCCGTTGGTCGAACGCTACGGCAAGCCGTTGGCCCGACGCAGCAGCCACTCGCCCGTCAGCAACGCGACCAGCGCGGCGGCGGCCCACCAGGAATTCCAAATCGGCTGGGGCGGAAGTGGGCGAATGCGAAGCTGGCGCCCCGACGGCAGGTCGTCGAGCAAGTCGTCCAATTGCGGCAGCATCACGGCCCGGCCGCCCGTCTCCTTCGCCGCTTCTCGCATGGCTTCGAGGTCCGTTCGCAATCGCGTCTGCTCCGACTGCGGCGGCTCGATGACAAACGAACAGGTGGGCAAGGCGCCGGGGCTGACCGGATCGGCCAGCCAAGCTCGATAGGAGCCGTCGGGCAACTCATCCAAACGACCTTCAAACAGCTCGCGACGCTGTCCGGAGCGCTGCAGTCGCAATTGCCGCCGGCGCCCGCCGCTCTCCAGCGACAACAACACGCCGTCGCTTTCAGCCGGCGCTGCCCGCAGGTTGGAGAACTTGACGCGGAATCGCACCGACTGGCCCCGCGCGTAGCGTTCGGCGTCCGTGGCCAGCTCGACGCCATCGCTTTCCCCAAGTTTGGCGCGACTCAGCTGACGCAATGTCTGTAGCCAGTAGCGCGCGTAAAATTGGCGTCCCGCCGGGTGCGCCGACCAGCGATAACTCTCGTCCGTCGCGTGAAAGTGAACCAGCCCAGCGCCGTAGTAACGCGAGCAGACGACAGGTGAGTCCGGCTGGCCGTCGCCACGCGGGGCGGTCAGCAGCACTCGCACGTCCGGTTTGGCCGGAGCGCGGACGAGCCAATAGAGCGGCGGCATCTTGCGCCACAGCGCATCATTGTCCTCGGGGCGGTCGCTGAGTTGCAGGTGGGGCGCGTCGGCGCCCAACAACGTCAGCCGCACAGGCCACTCGCGGTCCAGCAGCGCCTCCTCGTGCGGAAACTCCGCATTGCCGAGATCCACCGGCAGCAGCGGCTCCAACGGCGTCTCGCGCCAGGCCCGCGGCAAGAAGTGCGGTCCGCTCAACAACACCAAGGCGCCGCCCCGCTGTTCGACGAAAGCAACAATGTCCTCCTGCTGCGACTGCGAAAGACCGCCCGGATCGGCGTCGCCGATGATTAGCACGTCGTAGGACATCAGTTCGTCACGAGTGGCCGGGAACACACGCGCCGCGTGCGCGTCCTGGCTGGCGTACTCCGGATCGCTGTCCTGCAGCACCGTCGTCAGGGCAAACGCCGAGTCCCCCTCGTCGCGCCGCAGCCCTTGGCTCAGCAGATTGCGCAGGAATTGAAAGTCGAACGAGGGGTGCCCCTGCAGCATTAAAACGCGAATCGTCTCGTCGCGCACGGAGATCTCGGCTTGAACCTGATTGTTCGCCAAGTTGCGTTCGCCCTCTCGAGCAACGGCCACGACGCTGAGGACGTGGTCGCCAGGCTGCTCGGCGCGGTACGAGAGTTTCACGCTGCCGGCCGCGCGTTCGCCTTCCTGTTGGTCCAGAGCGACTTCAACTTCGTCCAGCACGCGATCGCCATCGCGCAGTTGCACCATGGCGGTGTCGCCATGGGAGCCCTGCTGCCTGCCGCCCTGGAGATACAGTTTGGCGTGCAGCTGCGCCAGGTCTCCGGGAAAGACGGTCGTTGGATACACCAAGTCGGCCAATCGCAGATCCTGTTCGAATTGCTCGCTGCCCACTCCCGCGAACCAGAGCGGCACGCCTCGACGTTTGGCATCGTCCGCCGCGTCGCGCAACGACCGGCCCACCGTGTTGACTCCGTCGGTGAAGACCAACATCGCGGCGGTGGTTCGCGTCCGCTGAGCCGCCAACAGCTCCGACAAGCCGTCGCCCAGACGCGTGGCCGCGCGGCGCGACGTGGGAGCCAATGTCGCCTGACGCAAGGCCTTCTGAATGTCGCCGGCGCCCGCGTCGCGCAGGTCGTCGGCCAGAAACAGCAAACGCAGCCGATAACGCTGGCTCAGTCGTCGCAGTCGGCGACCGTCGTCATCCAGCAACCGTTGCCGCACCTGCTCAAACCGATTGGCCGGCGAGCCCTCGGCGCCGTCGACCTGCGCCATGCTCTGCGAGTCGTCGACAACCAACAACAGCTCGGGCAAGTCGGTCTCATAGCGACGCCAGGAGGCGCCGAACATCATCCACGCCAATACAGCCAGCGAGCCCAATCGCAGCAGCGGCAACAGTCGCAGCCATCGCCGCGCTCGGCGACGCTCGCTGGAGGACGGTTGCGAGTCATGCATGTTGAGCGCCGCGCGAATCTGACTCCGATAGCAACGCAGGACAAACACGGCGGTCGCCAGTGCCAGCAGAATCGTCAACCAGGCTGGCAGAGGCCACGAATATTGCAGGCTCCGTTCGCCGTCGCCGTCCAGTCCGAGCCACCGGGAAAGCTGTCTCATCGCGCCGCTCCCTGCCTGCTGGCGCGTGGGCTCGAGCACCAGCATTCGGCGAGCAACAGGACAAACATCGTCGCCAGCAGCCAGCGAAACAGACTCGCGTCGGCACGCGATTCCGTCAGCACCTGTTGTCCAGTGTCGGGCTGCAACAATTTGGGCAGGCGGGCCGAGTCCAACGGAGTCAGATCGCTCTCCCGGGTGTCGACGTTCACCGCGCGATAGGCAACCGACGCATCGACCGACGAGGTGGAGTCCACATTGCTCGCGTCGGGCGAGCTGGGGCGTCTCGACCTCGAGCGAACCCGGTACAACCCGCGCTGCGTGGTTTCGGCGAAAAACCAACGGCCGTCAACGTCCAGCCCTAACTGGTGCCGCTGACCTCCCGGTGTCAGCAGTTCGAGGTCGGGCTCGCGCCGGGCGAACCCATGCAACGGAGCACCCACGGTCACATTCAGCGCAGGCCCGGGCGAGGACGCCAGATGGATGAACAGCTGTTGCATCAACGGCAGGAAGCTCGGCCATTGTGGCATCGCCGTCCACGGCTCCTGGCCAATCGATGGCAACTCCGCTGGCGGCGACGGATTGCCATCGGTCGCAGTCGGCGCATCCAATCGCTGAAAGCTCGACTGCAGTGAGCCGGCGGTCGCGCACAACACACAACGCCCGTCGCCCCACAGTCGCGACAAGAACAGCGGGTCGCCATTCTCCAGCCGCAATACAACTTCGGCGTCCTCAACCGGCTCGAGCATAAAATAGCGATTGACGGGCATTGATCGCAGACCGGCCCGCTCGTGTCCACGGAACACGGAGACGATCGCGTGGCGATAATCGAGCGGGTCGACGCCCTGATGCTCTGTCTTGAGGTCGCCAATTCGCGCGGGTAGCAGCGGTGTCAGCGTCTCGTTGGACGCCGGCCCGGTCGCGCCGCTCGCGCTTCTCGCGCCGGTGGCTGTCGCAGCGTCCTCGCGAGCCGCGACATGCCGGCTGTTGTAGCCATCTGCCTGCACTTGGTCGCCCAAGAACACCAACAGCCCTCCCCCGGAGGACACATAGCGAGCCAGTTGGCGGGCCTCGTTGGCGCCGAGTCGCGCGACGTTGGAAAGGATCACGCAGTCATAGTCGGACAATTCCGTCTCAACCAAAGCTGCTTCCGATCGCACGTCCACTTGCAGCGGCCCGTCGGTGGTCGGGGCCAATGCCAGCGCCAGCTCACGAGCATCGCCGGCACGGCCTTCGACCGCCAGCGCGCGAAGACGGTCGCGGACCAGAAAACAGTGGCGGCGCTGGTCGTCTGCGGTTAGGGCGTCGGCATCGACGCGAGCTTCCAGCCAATGCTCACCGGGTTCGCGAACCACCAGCGGAATGGACAGCTGTTGCACGCCTTGTTCAGGTGGCTGCAGCGCGCGTGTGGCGACTTCTTCGCCGTCCATCAACAGCGTCAATGTCCCCTCCGCTGCGCCACCGTGATGCGATTGTACCGCCACTTCCACCGTGAAGGGCGAGTGGATCACCGGCAGCGGCTCGCGAATGCCAAGTTGCGTCACGGCCAGGTTTCGAGGCACAACGGCAACGCCGACAGAGACGAGCCGAGTGGTCGCCAATTCGGACATCGCGGCGAGTTGGTTCTGGAAGGCGGGGTCCTCCGCCTCGGACCAAGTGACGCGGCAAAGATCGGACAGCCAGACAGTCTCTTGTCGCCACGGCTGCGACGGCTGGCGGTTGCGCTCCAACAAGTTGAAGACCAGCGCGAGCGTCGCGCCGACAGCGGCGCCGCCATCGCTCAATTCCAGTCCCGTGAGCTCCGCCAACGCCTCTTGAGCGTCGCGTGTTGGCGATGTTGTCAACAGCTCCGGGGCATCCGTCATTCGCACGATGGAGAACGCGTCGCCCGGAGGCGCGGCGGCAATCAACTGTCGAGCAGCTTGCTTGGCCCGTTCAAACGGAGTGTCGGCGGAGCCATCAAGCGGCAACGCGTCGCTCGCCGATGCGCCGGCTGCTCGAACCCCCATCGAGTAACTGGCGTCAATCACGATCACATGGTGCACCGGCTCGCCGGCGGCAGGCCCGACGCCGCGCCAAGGAGCGACGGGATCGGCCAATGCCAACCCGAGCAACAGCAGCGGCAAGACTCGCAGCGTCAACAACAGCCAGCGTTCAATTCGCAACCGCCGCGCATTCTTGCGGACCGCCGCTTCCAAAAATCGCATCGCGGCCCAGACCACCTCGCGGCGCTGACGGCGGTTCCAAAGATGAATCAAGATTGGCGCCGCCGCAGCCAGCGACCAAAGCAACATCCAAGCGTGGCTCATGCCCCAGACGGCAAACAAAGCCTGTCTTGCAACCGCTGGCGGATCGTGCATGCCGCTCACCTCACCCGCTGCGCGCGTCGCGCCAGGTAGCTTGCCAGCGCCTCATCCAACGGCTGATCGGTCCGCATCGCGACGTAATCCACGCCCTCGGCCAAACAGCCCTGCTTGAGCATCTCCGCGTGCTCGCGCTGTGCCTCAAGATAGGCCGCTCGAAGCGCGTGTGCGTCGATCACCAGATCCTCGATCCCCTCGAGACCGTGGAACAGCGTGGGCGAGTCGAACGGAAACTGCTCCTCGGCGGGATCCTGAAGGTGCATGACGATCAGGTCCTGGCGTTGGCGTCGCAAAGCGGCGAACGCTCCCAGCAGCCGGTCGGGGTCGTCCAACAAATCGCTGATCAGCAACACGACCCCGCGCCGCTGCAGCTGCTCCGCCGCCCGATGCAAGGCGGCCGACAAGTCGGGGCGCCGCGCGAATGAGAACGTCGGTTCGCCGGGCTGCTCGAGAATCTCCAACAGCTGGCGCAGTTGCTCCGCGGAGCGCGACGCGGGCAACTGGGCGCGGATCTCGTCGTCCAGCGACATGACACCCACGGCGTCTTGCCCGAGCAAAATCAAATAGGCCAACGCCGCCAACGCGCACTGCGCATATTCCAGCTTCGACCACGGCGCAAGCTCGCTGCGATACGTCATGCTTTCGCTGACGTCCAGCAGCATGTGGCAGACCAGATTGGTCTCATCCTCGTATCGCTTCACAACGAACCGATCCGAGCGAGCCAGCACTTTCCAATCGAGATACCGCGGGTCGTCTCCCGGCGCGTAGTTGCGGTGCTCGGCGAATTCAATGGAGAAGCCGCGGAACGGGCTGCGATGCAGGCCGGCGACGAAGCCCTCGACGACATGGCTCGCCCTCAGCCGCAGGCCGTGCAGCCGCGCGATCAGCTGGGGATCGAAATATCGTTCGGGAGTCTCCACGTTCAACGTCCTTGTGGCGCGAGTCAGCGTTCCGTCTCGGGGGTTTCCCGCACGAGCCGATCAATCAGGTCGTCGACCAGCACGCCCTCGGCATCGGCGCGAAAGCTGGTTTTGATGCGATGCCGAAGCGTCGGCAGCGCGACGGCGCGGACATCCTCACACGTGGCGAACTGCCGGCCGTGCAGAGCCGCTCGCGATTTGGCGCCGAGCACGAGGTGCTGGCTGGCGCGCGGCCCGGCGCCCCAAAGCACGTACTGCTCAATAAAGTCCGGCGCGCCTTCGCGGCCGCTGCGCGTGCGCCGTGCCAGCCGCAGAGCGTACTTGGCGACATGCTCGGCCACCGGCACGTCGCGCACGACTTGCCCCAAACGCTGGATCTCCTCGGCCGCCAGCACCTTGGTCACCTCGGCGCGCGAACCTGACGCGCGCTGCACGATCTGCAGCTCGTCCTCCTCGCTCGGGTAGTCGACTTTGACCTGAAACATGAAGCGATCCAACTGCGCCTCGGGCAGCGGATAGGTCCCCTCCTGCTCAATCGGATTCTGCGTGGCCAACACGAAGAACGGTTGCGGCAACGGATGGCGACTGCCGCCGGCGGTGACCTGTCCCTCCTCCATCGCCTCGAGCAACGCGGCCTGCGTCTTGGGCGGTGTGCGGTTGATCTCGTCGGCCAACACCACGTTGGCGAAGACCGGCCCGGGCAGAAAGCGAAATCCTCGCTCTCCTGTCGAGCGATCCTCGTGCATCACCTCGGTGCCGGTGATGTCCGCGGGCATCAGATCGGGCGTGAACTGAATCCGCGAAAAATCCAAAGACAAGGCGGCCGCGAGCGTGCGGATCGTCAACGTCTTCGCCAGGCCGGGTACGCCGACCAACAGGCAATGCCCTCCGCCGAACAACGCAATCAACAACTCCTCGACCACCAACTGCTGGCCGACGATGACTTTGGCGAGTTCCCGCGTCAAACGCTCAAACGCGTCATGGAGTTCGGCGGCGGCCTGCAAGTCGTCCCGAGTTTCAGGCATCAATGGTCTCCGGTAGGGGCCCGTCTCGATTCATGCGTTCTGCCCCCAAGAGCAGATGAGCAGATGCGTAACATTGGTCCGGCCGCGAACAAGGGCGCTGACAATGACGCGGACAATGACGCGAATTAGGGCGGATCGGGGCGGGTGCTAATGGTTGATTGTGGCACGCCGGACGGCGACCGTCACCCGGCTCAGTCTCGCCCGGGCGGAATTTCGCTGTTGGCGGCGACGGCAGCGGACGGGTCTGTCGCGGCTGTAACAGCGATCGCGGTCAGGTGATCCGTGCCGGCGATCAACAGCACGTCGTCGACCAGCGAGAGATGTCCGCCGCGCGCTGCTCGCAGTCGAAGATCGAATGGAGAGCCGATGCCCAACGGTTGCCAACGCCCCGGCGTCGTTGCGGATGCGGCGCCCGGCGCCATGCCCGGGGACAACGGTGGAGCTGACAACACGGGGCGCAAACGAAACGAAAAGAGGCGGTCCGTCGTGGGCCAGAGAATCGTTTCGCCCGCGATCAACGGACGACCGGCGCCGCGCGGCCGCGGGCCGGCCCGTGAGCCGCTCTGCGAGCCCCCGCTTGGAAATCGGCAAACGACATGACCCGTGCGGGCGTCGATCCAGTGCAGACGATCTCCCGCCGCGACAACGAATGCATCGTCGCCGCCGACGAGATGGACGATGTCCTCGGTGAGCTCGGCGTCCGTGGACCAGACCATCCCGCCGTCGAAGCGATCCAAGGCGATGATGCAGCCCGTGTCACGGGGCGCCACGATCAGCAACGACCCCAGCACCATGCACGGAGAACTGCCCCTTGCCGCATGCCCTTGACGCTCGTGGCTATTGGGCCGCGCGCGTCGATACGGCGTTTCCCAGAGTATCTCGCCCGACTCGGCGTTGACGGCGGACACCACGCCCAACGACGTGCAGATGTAGATCACTCCGTCGGCAGCGGCCAAGGGTGTCGCGGACAACTCATTCCAGACCGGGTCCTCGGGCGATTGCGCTAGCTGGGCCCATGTGCGGCCGCCGGCCAGCCGGGTGCGCCAGCGACGTCGCCCCGTGGCAATCTCGTAGCAATCGAGACTGAGGGTCGAGCGAACGCCGTCGTTCCACCGCGCGACACCGAACACGTGTCCGCCGACCGGCAACGGCGCCGCATTGTCGAAGCTCCAGCCCGACGGATCGTCCAAGGGCTGGTCCGGCTGGCAAACCACGGGAAAATTGCCGAGCTGCCGGCCCTGCCGGCTCAAGTCCATCGCCAGCCATTGCGAGCCGCGCAGGTTGTCGGGATTCGCCGAACTGGTCAGCGGCGAGCCACGGCGCACAAACAGTCGGCCCTGAGCGATGGTGGCGTCGTAAAACGGCGTGCCAGCATGCGGCGCCGACAACCGCTGGAACTCGTGTTGCCACTCTTCGGCGCGCCAAACCTCGCCTTCGCCACTGCCGAACCGCGCGGCGCCGGTTCGCAAATGGATCAGCCGCACACGCTGTGGCTCGACCACCGCCACCACGTCTCCCGTGGCACTGACATGATATGGACACAAACCCTGCGGCTCGCCAGGGCGTCGGTAGCCGCGCAACAGCCGCTCGAACGGCGCTTCGATCTTCTCCAAGGGCAGGCTCCAAAGCCGCTCGCCCAGTTCGATGGCGTCGCGCGCTCTGCCGCTGCGGCGAGGCTGCTTGCCAATCATCGGCCAGTCCCTGCTGATTGGGACAGCTTGCCAACCCGCGCTTTGCTCGAGCAACTGCCGCAAGCGTGGCGCCAAAGGCCCCGTGGCGCCGCCCAGCTTCCCGGCGGCGCCCGGATGCAGCGCCTCCAGCAACGCGAGCTCGGCAGCTGCTCGCTCACGATTCCCCTCGACGACGGATGCCAGCACGAAACGGGCGCGAAGCTCGGCGAGCGGAAGCTCGGTGTCGCCGCAAATGTCTCGCTGCCCGGGTCGCTCGGCGTCCAGCACCGCCGCCAAATCGGGCCAGTCGTGCGCCGCGTCATCGGCGATTCGTGCCGCGACCGGCCAGAGCGGACCGCCGGGCTGCAAGCCCGTCCAACCGGGCGGCGCTAGCGGAGCCGAAAGCCCGGGAGAAATCCCGCTCCAATGCCGGCGGGCCACGTCCACCTCACCTTGCTGCAGGGCAACATCTCCCAGCGCCAGCAGCGCCTCGTCACCGTAGCTGCTGGCCAGCAAGTTCTCGGCGAGGTGGCGCAGCGCCGCGTTGTCCCCTTCCCTGCCCTGCTCCAGCCACTGACGCGCGAGCGGATCGACCTGGCGGCGATAGATCCGCAAGGCTTCCGAGTCGGCCGGCAGCGAGCACAACAATTGTTGACAGCGGCGGCGAACGGGAATCCAACCGGGCTGGTCAACTCGCGGCACCAACGGGTCACCCGATGATTCAACCAAACGAATCAGCAGATCGACCGCCTCCTCATGATGACCTCGCTCCAAGAAGTTCAACGCTCGATTGAGGCTGGTGCGGATGGCGTTGGAGGCGAGCGGAACGTGCAGCTCCGCCGGCCCGGGATTCTCGATCAGCCGCGCCGTGTCCGGATACGCCTCATTGGTCGCCGCCGGCTGAGCGAAGGCGACCAACGGCCCCATAAGCACGAGCCAAACTCGCAACAATTGCTCCGCAATGCCGTTTCGTCGGCAACTCGCAGGCGCGTGGCGTAATGGCGAAGCGTCGAGGATGAAGGGGCGCAGTGAAGATGTCATCAGATCAGCGGAGCAATCACGAGGAGGGGTCTTGTTTCCGCCATCCTAACAGCCTGCCGAAAAAGACCCCACCGGCAACGGGAACGGCCTTCCATCGACGGGAATACGCAGTCTCGACTCTGCCGCATTCCGGATCTAACACACGGTCCCCTTTTTCGCCCATTTCGCATGCGCGATCCCGAGTTCTCCGTCCACTCACGAAAAAATGTTGACACCACGTCGACACGTCGATATGTTTACATAGCGTCAACAAAACACACCCCGAGCGGAGGAAGCGATGACGGCAGAACCGGAACGCTTGCCAATGAGCGACGCGGAACAGGCGGTGATGAAGGTCCTGTGGGATCGTGGGCCCATGGGGGTCAAGGATGTGCTGGGGGCCTTCACGGAGGCCGGCCAGGAGTGGTCGCGGTCGACAGTGATTACGTTGTTGCAGCGACTGGAAAAGAAAGGCTATGTGTCATGTGACAAGAGTCAGCACGCGTTTGTCTTCGAACCAGCCGTATCGCGCGAGGACGAAATGCGGGCGAGGATGAACGATTTGGCCAGCGAGTTGTGCGACGGCGAGCCGTTGCCACTGGTGCTGGCGTTCGCCCAGCAACATCACTTCTCGGCAGACGAACTTGCTCGCTTTCGTGAGATGATCGATTCAATCAAGCCAGCGACTAAGAAGCGAGGTGGGAAATGAACGAGCTGTTGTGGTGGTTCGGCCAGAACTCATTGGCTGCCGTGTTGATGATTCCATGTGTGCTTCTTGCATGTTGCTTGTTTCGCGATCGGCCGGCGGTGCAGCATCTGTTGTGGCTGGTGATTCTGGTGAAATTCATCACACCGCCGATCGTTGTCTGGCCATGGAGTGTTGATGAGTTGCGAAGCATCGTATGGGCGCAGGACTCCGAACATCAGGTTGGCTCCATGCAGCGGACACCAACGATCGAGAACGTCGCTGCTCCGACGCCGCCTTTCGCTCCGACTGAAATTGGCTCGACGGATTCCGCAGCCGCGCCGATGGAGATTGCTTCCGCGCCAGGCGAGGCCACGACCGCAACGGCTGAGGCCGGATGGGCGAGGTGGAGCCGGCTTGTTCGATTCGCGGCTCTTGGGGTGTGGCTGAGCGGCGCCATCGCTTGCCAGATCGAACAAACGCGGCGACTTGTGCAATGCGCTCGTTTGATTCGAAATGGCGAACCGGCGCCGGAGCATTTACGCAAACAACTCGCCAGTGCCGCAACTTTGCTACGGACAAATCCGCCGATGGCTGTGGTCCTTCGTTCCATTCCATCGCCGTTTCTGTGGTGCGTCGGAGTCACTCGACTGGCATGGCCAGAATCGCTATCCAGCGTTGCCGATGTCGAACGTTCGCGGAGCATCATCGCTCATGAGTTGGCTCATCTACGCCGTCGCGATCACTGGATCACGTGGCTGGAATTGGGCGCGAGCATCCTCTGGTGGTGGAACCCGCTGTTCTGGTACGTCCGGCGACAGCTGCGAGAAACAGCCGAGATGTCTTGCGACGCGCTGGCAATCTCTGCCGACCCGGAATGCCGCCGCCACTACGCGAAACTCCTTTTGCAGCTTTCGTCGGACTCCAGATCGGCCGGCGTCACACCCGTGCTTGCCATGAGCTCGGGCAGTACCCGTTCCTTTGAGCGGCGATTGAAAATGGTCTTGTCACCGAATGTACGCGGCGACGGGACGTGGAAAGGCAGTTTGACGATGGCTGTGCTTGCTGCCATCACGTGGCCGCATTGGTCGCTAGCGCAGTCGGGGGCGCCTGGCGACACCGACCCGAAGCCCGCCGCGCAAGCGGCCAGCGCGGCGCCGCATGAAAACGACGGAGATGCGGAGATTGCGGCTGCGTCTGCCATGCAGGAAGCCTTTCGCTTGCCCGAACACCGCAGCGTGCAAAGCCTGGCGTTTCGTCACGGCAGCCAAGAATTAGCCAGCCTCGCGTGGGATTCCAGCTCCAATCGCCAGGGGCTGCGAGTCTTGGTTCGAACCTGGAATCTGAACGAAGGGAAGTTGGCTTCCGCGGTTGAATTGGAGTGGCAATCCAATTGGTCCGAGTTCGCAAACAATGTGCTGCTGTCTCGGGACGCCACCCGCGTGGTTGGCATGATCGATGACACCATCTGTTTGTGGGACACCGCCAGCGGAAAGATTGTCAAACGCCATGCGATTCCCGATGACATCAAGAACGACGCTCGCTACGCGGTGACGCTCTCCCATTTGGTGGGCACTCCCAACTTGACTCGCATCGCATTCGGGAGATCCGTCGCGTTGGGAGGAGCTGTCCCCAATGCGCACGCGGTTGTGATGGACACCAGCAGCGGCCGTGTGCTGCAAAAGGTGCTGATGCGAGCTCGTGTTCATGTCAATAGCCTGGCACTCAGCTTCGATGGCAGGCAGCTGGCCACGGTCGGCACACAGCACGGCGCCACGATCTGGGAAGTGGACAGCGGGAAAGTGCTGTTGGAATATCAAAACACCAATCCGAATCGCAAGCACCCCGATCCCAATGTCGACGGAAACGCGGCCGATCTAGTTGCTGGCGTTGGCTTTTCTCCGGATGGCAAATCGCTTGCCCTCTGTGACATGCTGGGGATCAAAATCGTCGACGTAGCGACGAGACAAGAGCGGCACGTCATCGATGCACCGTGGCGATACCACGACGGCCAGCCACAGTTTGTGTTTTCCGGTGAGGGGCAACTGCTATCGCTGCTGGGGACTTTTCCTGCAGACGGCGAGCCTCGAACGAATTCGATTTGGTCGACGGCAACGGGCGAGCGGCTGCGAACGCTGCCGATTTCCGGGCAAGCCGCTGCTTTCTCACCCGATGGCAAGTGGTTTGCCGTTGGCAAGTCGGATCCCAAGGAAGCCCTGACGGTCTATCAAATTCGCGGAGACAAGCCAGCCAAGCCTGCGGAGTGATCCGCTGCGAGTTCGCGGCCGACCGCGGGTTTGGGTCGATGTTGGCTCATCCCCGCGGACGGTGTTACGATTAATGCACCTTCCCCACACCCCTCAGAGAACGCCGCGGGAAATCGCCCGTCCGTCAACTCTCCCCTTCCAGCCTCACCGACACTCCGATCATGTCTGCCCGCCTACCCTTGGCGCCGGGCTGTCGACAGACGTTCGGCAGCTCGTTGACCGCCGCACTGTCGTTGCTCTTCGTCACCATCGTGTGCGCATCACGCCTGGGCGCCGTCGAGCCCGCTGCCGCGGCGACGGCCGTGGAGTCCGTGACACCCGGGGAGCGGAGCTCCGGAGACGTCCGCCCGCGAGACGTGATCGACGCTTGGATCGAGCGTCGCGCGGCGGAGGCGGGCGAGCCGCTCGCGCCGCAGGCGACGGACGCCGAGTTTTTGCGGCGAGTGACACTGGACCTGACGGGCCGCGTGCCCTCGGCCGACGAGGCGCGTCGTTTCCCGGAGAGCCAGTTGCCCGACAAGCGCGAGCGACTGGTTGACGGGTTGTTGCGGAGCCCCGAGCACGCGCGCCACTGGCAAGTCACGCTGGACAATCTGCTGATGCAGCGTCGGCCGGCCAAGCATGTGGACCTGGCGTCGTGGCGAGGCTATTTGCACCAATCCGCTCGCGAGAACAAGCCGTGGGATGTGCTGGTCGTGGAGCTGTTGAGCGCCAACGGCGCGGATCCGCAGACGCGGCCCGCGGCGAGGTTCGTGCTGGACCGCGAGCTGAAAATGGAGGAGACCGTCCGCGACATCGGCCGCATCCTGCTGGGCAAGGATCTCCAATGCGCGCAATGCCACGACCACCCCAACGTGGAGGACTATCTGCAGCGGCACTACCATGGCCTCTCTGCCTTCTTGAATCGCGCCTACCTCTTCCAGGACCCCGGCACCAAGCTGACATCCTGGGGCGAGAAAGCGGAGGGCGAGGTCAAGTTCACCTCGGTGTTCACCGGTGTGGAGGGCAACGTCTCGCCGCGAGTGCTGAACGAGCGCGAGCTGTTCGATCCGCCGTTGGAGGATCCCCAAGGGATCTATCGCGTCAAACCGGAAAAGAACGCTCGCGGCGTGCCGACCTACAGCCGCATGGAGTTGCTCGCCCGCGAGCTGACTCGTCCGCAAAACGAATCGTTCCGAGTCAACATCGCCAATCGGCTGTGGGCCTCGATGATGGGCGCGGGCATCGTGGACCCGGTTGACATGGTGCACTCCGCCGCCGCCAACTCGCATCCGGAGCTGCTGCAGTGGCTGGCCAACGACTTGGCCGACCACGGTTATGACATGCAGAGGACACTCCGTGAGATCGCGCTCAGCCGCGCTTACCAGCGAGCAAGCCAGGTGGATTCCGCCTCGGCGCGGCCCGAGCTGCTGGGGGCGGGGCCACTGAAGCCGTTGACGCCCGAGCAGCTGGCGTGGTCGCTGATGATTGCGACCGGAGTCGACGCGGAGGCGCGACACGCTGCGCTGGCAAAGCTGAGCCCAGCGCCCCAGCCGGCGGCGCCGGCGCCGCCGCTGGAGTCTCCCGAGTTGCTTTGGCAGCTCGAGGCGGACGTCAACAAAAGCCAACAAAGCATCG
>JAGQPF010000513.1 GCA_020426845.1 Planctomycetales bacterium
CTGAGCGGTGACGTGGGCAGCGCTACGGCCGGGCTGATCGATATCGCTGGTGGTTACGGTTCGAGCTTTAAGATGGATCAGGTCGGTTGGAGCGCAGGCCTCGTGCTCGAATTGCCGCTGGGCAACCGAAAGGCAAGGGCCGCAGTTTCAGATGCGGCAAGTGCGCTGCGCCAGGCTGAGGCGAACCTCGCGGCATTGCGACAACGCATCGCACTGGAACTTAACGTCGCGCTACGGTCGCTGCGGCTAGCCGAACAACAACTGGCGCTGAGCGCAGCGGCCGAGCGGCTAGCGGAATCGAAGCTTGCTGCGGAGCGGGCCCGCTATACGGCAGGAAAGTCGACGGCGCACATCTATGCGACGGTGCAAGCCGAGTTGGTCAAGGAGCAGCAGGGACAAGTGCAGGCCGCTGCCGAGCTGCACCAGGCCTTAGCGCGCTTGCACGCCGCCGCGGGGGCCCTACTGCTGCAGATGGGCATCGACGCGACGCGCGCCGGGTCGTAGGGGTCTTGATTGACGTGTCTGGCGGTTAGCGGGCGCCGCAGAAAAGCTGCAACCCGCTGTGCCCCAGCAGCTTGGTCTGCGGTGGGCAGCTGCCGATAGTCACCGCGGCGCAGCGATGGCCGAGGCAACGGTTGCCACCGGGGTTGCCGCAGTCGTCGTCGTACCGGCACTGCGCTCCGACCCGTGTAAAGTCGGCGAAGGGATGACCGATCAAGCGATTGTCCTCGTCGCCTTCGACGACGAAGCGGTCACTGGCGCGGAATGCGTTGTGCTCGAGGATCTCGGCGTAGGAGAGCGCGTCGAGGTAGGTCTTGCTGGTGGTCACGCGTTCGGGGATCAGACCATCGGTTTGTTGCCAGACCTGTCGGCTGACGGTCTTGAGGGGGATCAACTCATCGGTCCATTGCAGGCTGTCTTTCTGAAGAACGCCTGCTCCGGAGATCACGTCGAGGGTTTCGCGGGTCTTGGCGGTCTTGTCGTAAAGCCGATCGGCGTAGTTGCCGACGGTTTCACAGGCGGCGATTACGAACAGCTGCTGTGCGCTTTCTCGGCCGTAGATCGAGGAGCGATAGAGCTCGTCGACGAAGACCTGGCGATCTTTGTCGAGGTACAGTCGGCCGTCGAGGCCGCCGTGGCCGATGTACCAAAAGACGTCGCTTTGGTGCATCAAGCGCGTGACCAGCGCTTCGTTGGCCTCGGGCGTTCGCCAGTTGTGGTGGTGCAACTCGACCTCGATCGTCACCCAGCGCTTGGCGTCGCGGCGGACGGTGCGGGTTAGCGGGTTGGCACCGACATTTTTCAGATCGTCGAAGACCCTCACGCCAGGGGCGGTCAATCCCAAGCGGCGTAGGGCGTTGAAGACGTCGTGATAGACGCGGCGATAGTTCGGTGTGAGCCAGCGATCCTTGTCGTAGCCGACAAAAATGCCGATCCGATAATTCCCGTCGCTGACCATCCGAGCGAGCGATGGAAAGGTGTTGCGCTGCGGCTTGGGGTCTTCGCGTAGCTGGCAATCGGCGTAGAGCAGCTTGTCGGGATAGCTCTTAGCATCAAAGTCAAAGGCGTCGTACGCGAGCTGTTCGAGTGAAACGTCTAGCTCCTCGATCCACAGCGCCGGGATCGGTACGCGTC
>JAGQPF010000514.1 GCA_020426845.1 Planctomycetales bacterium
AACGCCGATCGGATGTTGGCGGCGGCGATCAGCCAACGCAAGCGATTGATCGTCAACTGGCCGTTCGCCTGGTGGCCACAATTGCAAGTCGCGCTGCAAATGGCGGCGTCTGGCGCGCTAGGACCGATTTGGCAAGTGCGCTATCGCGCCGCTCACGCCGGGCCTCGCGAATTGGGGTGTTCCGCGGCGTTTTGCGACTGGCTGTTTGACCCTTGGCGCAACGGCCAGGGCGGCGCCATGATGGACTATTGCTGCTACGGCGCCTTGTTGGCGGCGATCGTGTTGGGCTCCCCCAGTCGCGTGACAGGCGTCGCCGGGCGGCTCACCAAGCGGGACATTTGCGTCGAGGACAACGGCTTGGTCGTGATGGAATATGGCGATGCCATGGCCGTTGCGGAAGGGTCGTGGTCGCAGATCGGCAAGCTAAGCAGCTATCAGACGATGATCTACGGAAAGCACGGCACGCTGCTGGTGGAGCCGCGGGTTGGCGGCCGACTGCTTTGGGCCAGCGAAGCCTGTCCGGAGGGCGCCGAGGTCGAGGTGTCTCCGCTTTCGCCCGAGTGCGCGAGCCTCACGGATCACTTTGTGCAACGCGTCAATGACGACCAGCCGTTGCTTTCGCTCTGCGACCCCGAGCACGCTCGCGCAGCTCAGGAGATCCTCGAAGCGGGCGTCCGGTCCGCCGGTATCAACGCCAGCGTGTCGCTGCCGCTGCCCTTGGAATAGTTGGGCATTCCGCCAGAGTTCACTGCGTGCCGCAAGCCGGGGTGTTAAGGCCGTTCGGCATGTTGGGCGGCCAGCAAATGCGAGACGTCGAAGCAGCTCTCTCGCCACGTTGCATCGGGCGCCAGGGTCGCGGGACGCTCGGCGCCGTGGGCAATCAGTTCTCGGCAGTGCTGCAGCGCTGTCTCCACCAGCGCGTGATCCGCGCCGGTCCGCTCGAACTCCAGCAGCATTTCCAAAGCGTCATGCAGCTCGCCACGCTCGACCGACGCAAGCGCGCGCTCATAGACGTCGGTGACATGCTGTGCGGACGAGTCACTCGCGCCGGATGGTTGCGGTTCGTAAAGCTCCACCGGCTGCTCGAAACTTGGCAGCAATGATTTGCCGAGGCGGCGGCACTTGGTGTTTTGCAGCAGCCTTCTCCTCGTCGCCTCGGTGATCACCACCGGCGTCGAGAACGCCTTGCTGGCCGACTCCACACGGCTGGCTAGCGACACGGCCTCGCCGCGTGGTCCGTACTTGATCCGGTCGGCGCTGCCGGTGTTGCCGAGCGTCGCCTTGCCCGTGTGAATGCCGATCGAAAGGTTGATGTCCCGATGGATTTGGCCGCGCCACGTTTGAGACAGCTGCGGCAATCCGACCTGGATGTTCAAGGCGGCTCGGACAGCACGCTCGGCGTGGTCCGCTTGATTCGCGGGCGCGTTCCACATGGCGGCGACGCCATCACCGGCATAGTCGATCACCACTCCGCCTTCTCGATGGATGCAGTCGGTAATGAGCGCGAGCACGTCCGTCATCAGTCGATTGAACTCAGCGGGCGCACATTGCCTCGCAAGCACCGACGAGCCACGCATGTCCGTGAACAGCAAAGTGACTTCGCGGCGGCAGGGACTCAGCGCTTCCTCCAGCGTTGCGCCGTTGCGTGTCAGCAACTGCGCTACCGCGGGTGGAAATGCCTGGTGCAGCAAGATGCGGTGTCGAGCAGCCTCTTCCTCCGCGTCTCGCCGGCAGAACCCGCCTCCGACCGCCGAGGCGACCAGTTCCAGCCATTGAGCTTCGAGTGGCCGTATGCGCCTGCGGCCATTGGCGCCATGCGGACGTCGAAAACCGACCATGGCGCCAGCGGTCTCTCCTGCGACGACGATCGGGGCGCAGACGACGGCGACGTCATTGCCTCGGTCCCCAGCGGACGGTGACAGTATCATGGTGCTTTGCATCGCGGCCATCTGCTCGAGCAGGTCAGTGCGTAGCACAGTGGCAAGCTCGTGACGTCGCAAGCAACTCGCTTCGACTCGCCAAGACGCGCCTCGACGCGTGACCACGGCGCCGCCGTCCAACCCGCCGGGAGACACGACCAATTCGGCGGCCGTTTGCTGAAAGGCCGCGGATGACGCGGACATCCGCTGCAGCACCGCCAGAGCGTCGAACCACTTCGCCAGAGTCTCGGCCGA
>JAGQPF010000515.1 GCA_020426845.1 Planctomycetales bacterium
CCCTACCGCCGGCTGGTGGAGGAGAACGAGCGGAGGGGCCGCGACCAGCCTGAGCTGGAACTGCTCGACACGGGCGTCTTTGACGGCAACCGCTACTTCGATGTCTTCGTCGAGTACGCCAAGGCCGACGCCGACGACTACCTGATTCGCATCGAGGCATTCAACCGCGGACCGGAGACGGCCGAGCTCGACCTGCTGCCCACGGTCTGGTTTCGCAACACTTGGTCCTGGGATTGGAACGCCTTCAAGCCCACGATCGAAGCCGGCCCCGACGGTGACGGCTTCCGCACCATCCTGACCTCGGGCGAGCGCTACGGTAAGCGCCGCTTGATGTGTGAGGGTCAGCCGCAGTTGCTCTTCACCGAGAACGAAACAAACGTCCGGCGCATGTGGGGCTTAAGTAGGAGCGGGTTTTTCAAGGACGCCTTCCACAACCACTTGATCGGCGGCAAACAGGACGCCGTGAACCCCGAGGGCAAGGGAACCAAAGCCGCGGCCTGGCGTCATGTGACGATCGCGCCTGGCGATTCGCACGTGTTCCGCCTGCGGTTTCATCCCGACGACGGCGGAGAACGTTCGTTTGCGGACTTCGACAAGATCTTCTCTGACCGGAAGAGCGAGGCCGACGCGTTTTACGCAGAGCTCATTCCCGAGACGCTCTCCGGCGACGCCAAGAACGTGATGAGACAGGCTCTGGGCGGCCTGCTGTGGTCCAAGCAGTACTACCACTACGTGGTCCGCCGCTGGCTCAGCGGCGATCCGGCCCAGCCTCCCCCGCCGCAAGAGCGCGAGCACGGACGCAACAGCGCTTGGGGGCACATCTACAACGCCGACGTGCTCTCGATGCCCGACAAATGGGAGTACCCCTGGTATGCGGCGTGGGACCTTGCGTTCCACATGCTGCCGCTGTCGCTCGTCGACGCGGGGCTTGCCAAGCATCAGCTCATGCTGATGTTGCGCGAGTGGTACATGCACCCCAACGGCCAGTTGCCGGCGTACGAGTGGGCCTTCGGCGACGCCAATCCGCCGGTCCACGCCTGGGCCTGCTGGCGGGTCTTCAAGATGGAGCAGCGCCGCTGCGGCAAGGGCGACTACAAGTTTCTCGAACGCGTCTTTCAGAAGCTGCTACTCAACTTCACCTGGTGGGTCAACCGCAAGGATGCCGAGGGCCGCAACGTCTTCGAAGGCGGATTCCTGGGGCTGGACAACATCGGCTGCTTCGACCGCAGTTCGCCGCCGCCGACGGGCGGACACATCGAGCAGGCCGACGGCACAGGCTGGATGGGCATGTACTGTCTGGCCATGCTCGCCCTCGCCATCGAGCTAGCCTGCAAGGATTCGGCCTACGAGGACATGGCCAGCAAGTTCTGGGAGCACTTCCTCTACATCGCCCACGCGATCAACAGCCACGGCCCGAACGAGGTCGGCATGTGGGACGAGCAGGACGGATTCTTCTACGACGTGCTGCAACTGCCCGATGGCTCGCGGATGCCGATGAAGACCCGCCCGATCGTCGGCCTGATTCCGCTGTTCGCCGTGGGCACGCTCGAGCCCGACATTCTCGACAAACTGCCCGGGTTCCACCGGCGGCTGAAGTGGTTCATCGCAAACCGGCCCGACCTGACCGCGAACATCGCGTGCATGGAAACGCCGGGCGAGGGGCGGCGGCGCCTCCTTTCGATCGCCAATCCGGATCAACTCAGGCGCATCCTGGCGGTGCTGCTCGATGAAAACGAGTTCCTTTCGCCACACGGCATCCGCTCCGTTTCGCGACTCCACAAGGATCACCCCTTCTCGTTCCACGTCGACGGGACGGACTACAGCGTGGACTACGAGCCGGGCGATTCGAAGACCACGCTGTTCGGTGGCAACTCCAATTGGCGTGGACCGGTGTGGTTTCCGATCAACTACCTGCTAGTCGAGTCGCTGCAACGGTTCCACCACTATCTGGGCGACGAGTATCAAGTGGAATGTCCGACCGGGTCGGGGCGGATGATGAACCTTTGGCAGGTGGCCGAGGAGCTTTCGCACCGGTTGAGCGGACTGTTCCTGCGCGACCAGAACGGGCGTCGGCCCGTGCATGGGGACGAGCCGCGCTACCGCGACGATCCGCACTGGAAGGACTTGGTTCTGTTCTACGAATGCTTCCATGGCGACAACGGGCGCGGGGTGGGCGCCTCGCACCAAACAGGCTGGACAGCATTGACCGCCAAGCTGATGCAACAGAACGGAACCTGACAGGAGAAAGACCATGATTCGCTTCGACGCCGCCGCTTGCCGCGATCTCGATCAGTCGCTGGGCAAGGAGTGGCTCGAGACAAACGGCCTGGGCGGGTTCGCCTCATCGACGATCGCCGGAATTCACACGAGACGCTACCACGGGCTGCTGACGGCGGCGGTCCATCCGCCGGCGGGCCGAGCTTTGCTGCTGTCGAAGATCGAGGAGACGCTGTATCTCCGAGACCGGTCC
>JAGQPF010000516.1 GCA_020426845.1 Planctomycetales bacterium
ATGGGCGCCCTCGCCCGTGCAGCACTGCGCAACCCCACGGCCGGCCGAAGCACGCTTCGCGCGTAGCATAGGCGCCCTCGCCCGTGCAGGACTGCGCAACCCCACGTTGCCGGCCTTTTTCTCTCACCAGCCAGCAGTTTGGGTGGTGCTGTGCGGCTGCTCGCCGCGCACGGACGAGGATGCACATCATTGCCGGACGACGACCAACTCGCCTAACCGGCACAATCGGACCGGGTAGCGGATGATTCTGCGGGTGAAACCAGCTGCATTGAACATCGGGGCGCCGCAGGATCGATACAGCTGCCATGACCCTCCCCTCGTTTTGTCTCAAGGATGGCTCCATGCACGCCCGCCTCGCGCTGGCCCTGTTGGCCGCGGCCCTGGTCGTCCAAGCTCCGTCGCTGGCCTGTGCCGGAAATGGCGACGAAGCCGCCATGATGGCCCGGTTTCATACCACGAATTGCCGCTACGGGGATCCGCGCAAGTGCGCCGAGCAGCCTCGCTGTCCCTGTGCGAGCTGTCAAATGAGTTGGCAGCCGATTCGCAGCATGTTGCATCCGAACATGTTGCCGGCCGGACTGATCCGTCCCAAGCCGCCGCTGAATCGGAAAATCCAGAATCTGATCCCGAAGATGCCGGCCAAATGGCTCTCGAACTGCACTCCCTGGTCGGGCTGCAACAACGAGAATTGCCCGGCGGTTCCTTAACCGGCAGTTTGAGAGCATTCGACTGGCAATCGGCACGACCTGCGCTTGCACCTGCACCTGCGCTGAAACGCTGGCCGATTGCCGGCACGGTTTCAGCCTCGGCCTCGAGTCCGCGTTCGCTACTTTTCGGACGCGGCGCCAATGCCCTGGGAAATCTGGCGGATGCGCGTGGCGAACTCGCGCGAGTCGATCAACGGGACCGACGCGTCTCGATCGTCGAATCGCAGCTCACCTTGCGTCACCCATGCTCCGCGCTGGTCCAGTTCACGGGCTAGTTGAGCGGCCATGCGGATGTTGCGCGAAGAGGGACGCTCAATCCGCTCGGGCCTGGGGGCGAGCGTTGGACGATTGGGACCGCTCTTTAGCAGCGACTGGTACTTGCGCTCGATCGCATCCAGGTTGGATGAGATGATGAAGCCGTAGTGCGTCGGCATGTCGCTGTCGTCGTAGGTCAGTTGGTAGTCCTTGGTGAAGTACAACGGCCGATTGGTTTTCAGCTCGTAGAATCTTGCCAGCCGCCCGTCCGGTCGCAACGAGCGGCGGAAATAGGCCAGCGCGGACGGAATTGGTTTGAGGAACCGCTCTTCGCCGGACCAATCGTAGAGCTCGAGCAGCACCCGCATCACGCCTTGGGACTCGCCGCCCGTGACGGCCGGCGGCTCGAATTTTCTCGCCCATGCCGGGTGCATCTCCCGATCGTATTGCTGCGCCCAGCCGGGCTGGGGCTCGGGCATCTGCGCTGCGAGTATGAACGCCCCGCCGCGCAGAGCCGCCTGCCGGTATTGATCCGCTTGCTCCGCCGCTTGGTCGCGATAGATCTGATGCGCCATGAACATCGTCTCAATGGTGTCGGCGATCGAATTGTCGTTGAACGTATAGTGCGAACGGTAATCCAGCTTGGGGTACTCACGGGACCAGGACTGCGGATAGCTGGCGGGCAGCGGCGGAAAGTCCGCCGGATTGGGGGCTTCCGAAAAACGCTGCGGCCAGGCGCCGTTGGGATATTGAACGGCCACCAGCTTGTCGAGCGCGTACATGGCGGCCGCATGAATCGCTTGGTGCTTGAAGTGGAGCTCGCGGTCGAGCTTCATTAGGAATTGCAGCGCTGCCTGCGTGGTGTTGTCATCCAAGGTGGTGACGTTCCGGGCCTTGGGCCCGTGCTTCGACGATTGCCGGTACATGTACTGGCTGCGCTGCTCGCCCGAGACGATCCGGTAGTCCCAGCCCCCCGAGACAAGCTGCCCGGCGCACAACGCCTCGCCCGTGCGCTGTGCGGCCGCGAGGATGCGCGGCTCGCCCGTGACTTGGTACGCGTAGAGCAGCGCCTCGCCGACGGTGGGTGTGCCAGGAGGCTGGACCCAAGCGGTGTCGGCGTCCGCCTTTCCCTCGCCTTCTCGCCACTTCAAGTCGGCGCTGTAACGCCACAGGTAGCCGCCATTGACTGACACATGTTCGTCATAGAACGCCACGGCCCGCAGCAGCTCGCGCCGCGCCAGGGCGCGATCGCTCGCGTCGTCCCCATGGACTGACTGCGACGGGGAACCAGCGAGCAGCAGCAGGACTAACGCGACGCAGGAAAGCCGGCCTCCCGGGGCGCCGATCGGGAACGCCACGCTGCCTGGGAAATGGATTAGGAATGGACGTTTTCCGTAGGTCTTGGCGCGGATGTTGGACATCGGTTGGTTCCGAATGGCAAATGGCGACTTGGAGATGGTGTGGTGGTGCTGGCAGACGCGGCATGGGCCGCAAAGCTCTTGATTCTAATGTCACCCGGGCGTGGCCGAGACACAATTCCGCGTAGTATGGGCGCCGGCCGAGGCACGTTCTGCGCGTAGCATGGGCGCCCTCGCGCGTCCTCGCCCGTGCAGGACTGCGCAGCCGCATTGCGCCGTCCGAGGCACGCTTCGCGCGTAGCATGGGCGCCCTCGCCTTGTTATTACCCACTTCTCGGAGGCCGTTTTTGTTGTGTGGCAAGGAGTTGCGCGCCTCGCACCAACAACCGTAATTGCTCCCATCCACGCCATATCGTGATCCAACCGGGCTCTCCATCGGACTTGCGGCCGAGGAAGCCTCCGAGCTTGGCAATCTGTCGATAGAACTCGTAGACGGTGATCTTGTCGGCGGCTGTCGCCCGTTGATTCACTGCCTTGAGCATCTGCAGCCACAGCAGTGGGACAACCTCCTTGGCTTTGCGCTCGGGGTCGGTCTTGGCATGTGTCTTCAACTGAAGCAGCGCCACTGCGACAACGGACAGACAGGCGGTCGCTGCCATCAATGCATGTGCTGTCCGCAACTGCCGTTGCTCGACACGGCAGCCGGTCTTTAACGACTTGTGATATTCTTCAATGATCCAACGAGCTTCGTAGTATTCCAGCACCTTCCAACACTGATTGAGCGTTTTGACGGGATGCGAGGTGTAAAGGATCCATTCGATCTTGGTGGCGTTCTTGGGTGGATTGTTCTCGCGGACCCAAACCACGTTCATGCAGAGCCGCTCCGGCGCATGCTCCTTGACGAACGCACTCTTGTGACGAGGCGGCGGCAGCTCAATGGCGCCGGCGAATACCTCCAAATCGGCAGTCCGGGCGGGCGAATTCTTGCCCTCTCGAATAGCCAACTCGTAGCCGCCCTTGTACTCCAGCGTTTCCAGTGCGCAAGCAAGCGTGACCTTCTCGCCATTGGTGTCGAAAACCTTGCGATTTCGGGCCTTTGCACGCAGCACCCAGCCGTGACGATTGAAGAGCAAGTGCAGGAAAAATTCGTAGTTGTCCGCAGCACGGTCACCGACGTCCGTGTATTGGACTCCCTTTTGCGGCCGCCCCACCAAGTCGATCGTCTGCCCCCAGATCTCCGACTCGCGCGGGCGTTTTTTCTTTTGTGCGCTGTTGTCCGTCCATGTCTCGTGGGGGCGAGTATGGGTGACTTGCGCGCCCAGGCCAATAATGGCGAGAGTCGGCGCCTCCACCAGCAACGCATTGTGCAACAGGAAGCCGTTGCCGTGGCCGTTGCCTGTCGGCCCGGTCCCGCGAATGCGCCGGCGCACCCCGAAGTCGATCTCGGTGGTGTCGCAAAGCACCAACACATGCCCGCTCGCCGCCTCCCGAGATCGCTGCCAATGGCCGCCGGCAATCGCCGAGAAGGTTGCCTGCTTGCAATTGAACAAGCGATAGGCGGCCTTGGAGACTTCCCATCCTTGCATCTGTGTGGGGAAACTCGCCGACGGGTTTTGAACGGCTAGCTCCGCCGTCTGCACAAGCCTCCGAGTGCGACGGACGTCGCCCAAATCGCATCCACCAAAATGCTCCTCTGCCCAAGCTGCGCTGTCCCAATTCATCCGTTGCCCTGTGACCTTGAGGCGACCGAGCCGCCTTCAACGTCATGGCAGGGCGACTTCCAATCGCTCAACGTCACTGTGAGCGCCACTCTCAGTACGCAACAGCCGCTCGATTGGCCTAAGCCAATCCACTAAACGACTTAAGCGTGCTAGCACGCCTGAAATTGCCGAAAAAGATGTGGGTAATAACAAGGCGGGGACGCCCATGCTACGCGCGAGATTGTCGTGGTGCAGGCGTTTGAGTTGCTTCAAATGCATCGCGGCGGGGGTTACGATTGACGACAGCAGCGCAAAGTGGCTGCGGAATGGTCGCGGCGACGTTTCGCTGCGCACCGATCCTCG
>JAGQPF010000517.1 GCA_020426845.1 Planctomycetales bacterium
CCGACGAAGTGCATGACATGCTCCTTGTGTGGAAACTGGGGATTCAATACTGGTTTACCACGAATCCCAAGGAGTGCGATGCCGTGCGATGCGTTGTCGCTCGACCTCCTTGTTTTCCATATCTTCATGTCTGAGTCAGCACGCAAGTTTTACGATCGAATCAGCGATGCCTACGACTTGATCGCGGACGCCGGCGAGCACCGCGCGCGCGAACGCGGCCTCGAACTGCTCGCGGCTCAGCCGGGAGAGTCAATCCTGGAGATCGGCTTCGGAACCGGACACTCATTGGCTGAGTTGGCGAAAGCCGTCGGTCCGCAAGGTCACATCAGCGGCGTCGACATCTCCCAAGGCATGCGCGATGTCGCTCACCGGCATTTGGAGCAAGCCGGCTGTGCCGAGCTCGTTGAATTGGTGGTCGCCGAGGTTCCGCCGCTGCCATTTGACGACCATCGCTTTGACGCCATCACAATGAGCTTCACGCTCGAACTGTTTCCGCCGGAGACGATCGGCGCGGTGATTCAGGAGTGCCGGCGGGTGCTCAAGCCCACGGGGCGGCTGGGGGTCGTCAGTATGGCGACCGTCGACAACGGTGACCCCAAGAGCGTGCTGGAGCGAACGTACATCTGGATGCACGAACATTTTCCACACATCGTCGATTGCCAGCCGATCCCGCTGGAACAGATCATTCGCGACGCCGGGCTGCGGCTCATCGAACACGAGCGAATCTCCCTGTTCACCATGCCTGTCGCCATCATCGTCGCGGCCACGTAAAGGTGAGAGCTCCGCATTGCGCGTAGCATGGGCGTCCTCGCCCGTGCAGCACTACATAGCCCCACTGCACCAACCAATTCCCTTTTTGGGGGCCACGGATGAAACACGCATGAAACACAGATGAGCGCAGCGGGGCTTGCTTCTACCGTGTAATAAATCCCGTGTCAGAGCCTTGCTTTACTGACTGGATTCAGGCGTTAGAACCAACCCAACTCAACTTTCGGCCGAACAATCAAACAATTGCATGGAAGCCAGCGGTGGCACGCCAAGGCAGATCGAATGAGAAAGAGGCACTTCGCGAGAGTCACGGGACACCTGGGGCGACGCTTGATCGCATTACGCACCGCTGCCACATCCTGGAAGCAAAAGGCGACAGCTATCGACTTCGGGACGCTAGGCAAAGTCGCCGAAAGAGGAAAGAAGAATGTCGTCCCTCAAAAAATCCAGGATCATTCGCGCACCGGGGTGCACGAGTGGCTCGATCTCTGGCTCATTGTCCATGGAGGCGTCAAAGAATGCTTGGCACAGCGCGTAGCTCTCTTCAACGGATGCTGAAAGGAGCGAGCGAAACCCTTTTGAAACAACGGCAATGTGACTGGCATCGATGTCGATAAGAGGAAGAGAGTACTCGATTTGAACCTCTTCGGCGGACCATGGGACCTCGTACTCAACCCGCATTGACATACTCATGGCATGCTTTCATTGATCGAGGCATACGCTGATCCGTGTTTCATGCGTGTTTCATCCGTGGCCCCAATGAAGAGAATCGTCTGGTGCAATGGGGCTGCGCAGTGCTGCACGGGCGAGGACGCCCATGCTACGCGCAATGCGGACCTCCCTCTCCCCTCCCCGCTCACCTCACTTGTGGGGGCGTTCCCAGACGGCGGGCAGCCGCATGGCGTCGGGGCCGTAGGTCTGGGAGACGACGAATCCGCTGGCCTGAGACATATAGAAAATTCGGCCATTAGACACCACCGCGCCGAGGCACTCGCGAGAGTCGATCGCCGGACCGGTGGAGACCAGCCGACCGTTGTCCGAAAGATCGATCATGTCCATGTTCGCTCCCAACACAAACGGCTCGGAGAGCGTGAAACGGCAGCACGCATAATTGTGGCCGATGCTGTCAACGACTTGGCCGGTCTTGCGATCGAACACGTTGCCTTTGCCGCGCAGCGCGTTGGAGAAGATATAACGCTCGCCCACCGTGACGACGTTCAGCGCGGAGGTCACGGGGCTGGACTCCCAGATCAGCTTGCCATCCTTGGCGTCCAAGCACCAGACGTGCCGGTCATCGGTGCCTTCCTTGGCGCGGTTGTAGCCGCCGATATACAGCCGGCCGTCCCGTGCGCTTAGCGTGCATTTGGACGTCAGATAGTACTCATGCGTCAGCCAAATCGTCTCGCCCGTACGCGGGTCCAGGCACGCCGTGAGCCCGTTGTTGGCCTCGGGCAGCCCGCGACGTTTGCGCTGGCTGGCAGCGTAGCCGAAAAACGTCGAGTAATACAGTTTGCCGTCCAGCACGCAAATGCCGCAGTCATTGCCGCCTCGACCATGCTCCGAGAAGTCCCGTTCCCAGACCAATTCCCCGGTCTCCAGATTCCAGGCCCAGATGCGTGGCCGGTGGTCCTTGGGATAGTAAGGGTTGTCGTTCGAATAGATCCAACTCATCACCTCCTTGCCGCCGTAGTCCTTCGGCGTGCCCTTGAAGATGAACGGCCGCTCCGACCCCTGCGCCTCGTAGTCGCCGCTGCCCGAGGCGTAGATGGCGATGTTCTCATGCACCACCGGCGGGAACTGCCGGCTCCAACTTGGCGACCCCGTGAACGGCGCCTCCCAAAGCAACTTGCCCGTCTCGGCATCCAGGCAGCGAACGAGCGACTGTTTGATGCCGGCCTGGGGAACCAGCAGCTTGCCGTCGACATACAGCGGCGACGTGAATGACAGATACACGTCAGGCCAATGGCGGCGCCATAGCAGTCGACCGGTGTCCTGTTCGACCGCAATGATCTGCCCCTCGGCCGTATGCATATACAGCCGCCCGCCGCCGCACACGGGCAGATGCTTGACGGTCCCCTCCAGTCGCCGGGCCCAGCGCATTCTCAGTGGCGGCTGCAGCTGCTGGTCGTTCGCGTTGGAGCCACGGAAGTCTCCGTAATTCGTGTACCAATCGTACTCCGCCCCGGCCAGCGGGCCGCGCAATGGGCTGCGAATCTTCCACACCTCGAGATCTTGCGTGGGCAACTGCGCGGCGGGGCCTTCGCCCCACACATACAGGTAGCCATCTTCGCAGCCCGCAAACACTCGGCCGCCGGCGACAGCCACCGGAGCGGTGATCGGCGCGCCGAACCCCGTCTCCAATTCCAACGTCTCGCCGCCGCTCAGCGGCGCCACGCGCAACTTGCCGTCCAGGCCGCCGTAGATCGCTCGGTCGCGAGTCAGCACGACGGGACAGATGGAGGCGTGCGGATCCAATACTTCGCCCGCGCGGTCGCTGGGGATCTCATCGGGAATGACGGAGCTCGACTCGCCCAATGTGGCGGCCGAGAACGCGTGGCGCATCAAGCCCTTGCCCTGCTCGGGACGCACGCGGTACACCTCGCTGCCGCGAACGCTGACCGAAGCGAACCCGAGCAAGCCACGCAGGCTGATCGCCGTCTCCGTGCCCGGCACGTGGCTCATCTTCAATTCGTCTCCCACCAGCCGCATCACCTCGACGCGTCCGGCGTTGTCGCGGCGATGCCATTGCACATAGACGTTGCCGGCCTCATCGGCGCTCTGGCCAAACGTCGCGGGATACTCGCTACCGGCGTATTGCGGAATGGCGCCCACGGCTCGCAGCCGCGGCTCGGCCCCGGCGTCCTGCAGGAACACTGTCCGTCCCCCGGCCGGCATGACGACCACGTCTCCGATCACGGAGATGTTTCTCGAGCAAACGAAGTGATCCTTCCAGGTCACGCGATCGCCGCGATGCTTCAGCCAATCGGCGCCGCTCCAGCGATTGCCCTCGAACCCGACGACTTCGCGGACAAAGTCCCAGCTCCAAGCGACGTCGCCGGCGGCAGACAGGGCAAACACTCGAGCGCCCAGTGTCGCGACGTAGACTCGTTCGCCACTCACCGCGGGCGACGAGAACACCGGCTCGGCCAGATCGATCCGCTTCACCACGCTGCCGTCCCGTTTGTCGAGCACATAGTAGTAGCCGGCCGTCGTGCCGATGTGCAGATAGTCGCCGATCAGCGCGGGCGCCGCCACTTGATTGCAATTGCCAGCCCCGCCCTCCGTTTGGAATCGCCAGCGCACCTTCCACGTTTGTGTGTCGATGGCGGTGACGGCGCCGGCGCCATCGAGCACGTACACGGTTTCGCCTTCCACCACCGGCGAAGCGTACACGCCATCGGTCATCGGCACGGCGGCCAGCAGCGACAACCGCTGCGGCAACTCCGCGTGCGGAGCATTTCCGGACCGCGTCGCGCTGCCAAGCAGCTGGGGCCAGGCATCGGCGGACCAGCCGAGAACCGGCAATGCCAACGCGCCCATGAGCAAGGCCATCCACGACGCCACTCGGGTGCGGGCTCGGCAAGTGATAACGGCAAAACGCATCTCGGCGGGAAGGGTCATGATGCTCACCGGGAGGGAAGGGGAGGGCGGCTCGATGTACGATAGCACGGCGGACTGCGCGGTGAAAGCAGCCGGTTCAAGCCCGTGCAACCCGGTTGACGAGGCTCGCAAGAACCGGCAAGAACCGGAACGAACCTGCAGCGGCATGTACTCGGGCAGGTACACGCTGCGCGTTCCTGTGTTAGTATCATGCGACGGGCGGCAGCCTGCTCACTCGTCTCTTCGTACGCGCACATTCGCCAAGAGCGTCGACGTTCCCATGAGTGCCACTCGCGATCCTTGGGATTGGCTGACCGATCAGCTGGAGGCGTTTTTGACAGCCTGGGAAGAGCACGAGTCGTCGGGCCCTCCCGCCATTGCCACTTATGCCCAAGCGGTCCTCGAGGCCGGCGACCTCAACGCCGAGGAGGCGGGCGATCTCCAACGCACGCTGCTGGCAGAGCTGATCAAGGCGGACATCGAGTATCGGTTGTTGCACAGCGTGGCGCCGCCGCTTGAGGATTACCTGTCAGCCCATGCGTCGCTGCGCGAGCTTCCCGTGGACCTGCTGCACGAGGACTACCATCTTCGCCGCCGGGCCGGCGAGGAGGTGTCCGTGGAGGACTACTGCGAGCGGTTTCCCGGGCAGGCCGAGGATTTTCGCCGCTTGCTGGGGCTCGATTTGCCCGAGGCGACGACCACTTTGTACGCGTCCAAGCGGCCGCCACTATTTCAATTGGGCGACTTGGTTGCGGACGAGTTTCGGCTGTTGGCAATGTTGGGAGAAGGTTCGTTTGCGCGCGTCTATCTGGCGAGACAGGAGAGCATCAGCCGCCTGGTGGCGTTGAAGATCACGGCCAACCGCGGCCACGAGGCGCAGACGATCGTCAAACTCGACCATCCCAATATTATCCGCGTGGTCGATCAACGAGACGTCCCCGTCGAGAACATGCGCCTGTTATATATGGAGTACGCTCCGGGCGGCACGTTGCATGAGGTCGTCCGCCGAGTGCAGGCGACCGAGCCGCGCACGGGAGATCTGTTGGCCGAGTCCGTTCGGGAGTCGATGGAGCGTGGAGGACTTGAGGCAAGTTTTCCGGCCACGCTGCGTGAGGCTGCCTGGCCGCGCATCGTGTGCGACCTCGGCATTCAGCTCGCCTTGGCCCTGGACTATGCGCACTCGCAGGGCGTGCTCCATCGCGACATCAAGCCGGCGAACGTGCTGCTGGGCGCCAACGCACGTCCCAAACTGGCGGACTTCAACACCAGCTTCGACTCGCAGCTCGAAGGTGTCGCGCCGGCAGCCTACTTTGGCGGCAGCCTGGCGTACATGTCTCCCGAACAATTGCGCGCCTGCAACATCCGCTGCAACGAGCGAGCCGACTCGCTCGACGCGCGCTCGGACCTCTACTCTCTGGCCATTCTGCTCTGGGAGCTGTTGCACGGACAGCGTCCTTACCATGATGCAGCTCCCACGGGCGATTGGAGCACCTTGTTGTCGGAGATGGCGCAGCGGCGCGAATCCGGTGCGCCGCGCGGCGCCTCCGGCGGCGACCCGCTGTCCCGCGACCTGCAAAAGGTGCTGGCGAAATGTTTGGAGCCCGATCGGGAACGCCGGTTTGGCTCGGGCGCCGTGCTCGCCCGCGAATTGCAGTTGTGCCTGAACCCCGATGCCAGGCGACTGGTCGCGTTGGAACATGGCCGTTTGGGCCGGTTCGCGCTGGCTCGTCCGCTCTTGGCGCTGTTAATCGTCGTCGTCGCGCCGAACCTGCTCGCCGCCGGACTGAATTTTGCGTTCAACTGGAATTGGGTCTGGGAGAACGCGCGAGACGCGACGCGACCGTTCTTGTTCATCCAAGGCGTGATCAACGTCGTCGCCTTCTCGCTCGGACTGCTCTGGGTGGCGCGTCGTTTTCGGCCGACCACGCGAACCGTGGAGCAACGGGTGCGGGGTGAGCGGGTCCCGCCCGAACGACTGCAACAAGCCCGCAGGCTGGCCCTTGAAGCGGGCCCGTACTCGGCTTGGATCGGCGTCTCGCTTTGGGGCGTGGCTGGAGTCGTCTACCCACTGGCGTTGCACCTGAAGGTCGGCACGTTTCCATGGAACGGATATCCCGTGTTTATCGTCGACTTGATCACGTGCGGACTGATCGCGGGATCGTACCCGTTTTTCCTGGGTTCGCTGTTGGCGGCGGAGGTGTTTTTCCCGGTGCTGCTCGACCTCGCGGACATTCCGCACGACGAAGCCGCGCCGCTGCAGCGTCTCTCTCGGCAAACGGGGCTCTATTTGCAAATTGCCGCCGGTGTGCCGATGGTGACCATGCTGTTGCTCATTCCGCTGGTTTTTTCCAGCCCCGAAGCCAAGGACGTTTACCAGCCCGCCTTGATCGGACTGCTCATTGCGGGCATCTTTGGATTGTTCGGAACGTGGAAAGCCCACCTGCGGCTACAACGAATTCTTGACGCTTTGTGTTACGTTGTGCGCCCGATTACGCTTTGACGGACTGGAAGTCCGTCGTACTCGAGACGCTTTGACGGACTGGAAGTCCGTCGTACTCAAAGGATAAATGACGGACTTCCAAGAGTTACAAACGCCTCCCGAACAGCAACGCCCCCTTTCGAACTTGGCCCAGCTCGGTGACCGCGATGACTGACCAGGAACAACAATTGATACAGGCCATTCGCTCGTCGGACGCGGAGGCTCTCGGCCGATATTTGGCCTTCAAGGAGCGTCCGTTGATGGCGTTCATTCAGAAACGCCTGGGGCCCGCCCTGCGCACCAAACTTGATCCGGAGGACATCTACCAAGAGGTGTCGGCCGACGCGGTTCGTTCCCTCGCGGACGTCGACCTCGGCGATCGCGATCCGTTCAATTGGCTGTGCCAACTTTGCGAGCGACGCATTGTCGACGCCCACCGCCATCACTTCGGGGCGCAGAAACGCGATGCGGGGCGCGAGCGTCCGCTGACGGGAGGAGGCGGCGACGGAGCTTCGCAAGGCGGCTTGATCAATCTCCTGGTCGCAAGTTTGACGACACCCAGCCAAGCGTTTCGGCGTGGCGCCCGCGAGGCGAAATTGCTGGAGGCCTTGGGCAAGCTCCCGGAAGAGCAACAAACCATGATCCGATTGCGATATGTCGAGAACCTTCCCACCAAGGAGATCGCCGAGCAGATCGGCAAGTCGGATGTCTCGGTGCGAGTGGCCCTGACCAGAACGATTAAAAAGCTGCAGGCGCTGCTGGAAGACGAGCCGATGGAATAAGACCGCAATGCCCGAGCCGATCCTCATCAACGAACTTGCCGACGAGCGGCTGGATCCTTACCGAAATCTTCGCCATTCGGATTCAGCGGGCCGCCGCGGGCTGTTTGTCGCTGAGGGATACTGGCTCGCCCAGCGTTTGCTGCAAAGCGACTACGAAGTCCACTCCGTCGTCTGCGAACAGCGGCGTGTCGAGGAGATCCGGCCCCACCTGCGGTCCGACACACCGTTGTTGATCATTCCCGACAAGGCCGCGCCCGACCTTGTCGGCTTCAATTTTCATCGCGGAGTGCTGGCCTGCGGAGTGCGACCGGCGCCCGTCCCGCTGCAGCAACTGATCCCCGATGCCCCCGCGCGACAGGCGACGATCGTGCTCTGCTGCCGCATCCAGGACCCGGAAAACATCGGGCTGATCCTCCGCAATTGCGCGGCATTCGGCGTCGACGGGCTGGTGTTGGGGCCTGCCTGTGTCGACCCGTACTCTCGGCGCGTGCTGCGCGTCTCGATGGGGAATGCGTTTTTTACGCCCATCGTCGTCGTGGAGAGCCTCGAGGAGGCGATCCGGGACCTCGGCAGCTGGGAGTTCGACATCGCGGCAACGGTGCTCGATGAAGATGCCGAGCCGCTCATGACAGCTCGTCGTCAGCGACGCCAGGGGATTGTGATGGGCGAGGAGGCCCATGGAGTGACCACCAGCTGTGTGGCGGCCTGCACGCGGCGGTTGACCTTGCCGATGGCGAACCACACCGACTCGCTCAATGTGGCCGTGGCCTCGGCCATCTTCCTCTACCAGCTCACCACGTTGCAGGGCGACCGTTGAAAGACACTGGATCCGCCAGTCGGAGCAGGTACTTCAACGACCTCCTAACCGGCAAAACCGGCACGCCGCGCCATGATGGCTAAAATCCACGAGCCGGAATGCCAATGCCGAAGGATTGAGAATCACCTTAGAGTATCGTGAAATGTGACGTCTGCCGCAGAAGCGGCCGATTGTGCCAATTGTGCCGATACCAACACCGCGACCCACCCTCCGTCGGTTCTAACCCGAGGTCCTCATGGCCAGAGCGATTGGACTGGTAGCTCTACTCGCCGTCACCGCCGTCGCCTCCTATTTCGTTGGCGTCCGCAACGCGCCGGACGTCGCCGTCGATCCGCCCCCCAACGCGCCCGCAGCCGACGAGGAACTGATCGCCGCGCTTGGGAAACTGGAGCCCGTTGGAGGAATCCTCAATATCAGCGCGCTGCCCGGAGATCAAATCGACGAGGTCAAGGTCCAGGCTGGCCAAATCGTCAAGCCCGGCGACACCTTGGTCACGCTGCAAAGTCGCAAACTGCGAAAACTGGAGCTCGATCTGGCCACGGCTCGCATGCAAGAGGCGAAACAACGCATTGGGGTCGAGCAGCAAGTGGCCGACTCGCAACTGGAGGCCGCAACGCTGGCGGCTGAGGAGGTGAAGCTGCGAGAGCAGGAACTGACTTCGAAACAATCGGATCTCCGCTTGCTGCGCCGGCAAGCGGAGCAACAACGCCGCAGCCTGGCTCGATTGGAATCCCTGCGATCTGACCCTGTCACTCGCGAGGTGACCAGCGCCGACGATGTCGACAAGCTGCAATTGGTGGTCGACAAGTTGGAGTCGGACATCGCGGCGGCTGAGGCGGCCCTCAAGTCAGCCACCGCGGCGCACGAGCTAGCCGTGAAGGCGGCAACCAGCAAGCTGAAAGCGGCGCGACATGCGGCCGAGAACGTGGAGCAAGCCTCTCCGCTGGGCGCCTTGCAGACGGCCGTCGAACTCGCCTCTCTCAATTACGAACTGACGCAAGTCATCGCTCCGGACGTCGCGAAACAGTATCGCGTGTTGCGTGTCATCGCCAAGCGTGGCGAGCGGGTGGCGAATCTGCCGCTGCTGCAACTGGGGGACACATCGCGTATCCAATGCGTCGCCGAGGTGTATGAATCGAATCTGCCGCAGATCAAGCCTGGCCAGCGCGCCACCATGACGTCGCCGGCGATTGAGCAGGAGCTGCGGGGAGTGGTGACACAAGCCGGCTTGGTTGTCGGTCGCCCGCAATTGCCCAACCCCAACCCGCTCAGCCGCCAGGATGTGCGAACCGGCGAAGTCGAAATTGAACTCGATGAAGCCAGCAGCCAATTGGTGGAGTCGCTCATCAACCTGCGCGTGGACGTCAAGATTCACCTGCAGGAGATCGAGGCGGAGCCAACCGACGCCGCCAGCTCGCGAGATTCGAACGACTCGCCGAACGCAGCCAGCGATCAAAAGCCGTCGGAAAACTGATTCGCATCCCTTCACTCCATTGACGTCGCGCTCCATGCGGATCAACATCGCGCTGAAGAACATGCTTCACAGCCGTCTCCGCACGCTGCTGTCGCTAGCGGGTGTGATGTTGGCGGTGGTGTTGATCTTCATGCAGCTCGGGTTCCTGGGCGCGGTGCAAAACACCGCGACGCTGGTGTTCGACCGGATGCCGTTCGACGTGATGTTGCGATCGCCCGACTACTTGCATCTCTGCGATGCTCGCTTCATCGCTCGCGACCGCTTGACTGCCGTCGCCTCGCTGCCCGAGGTCGAAGGCGTCGAGGCGTTTCACGTGATGCTCAACAATTGGCAAAATCCACAAACCGGCGAGGGACGGGCCATCATCGTCATGGGCGCGGGCAAAGACCGGCCGCCGTTGAACGTCCCGGAGTTGCAAGCGAAAACGGAGCGACTGGAGACTCCCGTCGATCTGCTCATCGACCGCAAGACGCGTGCCGACTACGGCCCCCGCGACGGACGTCAGTTCGGCGAGCAAGACGTCGGACTCGAGACGGACATCGGGGGACAGCGTGTTCGCGTCGCGGGCACTTTCGAATTGGGCACCGGATTGGCGGCCAACGGCGCCGTCTTCACCAGTGAGGCGGGCTTTGGCCGAGTGTCGTTCTACGACCCGCGCACGCACGCCTCGCTCGGCCTAGTCACCTTGCGGCGCGGGGTGAGCCCGCGCCAATTCATCGCGTCGCTCCAGCCACTGCTCGCCGACGGAGCGATGGTCGCGCTGACGCGACGAGAAGTGAACCAACTCGAGCTGCAACGATGGATTTATGACACGCCCGTGGGGCGGATCTTCCAGATGGGCGTCGCGCTGGCGTTCTTGGTTGGCGCCACGATCGTCTACATGGTGCTGTCAACCGATGTCACCAATCGGCTCAAGGAGTACGCCACGCTCAGCGCAATGGGCTACTCGCCACGTTATCTGTCCGGCGTCGTCATGCAGCAGGCATTGCTGCTGGCCGGCGTCTCCTATGTGCCCGCATGGTGGATCGCCGAGGGCCTGTATCGCCTGACCTCTTGGCTCACCAATCTGCCGATCTCGATGAACACGCCGCGGCTGGGAATGGTGCTGGTGATGACGGTGGCCATGTGTGTGATTTCGGGCGTGCTTGCGCTGCGCAAGCTGCGCAAAGTCGACCCGGCCGAGCTGTTTTAAGGACCCTGGCCGTGGCACGCATCCCCCTAGCCTGGAAAAACCTGACCCATAGCAAGCCGAAGCTCGCGTTGTCGCTGGCGGGGGTCGCGTTCGCCGTGGTGCTGATGTTCATGCAGACCGGCTTTCGCAACGCGTTGTTTGACAGCACTGTCCAGCCGATCGATGAATTGGACGCGGACTTGGTGTTGCTGAGTCGCGCGAGGTACTCGATCAGCCGCCTGGTGCGATTTCCCCACGAACAATTGGGCATCGCGGCGGCGACGCCGGGCGTTCGCGAAGTCAAGCCGCTGTACATCGAGATGCTGGCGGCCGTCTTCCGTTGTGGCAACCGCCGCGCCCGCCCGATTCGCGTGTTTGGCATCGATCCGGACCACTGTCCGCTGACCAACCCCGAGATACTCGCTCAGTTGGACAAGATCCGTCGCCCGCAGGCGGCGCTGATGGACCGTCGCACCAAGTCGGTCTTCGGGCTCGATCCGCTGCTGGCGGACAACAACTGTGAGCAGCTCGCCGAGCTCGCCAACCAGAAGATCGCGATTGTCGGCGCCTTCAACCTCGGCACGGACTTCGCCAACGAAGGCACGTTGGCGATCAGCGCCGAAAGCTTCGCGGACTATTTTCCCCACCGCGGCAATCAACATCCGCTGAATGTCGTCGACCTGGGGCTGGTCAAGGTGGCTGACCCCGCTCGGGTCCAAGAGGTAAAGGCTCGCTTGATAAAGGCGTTGCCGCCGGAGACGTTGGTCTTCACGCGAGACGAACTCCGCCGCCGCGAGATTCGCTTTTGGGCCACCAACACGCCGATCGGCATCATCTTCGGAATCGGCACGTTGATGGGATTCGTGGTCGGCGTCATCATCTGCTACCAAGTGATCTACAACGACATCAACGACCATATGGCGGAGTTCGCCACGCTCAAGGCGATGGGCTACCCGGCCTCGTTCTTCGCCAAGCTGATGCTGACACAGGCGGTCTATTTGTCCATGCTCGGGTTCCTGCCGGGCTTGCTCGTAAGCTGGGGCATGTTCAGCCTGCTGGCTGCGAGCACCGGTCTGCTGATGCGAATGACGCTCTGGAGGGCCGCCATCATCCTGGCGTTGACCGTCCTGATGTGCGTGATCTCGGGGGCGATCGCCATGCGGCGGTTGATCTCCGCCGACCCGGCAAGTTTGTTCTGATCCCAATCCTCCTCCGCTCCCAATTCTCCCACTGCTCCACCATCCCGTCCATCTCGCCACGAACCGATCACCATGAACACGCAGACATCGCCCGCATCGAGTTCCGGCGACACGTCCCCGGTCGTTCACGTTCAGGGACTGCAGCACTATTTCGGCGAGGGCGAGGCCCGGAAGCAGGTGTTGTTCGACAATATCATGGAAGTGGGCCGCGGCGAGATCGTGATCATGACGGGCCCCTCTGGCTCGGGAAAGACCACCTTGCTGACACTGATCGGCACACTGCGGCGAGTCCAACAAGGCAGCCTGCGGGTGACGGGGCAAGAGCTGAACGGCATGCATGAGTCGGACATCGTCCGGCTGCGTCGCAATATTGGGTTCATCTTTCAGGCGCACAACCTGTTCGAATCGCTGACAGCCTTCCAGAACGTGAAAATGGCGGCGGACTTGGCGGGCATGCCCGAGGAGGAGAGCAAGGTCGAAATTGAGCGGCTGCTGACTCGGCTCGGACTAGGCCATCGCATTCACTACAAACCCAAGCATCTGTCCGGCGGTCAGAAGCAGCGAGTCGCGATCGCCCGGGGACTGGTCCATCGGCCCCAATTGATTCTGGCCGACGAGCCGACCGCGGCCCTGGACGAAGAATCGGGCCGCACGGCGGTCACCATGTTTCAGGAGCTCGCGAAAAATCACGGCCACACCATTGTGATGGTCACTCACGACAATCGAATTCTGGATGTGGCCGATCGCATCGTGAACATGATCGACGGGCACATCCGCTGGAACGTGTTGGTGCAGGAAGTCGAGATCATCTGCGAGTTCCTCAGCAAGATCCCGATGTTCAGCGATCTGACGCCCAGCACCTATACAGAGGTCGCCGAGCACATGACCCCGATCCAGTATTTCGACGGGACCACGATCATCGAGCAGGGGGACGAGGGCGACCTGTTCTACGTCATCCGCGAAGGCGAAGTCGACGTCGTCGTGCGGGATGACCAAGGGAACGAGAATGTGGTCAAGCGGCTGGGCGCGGGCGACTATTTCGGCGAAGTGGCGTTGCTCAAGCGGCAAAAGCGAAACGCCTCGGTGCGGGCAGTTGGCGACACGACCTGTTACACGCTGTCCAAGGAGAAGTTCCGGGACGTGATGGACAACAGCGCCACCTTCAAGGAAGAGCTGCGACGCGCACTGTCGGCTCGGCAGTAGCGACAGCAGCCGGTTGGCGCCGAGAAGTTGTCTCCATTCGGGCCGGGACCAGGCGCCGATCCCTCGCTGACGCTCTGACGCTTCGGGGTGCCTTCCCGAACCAAGGAGTTGCACCACTTCGGGCCGGGACCAGGCGCCGATCCCTCGCTCACGCTGCGGGTTTTCTTCCCGATCCAAGGAGTTGCACAACTGCGGGCCGGGACAAGCTCCTGATCCCTCGCTGACGCTTCGGGTTTCCTTCCCGCACCAAGGAGTTGCACAACTGCGGGCCGGGACAAGCTCCTGATCCCTCGCTCACGCTTCGGGTTTCCTTCCCGCACCGAGGAGTTGCACAACTGCGGGCTGGGACAAGCTCCTGATCCCTCGCTGACGCTTCGGGTTTCCTTGGCGTGTTAGAATGGAGCGTTCCGCGACCATCGCAATCCGATTCGAGCATGATCCTCAATCCCGACGACGTTCCCGACCTCGACGCGCCGCCGCCGCTGTCCCCGCCGCGATTCTCGCTTCGCACGCTGTTGCTGGTGATGGCGTTGTTCGGCGCCGTGTTGGCCGCGACGCTCGCCATGGGGCCGCTGCCGACAGCGATGCTCGTACTGCTGGCGTTGGCCATCGCTGCCCACGTGGCGGGGAACGCCCTGGGCACTCAGCTGCGCGACCACCGGCGTTCGCAGCCCGCGCCGGTGCGCGACCCCGCGCCGGCGCCCCGCATGGAGACGACGAATCTGTCCACGCACCAGGGGCTGGGATGGCCGCTGGTCGCGGCCATCGGCAGCGGCGCTCTGGCCGGTGTTGGCATGGGAATCCTCGTTTTCGGCTGGCTCACCCAAGAGGCCACACGCGAGGACCTGCTGTTGGGCAGCTTGACGTTCGGCGCCTTAGGGGCGATGGCCGGCTTCCTCTCCGGATCGTTTCTTCAAGTTCTGTTTCGCGCCTGGCATCAGGCCAACGAAGAGGGCTCCTCGCGGAATTCCCACGCCGGGGACTCGCAAAGCGAAGCACGTGACGGCGCACTGGCAGCGTCGGGCAATGCGTCATTGGACACGCCATTGGAGAAGGCGCCGCCAAGTTCCGCCACGGCGTCCATCGGCTCGCTTGCCGACACAGGGTCCGGCAGAGGCGACTCTGCCTCCGGCGTCGATCCCGCGGCGCGCGATGCGGACTCGAGCAACTCATGCAGTCCGCCCCATTCATCGTCTCGCTGAGGCGTTTGCTCGCGAGCAGCTGAGTCCTCGGCGTCATGGCCGAAGCGAGACGCCGGCAAGCCGCCCAGAGCGAAGTCCAACGGCAGCGGCAGCTCAAGCCTGAACGTGGCGCCGGCACTTTGCCCGTTGCTCTGTGCGGCCAAACAGCCTCCCAACTCCGTCACGGCCTGCTGTCCACAATACAGTCCGTATCCCCGGCCGCCATGCCATGTCGAGAATCCACGCCGAAACAGGCGCGGCAAGTTCTCCAAAGAGATGCCGCAGCCATTGTCACTGACCTCCAGCACGGCTTTGCTGGCTGCGATGAACGAACGAATGACAATTCTCGGCTCCGACGTGTCGCGGACCGCTTGTTTTGCATTTGAGAGCAAGTTGAGCACGATCTGCAGCAGTTTGCGACGGTCCAACTGCAACGGAGGCAAGGCGTCCAGGTGTCGTTCGAATTCGGGCCCGGCAGCCTTGTCATCGACGAGGTGTGGCGTCAGCGCGAGCAGCGACTCCTCGATCACGTCGTTGAGACTCACTGCCTCGACGATCGGGGGAACCTTGGCTTGCTCCAATTGCTCGGACACCAGCGCCCGCGCGTCGGCGACCGCCGTCTGCAGCTGACGCATTTCGTTGATCACGGCGTTGTTCTCCTGCGACAATCGCGAGGCGAACGTGCTGAGGTAGGCGGGGAGGTGCGTTCCCTGCGGATCCGACTCGATAAACTCCTGGAGACGGTCGGCGTTGGCCTCGATCAAGGCTCCCGCGCGCACCAGACGCGGCACGGAGCTGGCCTTGAGCCGATTCATCACCAACCCCGACATGATGCCGACATCCGTGAGGTTGTCGGCGACCATCTTCAACGATTGCTGGCTGCACGCCCCCAACGCAGCTCTTCGCGCGGCCTCGAGGAACTGAGCATGCAGCCGAGTCTGCTCCTCCTGCCGTTGTCGTTGCGAAGTGGTGTCGCGGTAGACAGCGACAAACTGCAAAAGTTCGTCTTGGTCGTCCAGCACGGGGCGCACTAGCAACGAGGCGTCGAATCGTTGGCCGTCCTTGTCGCGACAGGGAATGTCGACATCGCAGCCACATTGCAGCTGGAGGCAGTCGTCGACGGCCGCCAACGCCTCCTCCGTCGTGTCGGGCGAGGCCACGTAGCGATGGAGCAGTTGGCCAAGCAGCTCTTGCTCGGAGTAACCTGTCAGCTCCTCAAATCGCGCATTGGCCCGGACCAGCCGTCCTCGCGCGTCAAGCACGCAGACGGCATCCCGAGTGCACTCGACGACCGTGCGCAGCACCGTCAGCTCACGCGTAGTCGTTGCCAAGGCTCGCTCAATCGCCACTCGATCCCCCAACTCGAGTTGCGACACGACCGCGGCGCGGCTCTTTTCGCCCGCGACGGCCAGGATCCGCACAGCGAAGACGCGGTCGCCATCGACGTACTTTGCGCTGTGCCCCGCCGACTCGCCGATCAGCACTCGCCGAAGTTCGGCGGCAATCGGCTCGGCATGCGGTCCCCAGGGCGAATCGACGCCCAATCCTGGTTCCAGGAGCCGGGCGCTCTCTCGCCCCCACTCACGACGCCATGCTTCGTTTTCGTTGAGCACTCGGCCGTGCTGGTCAACGGCACAGGCGGCGCCCGACGCGGCCTCCAGCATGACCTGTAGAAGTGAAGCGTGTCGACTTGCCTCTTCCTCGCGCAACTGCAGCGAGCGTCGTGAGGTCTCCGACGACATCTCCAACTTTGCCAAGTTCTCCGCGGACAGCAGCGCCGCCTCATCCATCTTCGTCAGTTGGTTGAAAAACAGGGCGACGAACAACGTCCAGAGCAGCACCGGCTCGACGCTGCCGACACCCAGCACCTGCAGCGGCAGCGGACTCACGCCCAACAGCGGGCAAGCGGCGACGTAGATCGCCGGCACCGTCGCCGCAATGAGCAACAGGGCGCGATTCTGGAATCCCGCCAGCATGATCATCGAACCGATGAGATGCAGATATGTCTCGGGGCGGCCGACCCAATGGATCAGCATCGTCGACCAAAGCAATTGGCTGACAGCGGCCGCAAGGCTAGTCCAGCTGACGCCTCGCGTCCACGCAAATAGCGGTGCGACGGAGACGACGGAGCCCCCCACGGAAAGCCAGAAGGCATTGTGTCCGATCGGCCCTTGCCAAAACAGTGTCGCCAACACCAACGCCGCCACGCTGGCAACCCACTGCATGGCCAACAAGCACATGATCATGCCAACAGCGCGATGCTCAATCTCGTTCAGACGAGATTGGTGAATGCACTGCGCACGCCGTTGAACAGCCTGTTGAAAAACACCCAACTGGGAATCGGAACAGCCTCCAGCATGTGAAAAGGTGCTGTGACGATTGCCGGACCCGGTGTGTGTCAACGGCCTGTCATACTCCGGCTCGCTGGTTCCCGAGTTCATGTCGCGCTCCAAGGAAGCGTGTCCTGCTCCCGTACGGGCAAGCAGTCTGCACATCCCGCTCACAGACGGCCGCCTAGGTCACTCTTGACGCAACCAATCGAGACTCACGAACATGGAATGCGGTTGAAATGATCAACACCTCGCATCCCCATCTGTTCTGCCCTCCAGAGTTGGGGCCCCGCATTTAGGGCGGGAGACCAAATCTGTTCCAGATTGGGTGCGCACGTCACTCGCAATAATCGAGTTGGACGATGTCCGAACAAACGTGGGACGCGAAAGCCGCGCACGCGGATGTTTCACTGCGTACCTCGCGCCTCGGGTTGGATTGTTCCCCGCGCATGAGGGGCCGTGAGCCGGTTGTGCGATGATTGACGGTTGACGGGGCTAGGTTTTGGTCTGCCGCTTCAGCAGCCAGTCGCCCCATGTCGGCGCCAATTGACTGATTGCCGCGAGCCACTTGGCCTTGGCCGGCAAGATCAATTCGGGCTGTCGTCGGACACAAGCCTGCAAAATCCGTTCGGCGAGCACAAACGGATCCAATGCCTTGACTCGCGCGCCGCCGCCCGGTCGGCGGGCGGACTCGGGCAGCCCCTTCGCCTGGCTGTCATAGCGCTGCCCGGCGTCCTCCCGCGCGATGGGGCCGGGACATACCAACAACACATGCAGTCCCGCATCGTTTTGCTCCAACCTCAACTGCTGGCTCAACGCTGCGACGGGAAATTTGCTGCTTGGATAAGCGCCCAGCCAACGGGGGGCGAATTTTGATGCCAGCGAGCCGATGTTGACCAGGTGCCCGCGGCTCTCCACGAGCTGCGGCAGCGCCGCGAGCGCACATCGGGCGGTGGCGAGAAAGTTCAGCTCCAACAGCTCGCGGAACTGGTCCATGCTGGTGTCTGCCAGCGCACCTCGCGCCGATTTCCCGGCCGCGTTAATCCAGATATCAATGCCGCCGAGTTGTTCGGCGGCAGCCGCCACCAAGTCGCGCACCTGGGCGTCGTCGCAGACATTGCAAGGGACGCCGTGGACGGCTGGCCCCAGTTCCCGAGCCGTCCGCTCGAGCGACTCGGCCGTGCGGGCGGCAATGACGACCTGCGCACCGCGAGCGGCGAGCGTCGCGGCCAGCGCGCGTCCCAATCCGGCGGAGCCGCCCGTCACCACAGCTCGCTTTTGCTGCCAATAATCGCTCAACATGCCCTCGCTGGATCAAAAAGGGGCCAGAACGTCTCTCAACGGCCTCCTAAAGGCGTCAGTCTCAAGATATTCCAACCGGATTCGGGATTCGCGCCTCGCTCGACCATTTCGACGCGCAGATAGCGGCGAGGAATGCCCGTTGGGTCGTCGAGGACTCCCAGCATACGTAAAAAGCGTGCGCCGGGCTCTCGACGCCCAGCCCGCTCCAGCATGTCGAGATCGGCCAGCAGCGTGTCAAACATGCCGTCAACCGTCCAGGCGCGCGGCAACCGTTGCAATGGCTGGCCATCGCGCCATGCCGACTCGACCTGACCGTCGTCGACAATCATCCGATACGACGCTTGCATGCGCCCGGTCAACTCAAACTCGAGTTCATACCGATCGGGGCGTTGCTGGCTCCACTTTTCCATGGCTGCCGTCACGGCAGCACGGTCCAATCGGGATAATCGCTCTCCCCGAAGCCAGAAGGCAGCCACCAGGCAGACGCACCCGACGGCCACCACGACGCCCCGGAACCAACGGCGGGCCGCACTTCGCTCGGATGCCGGTCGAATCGCAGTTTCCTGCTGTTTTTCTGAATTGTCCATGCCGATTAGGAAGGGAAGGACTGCGGGCGGGATGCCGTCATCGCCAGAGCTCGGCAACGCGGGTCGGCCACAGAACCTATGTTGTTGGGTGGCGCAAGTTGGCTGCACGATCTTGCCATGGGCGCCGTGAGGAGACTGTTAAGAATCACCTGAGCCGGCTAACGGCATCGCAGTTTTCGGCAGATTGAAGATTGTTCCGATTGCCGGTGGGGGCGTCTTTCCACGAGGGCCGTTGGCTCACTGCCCGGGCAACCTTGCCACCGGTTGTTCCGGCCATTCGCATTGTGTCGGTCGAGGAGATAAGGGTCAATGGCGAGCGAAATTCATCCACCAAGCGGGCGCGCATTCACCAAAATTGTTGCGACCGTCGGCCCCGCTTGCAGCGACCAGCCGACACTCGAGGAGATGATCCGCGCCGGGGCCGACGTGTTTCGCATCAATACTGCGCACGGCAGCACGGCCGATCACACCAAAGTGCTGGAGACGATCCGCGCGGCTAGCGCCGCGTTGGACACCCCAGTGGGAGTGCTGGTCGATCTCGCGGGTCCCAAGATCCGGCTGACGGAGTTGCCCGCGCCGATCCAGTGCAATGTTGGGGCCCGTTTCGCCTTTGTCCGAGGCGAATCCCGGGGGCCCGACGAACTGGGCTGCACTTACGAGACACTGGTCGACGAATTGGATGTCGGGGATCCCGTGTTGCTCGCCGATGGCGCCGTCGTGATGCGCGTCATCGAGAAACAAGCCGACCGGGCTGTCTGCGAGGTCACCAGCGCAGGCATCATCAAGAGCAAACAGGGCATCAATTTGCCCGGCGTCAAACTTAAGACGCCCGCCTTGACCGACGTGGATCGGCACTTTCTGACCTGGGCGATCGAGCACGACGTGGACTTCGTCAGCCTCAGTTTCGTGCGCTCGCCCGACGACATGGTGACCCTGCGAGGCCTGCTGCGCGAAGGCGGCTCGAACGCCATGACGATTGCGAAGATCGAGAAGCGCGAAGCACTGGAGCGGATCGAAGAGGTGGTGGCGGCATCGGACGCCGTGATGGTCGCCCGTGGCGATCTGGGAGTCGAGATTGAAGTGGCCGAGACGCCTGCCGCCCAAAAGCGAATTGTGCGAGTCTGCGAGGAGCTGAAGAAGCCGGTGATCGTCGCAACGCAGATGCTGGACAGCATGCAGCACTCGCGCCGCCCGACTCGCGCCGAGGCAACCGACGTCGCCAACGCCGTGTTGGACGGGGCGGATGCGTGCATGCTGTCGGGCGAGACCGCCGTCGGCCTCTACCCCGTCGAGACCGTGGCGATGATGAACGAGATTCAACGCACCAGTGAACGGCTGCTGATCGAACTGCGGCCCCCCGGCAACGGCCCGACGGACGAAAGCGTGCATCCGGTCACCAGCGCCGTGATCCGAGGCGCCTCATTGATCGCCAGGCAAATCAGCGCGACGCTGATGGTGATCGTCACGCGGTCCGGCGCCACTGCGCGCGTCCGCGCCAAACAGCGAGACATGGTGCCGACATTGGGCGTCAGTTTGTCGCACCAAACGCTCCGACAGATGTGTCTCTGTTGGGGCATCATCCCGGTCTCCGTCACCGAGACCGAGGGCCCAAAGCTGAGAGCGGAAGTCGAGCAGTGGGCGCTGCGTGACGGATTGGCAAAGCCCGGAGACCAAATGGTCTTCATCACGGGCAGCAACCTCGTCAAACGAGCACACAACACGATTGCGGTCCACTCGGTGCAAACCGAGGATTAGGAGGCCGATTGAAAACTCCCGTCGCTGGGCGATTGGCGCCGCCATCCCTCGCTCACGCATCGGGTTTCCTTACACCGCCCCCAAATTGGCGCCGCCATCCCTCGCTCACGCTTCGGGTTTCCTTACACCGCCCCCAAACTTTGCCGCAGCCGCTCCTCGCACCGCGTGGAATTCCTGCACCGCCGAAACGTTGTGGTTGCTTCGCGGCTTCTGCGGAGGTAGATTAACCACATCGATAGAGGGGCAACCACAACAACTCCACAGCGCCTGCAATGGTGGCCATTTGCGGCAAATCCGCCTTCCAGTGGATTTTCCACACATCGCCACACTTCTGTGGAAGGGAACGTTCGCGGTTCTTTATCGTTCCACAAGTCAACTGATTTTCAAACCAGCAAGGGAAAGCCTTCCCGAGTTGCGGACCGAGATCCTCACGACCCAGCGTCTCTGAACAGAGACCCAATTCGCAATGTATTGGCTCGCTGTCGTTGCGTTGCGCTTCGTCGCGCATTCCCGGCGCGGACGTTTGACCTTTCACCATCGCAGGGTCACGACCGACCAATCTCCAAATGACGTAGGTTGTCAGGCCAACTTCGCGTTTTGACACATCCGAGCTTCGCTGTCTGTGTAGTTTGCCGTGCCACTATCAGCCACACCCCATGATTGATCCCAGGAATGCCGCTGACTGGAATGTGATTCCAGCCATGCTTGTGCGCATTCGCCCCGATGGCGGTATCGTCGAGTTCAACCTCGCCGCCCACAGCCTGCCGCTCGACACGGCGGACGCGGATGTCATTGGTGGCGGCTGGAGCCGGCTTGTGCCCAACCAAGTGGAGCGTCTCCGACTCAATGACTTTCTCACACGTGGCGAGGCAGGAGCGGTCGAGCTGACGGCAGGAGAGTCAGGCATCATCCGCGCTCACGTCTTGGCAGGGGAAGGTGAGCGAATCGTCCGGCTCGACGACGTCACTGATCTGGTGACGAATGTGGCCCAACTCACCGACCGCTGTGCTCAATTGCAGAGTCTGCTCAATTTATCCCGCCAAGACCGCCAACTTATCGCTTTCGAGATCCACGACGGGCTCGTGCAGGAGATGACGGCCGCCCAACTGTTCCTGGAAGCGGCGACAAGCGCCATAGGGGACGATTCGAACCTTCCGGCCGAGGCGATGGCCTCGTTGCGCGACGCTTCCAAATTCCTCAAACGCTCCATCGACGGCGCCCGCGACATCATTGATGGACTCTATCCAGTTGAATTGCAGGAGGCTGGCCTCGTCGAAGGGCTGGCGCGGCTCATCGACGGCGGCCCCGCCATTGCCGCGGGCATCCACGTCCACTTTTCCTCGTCGGATTCCTTTGCCGACCTGGACCCCACGCTTGCCCTGTCCATCTATCGCATTGTCCAAGAATCACTGAACAATGCGTGGAAGCACAGTGGCGCGACAGAGGTCTCCATCGACATGCAACGTCAGGCGGGTGAAATCACGATCACGGTAGAAGACAATGGCAAGGGGTTCAATGTGAGCTCGCAAGGCAGCCAACGTTTCGGACTCAAAGGAGTCCGCCATCGCGCCGTGACGTTCGGCGGGCGCTGCAAGATCGACTCGCAGCCCGGCGAGGGCACTCGCGTGATCGTCAGCCTGCCGTTGATTCAGCACTTCTAAATCAATTCAGCACTTCTAAATCAATCTTCGCTCGTCCCCCCGCGGAGCCATCCTCTATGTGTCGCACACCCTGTTGCGTGCTGGTTTTCCTCTCGATCTGTGGCGCCGATCTAACGCGTCCTGTCGCCGCGCAGCCCCCGGCAACTTCAAAGCAGAGCACTCCGAAGAATTCCAAGCAGAAGCAGCCCCCGCCGTTTCGCTGGGTCAACCCGCTGAAGGTCGAAATCCCGGGAGTGCAGCATGCGACGTTTCGCAGCAAGTCGATGGGAGTCAACGTCGGCTACTGCATCTACTTGCCTCCGGCATACTCGCGTGAGCCACTGCGTCGCTTCCCGGTCGTTTATTACTTGCACGGCGGTCGGCCCGGCAGCGAGTTGAAAAGCGTCAAACTGACGGCACACATCGACAAGCACATTCGCGCCAATGCCGTGGCGCCGATGATCTATGTCTTTGTCAACGGCGGCCCCGTGAGCCATTACAATTTGCCGGAGCGACATCATGCGATGGGGGAGGACGTCTTCGTTCAGGAGCTGATACCCCACATCGACGCCACCTACCGCACGATCGCCGCTCGTGAAGGACGAGCACTCGAGGGATTCTCGCAAGGCGGGCGGGGCACGGCAAGGATCATGTTCAAGCATCCCGGTCTGTTTTGCTCCGCGGCGCCCGGCGGCGGCGGCTTCGCAACCGAAAAACGTATCTCGGAAGAGAACGGCAAAGAGTCCGAGAGCCTGGTGTTTGCGCCTGGATACAACGCCTGGGATCTCGCTCGCGCTTACGCCCAAAGTGACTCGCCTCGCGTCAACATCCTGGTCCATGTGGGCACCAAGGGCTTCAATTACGAGAATAACTTGGATTACATGAAGTTCCTCGAGTCGTTAGGCATCGCCTTCGAGCGGCTCATCGTCCCCGAGGCGCCACACAGCGCCACGGTCATCTACGAGAAGTCCGGCTTGGAGCTGATGAAGTTCCACGCGGCGAATTTTGCCGCTGGCCCGCAGAAGGCTGCGGGCAAGTAAGCGACGAGGTCCTGACAACCTACAGGCGCCACCAACGGCCAGCGGCTGCTTGCCGCTTTCGGTGATGAACCGGGCGCCCGCACATCGGCCGGCTATTGTTTGCCGGGCGATGCTTCGACCGCTTGCCGCACCTGCAGCAATCGATCCACCTCGACGTCCTGCAACGTCTGCCGGCTGCCGTCGGGCCAGAGGATCTCGACCGTCACCGGGTTGGCCTCGTCGCCTAGTCCGATGGTCACTGGGTGCTCCGATTGCGACAGGTAGCTGCGAGTTGGCATCACCTGGCAGTGCCGCGAGACGTCCCCCGCACGGACGGTCACCCAGGCGCCAATCGCATCTCGATTGCTACGCACGCCCTCCAATTCGACGCGCAGCCAATGGTGCCCCAGCTGTTGGTCGTTCCGCAGCAGTCGCGGCTTTCCGCCGCAGGAGGTCAGCAGGACGTCGAGGTCGCCGTCGCCATCGATGTCGGCGAACGTGGCGCCGCGGCCGACCATGGGCCGTTTGAAGTCCGCGCCGATCTGTGCCTCTTGGAGTGGAACGAATTCGCTGCCGTGGCCAATCCCCTGGTTCCAAAACAGCTGCGGCGGCTGCTCGTAGTGCTGGGACCGCAGCACCTTGTTGATCTCTTGTTCCAGGTGGCCGTTGGCGCACAGCAGGTCCTGCCTGCCGTCGAGATCCACGTCCAGGAAGCAGACGCCGAACGTGAGCTCGAGCCGCGTCTGCGGGCCCAATCCCGTCGAGACGGCGATGTCGTCAAACGCGCCGCGGTTGGGCTCGAGCAGGTACAGCGACGTCATTTCGTTGGCAAAGTTTCCGATCGCCACGCTGAGCGAGTTCGAGTTTCGATGTCTCGCCGTGTCGATGCCCATGGCGCCACGCTCCTTGCCGTCGCTCCCAACGGCCACTCCCATCTGGAGCCCAACGTCCTTGAAGGTCCCGTCGCCCTGATTGCGCAGCAGGAAGTTTTGCACGGTGTCGTTGGCGACCATGAGATCCAGCCAGCCGTCCCCGTCGATGTCCACCGGCGCAATGCCCATCGACTTTCCGGCCGGCTTGTTCGTCAGGGCATTCGTCACGCGAACTCCCGCCTCCTCACTCACATCGGTGAACTTGCCGTCTCCCTCGTTGCGGAACAGCAAGGGGAAGTCGCCATCAAATACGGTCGGAGGCCCGTAGGCGCGGCCGACGCCATCGAGTCGAAAGTCCATCTGCATATCGATCTCGCGCGACCAGCTCACATAGTTGCAAACGAACAGGTCGAGACGCCCATCGTTGTTGTAATCGAGCCAAGCGCAACTAGTGCTCCACTGTTCGCGACCGCCGGCGACGCCCGCCTCTTCGGTCACATCCAGGAAGCGGCCGTTCTCATTCCGCAATAGCCGGTTTTCTCCGACGGCTGTCACATACAGGTCCACATCGCCATCGTTGTCGTAGTCTCCAACCGCGACGCCCATCCCGTAAAGGCGGAGCTGGTCGATGCCCGTCTCGGCCGACACATCGCGGAACGCGCCATGCCCATCGTTGGCAAACAAAGCCGAAGACGCCGTGGCTGGTCCCTCGGGCCTCACAAGGGTCGCCTGCGATGGAGGCCCGGCTTGTCCCTCGGGTCTCACAAGGGTCGCCTGCGATGGAGGCCCGGCCTGTTTGTCGCCCAGGTCCCAGGGCCATCGCCGGGAGTTGATCAACAACAGATCCTGGTCCCCATCGCCGTCATAGTCCAGAAACGCGCAGCCGCCTCCCATTGTCTCCGGCAATAGTTTGGCGCCGGCGGCGCCGGATTCGTGCACGAAGTCGATTCCGGCCGCTTCGGTAATGTCGACAAACGGCGCCTTCGGCAGCGGCACGTCGGGCAGTGCTCGAGTGGTTGGCAGCACCAGCTTGGTCTCGACGTCACGCTGCGGCGGCGTCTGCAACAGCCACCAAGCCGCAACACCGCCTCCGATCAGTGCAAACACTCCCAGGCACACCAGCGAGATTTTCAGAGCAGCGCCAATCACCTCATCGGTGGGCTCGTCCGGAAGCTGCTTGGCATTAGTCATTGTTGTTCTCCTTGGACTCCGTCGTCGTGACTCGATCGACTGGTTGTTCCGCCGAGGACGCCGAGTTTGGCGTCGAAGGCGTGGTCGCGGACGATGGGGAGGCCAGCCGATACACCACGAGCGGCTCCGCCGCCTGATTGGCCGCTGGATACTTCCGTCTCGCCAAAGCGCGCGCCTCGACCGCGCTCTCGTCCGGCTTGTAGCGCAAATGCAGCTGACGGTGTTTCTCCGCCTCTTCGGGGCGATCGAGCGAGGCAAAAATCAAATGCAGATTGTGGTGGGCCTCGAGATTCTCGGGGTCGTACACCAACGTTTGGAGAAACTGGTCTCGCGCCGCTTCGAGGAATTGCCCGCGCTCGTGGCTGCGGTCGTCTCCCACCTGTTGCTTGGCCTGTTCGTAAAGAGTTCGGCCCAGCAGATTGATCACCACGTAGTCACGGCTGAAGTCGAAGCCACGGCGCCTCATTTCCGGCGTGCTGTCGGTCAGCACTTTCTCGAAATTGCGTTGCGCCTCCACGAACCGGCCTTGCTCGAGGTTGATGCTGCCGCTCAGCCAGGCGACTGTCCAGGGCGGCGGCGCCGGTTCGGTGTGAGCAGTCGCCTCCGCCACCGCCTCGCCGGCCTCATCCAGCAGTCCTTCCGCCAACAACGCTCGGGCCAGATTCAAGGGCCCGTCGTATCGTTGCACTTGCCGAAACGCCTCGCCCGCCTGCCGCAGCTCCGCCTTGCCTTTCAGCAACATGCCGATGCCGTAATCGTTCCAGCGTTGCCAGGCGGGCCAGGGCGGATCGGGCTGCTGCGTGGCAGCTTCATCCGGCACTCCCACGGAGAACACCACCCGGTCCTCGGCCAGCACAACGATCGGCAACGGGTTTGGCGCCGGTTTCCCGGGCGTCACACCCCGCACTTCATGATCCGCCGCCGTGAGACTGCGCGCCATAAAGTCGGTGTACTGCTTGTCGAACTTGCGATAGTTCAGCTTGACGGACACCTCCAGCGGCCCCTGTTGGTCCGCCGGCACGTCCAACTGATAGTGGACGGTCTGGCCGGCGCCGGGCGGTATCTGATGGTTGTACAACACGACGAAAATGTCCTGCGCGTTTCGCCGGGAGATCCGGTTGCCGTGGCGGTCGATCACGAAATTGTTCACAAAGTGTGAATAGGGATCGACCTCTCCCATCGCGTCGCGACTGCCGCTGTGAGCCAACACCTGATCGCCGCTTTTGACGACCACCTCCAGCCAGATTTCATTCGAATCGGTGGTCCCCTGCGTGAAGTGGTGCCCCAGCTTCAGCGTGCGAATCACCGTCTCCAACAGATAGCTTTCGCCGGGCTTCAGCACGGGCGAGACGGGGCGCAACGGCGCATGCAGCTCGCCGGTCACATCGGCGCCCTCCCGCACACCGAAGATGTCAACTCGCACGATGTCGTTTCGCAGAAAGCTCGCCTGAGCTTCGGTGGCCTCGTCATCGCCGCGCATCCAAGTGATGCCCGTATTGCCGCCCGGGAACAGATGATCGTGAATGGCCGCGACGCCGTCGCTTCCCGGCAACGGCCGCGCCGCAAAGTCTCTCGACGGCTTCGCCGGCATGTGGCAGTCGTTGCAGTTCTGCTCCGCCTGCTTGGGATAATAAAAGCTCCGCGCGCTGATTCCCGACACGCCACTGAGCCAATACGAGTCAAAGTGATTCTGGCCGCGCAGAAAGTCCTTGTAGGCGTTCAACGCTTTAGGCAGGTGAACCTTGTGGCAAGTCGAGCAGAACTGGGCCGACTTATGGAGCGGCTTGAGAAAAGTCTGCTTGTGGAACTCGGGCTTGGCCTTGACCAGCGTCTCGTTGATAAAACGCAGCGCCTTGTTGTCGCTAAAGGCAAAGGGGTAGTGCAACGGCTCTTCAATCGTGTAGTCGGCATTGCCGACTACCGAGTTGGCATGGGTGATCGCGTGGCAAACCGTGCAAGTGATGCCTGCCTGCGAGGCCGAGCTCTTGATGTCGTCGAAGTCCGGATTATCGAAGGCGCCGCTGAAGAACGGCACGGGATCGTGGCAGCCCGCGCACCACCGAGACGCTTTCACGCTCCCGTCGCGCCGCTTGACTACGTCGCGGGTTTCTCTGACTGACACAAGATACGCGGGATTGTTGAAGGAGCTGAAATGGTGGGCGCTATGCAACCACCCCTGGTACACATCCTGATGGCACTTGAGGCAATACTGGTCGTTCATCAACACTCGTTCGGGAATGAACGAGCCGTTGGAGGTTCGCGCCAGCGACGGCTCGAAGTACTTCGCTCCTTCGGCCGGGCCAACTTGATTCCATTTCCGCGGGTCCTGAGTCTGCAGCACCAACATCACCGCGACCACCGCGCCAACCGCCGCCAGATAGACTCCACCAACTCGCCACTTGATCCGCGGTCCGGCCAAGCGATGCAGCCAATAAAGCCACACGGCCACCACGGGCGAGACGATGTGCGCCCAGTAGAAGACGCGACGCGCCACCATGTGCCGGATCTCGAGGCCGCCGACACGCATCAACAAGATGCCAGTCACCAACAACAACAGGCTGATCGCGAACAGCGCGTAGCCGATGCCGACCGCCCGGCGATTGCGTCGCTTGCGGGCGGCCAGCAAATGCAGCACGCCGAAGGCCACGAACGGCACGATCAACAACAGCCCCAGCAGCAGGTGCAGCAAGAACATGTATTGATAAAACAAGTTCTCGTAGCTGACCGGAAGACCCGCGCGGCGGCTGGCGATCCAGCCTGCGAACGTGACCGCCGACAGATAGATCGCATTGGCGCCGAGCAGCGCGAACAAGCCAAACACGACATACAAGACTCGCCTCAAACGAGGCGTAACGGCCCGCACATATTGTGGAGGGCCCGATTGAGCGAGGATCTCCCTCGCTTGGTCCGCTGACATAGAACGTCCTCTCTGGGCTGAGACGGGCAGTCGCCGCCCGAACAGGCTTGGCTGGCAAGATGCGCCGGCCGCGCGCGTGCACTCGTCCACTTCGAAGCGGCCGAAAGCGCACGACAACGACGGTCGCGCGAGAATGTCGGGAGGCCCATTGAGCAGGCAACGGCCTCCAAGTTGGCTCGTGTGTCGTTACGCCATGACCTGACAGAGAGGGCTGGAGGACTTTCGACTTCGTGGTGAGCCACGATGCGGCAGCGACCAACCTCGGTCTTGGAGTTACTGGACACTAGCCCACGGAAAACGAGCCCAAACAGAGGACGGGAGCTTCACGAGCCAACGCTCTGAGCCGCAATTCCGTCCCGAGGGACTTCATTTCCCTTCGACCTAGCCAGCTCGACGTGGAGGACGTTCGAGGATTGCCGGATAGCCGGCGCGAACCGTCACAGTCAGATCCGTGACGGCGCGTCGCGTCAATTCACCCGAGCAACAGCCGGGGAGTGCGACGGGGAGCTCTTGTTTGGTCGGCGGCGCTGCGGCGCGCCCGGGCGACCAAGGGGCAGGAACCGGAGCGGAACACTGAGGCCCGTGACAACGCGACCGCTGTGGCGACTCCAGTGGGGCGACCAGCACCGGCATGTCACTGGCATGTGTCACCGCCGCCGCGGAATGCCGAGAAGCGCCAATGGTCACATAGTCGCCGCAACTCGCCTGCAGCTCGCCCGAAACGCAGCAGGTCAGCAGTACGCCCACCCCCACCGCAATCCATGACGCACAGCGAACTACCGCTGAGCGAGAAGTGCGGAGGTTGAGTGAGAAGGATGCCATCGGTGAATGAGCTGAAGTGGGGAAACCAGTCGGGCCTACCCTTTTGAGCCCTGTCGGGCCTCCATCGCAGGCGACCCTTGTGAGGCCCGGTGAACCGGTCAATCACACTCGGTGAACACAGCCAGTATAACCGAGGCCGAGCAATTAGCGAGTCATTGGCGGCAATCGGGGCTGCACCCAAAGTTTGAAATTGAGGCGCAGTGGATCAACGCAGCAGCACAATCAGGGTAAACGTGATCAGAGCGCCGATCAACATGGAAACAGGAATTGCCACGGCCAAGGCAATCGCCACGCTGACTCCCCGCGACATGCGCGGCACGGGCAGCGGTGGCGATGGCACATCATGGCTTTCCGCACCATACGGCGACGTGGGAAATCGCAGTCGGGAGAGACTGTCGGGCCCCGTGTCTTGCAGTGCCGCCAGCGAGGGCGTGGTGGCGGAAACTTGGCTGACACTTTCCTGAGCGGAATCGGCGGCGGCGTAGTCGCCGACGTTCGTGTCTTGCTCGTCCTCGTCGAACACCGGCGGAGGCGTCCACGGCGACTTCGCCGTCCCCAACTGGGGAAAACTTTGGCGCCCTCTGGAGATCCATGGCTCCAGGCGCTTGGCGACATCCAAGGCAGTCGGGATCCGATCCGCCGGATCTTTTTCCATCATGTCGGCAACGATCTCGATGAACTCCTCGCTGATGTCGCGGTTGAATGTCCGGGGATGCATCACCGTAATCGAAGCGTCGAGGTGGCGTTTGATCTTGTCGCGATTCGAGCCACCGGGGTAGGGCACCTTGCCGGTCACGGCGTAGTAGGCAGTGCACCCCAACGAATAGATGTCGCTGACCTGTGTCACCAGATCGGGCGTCCGGACTTGCTCGGGGCTGATGTAGTCCGCCGTGCCCACCAGCTTTCCCTTGTGGGGATCATCGCCGCCATCGACATGTCCGGCGAGTCCCAAGTCGGACAGCTTGGCGATCCCATCGGGCGTCACGAGAATGTTCCCCGGCTTAATATCGCGATGGATCAAGCCGTTGTCATGAGCATAGGCCAACGCCAGCGCCACCTGCTGGAACACGTTGGCCGCCTGCCGCATGTTCAGCGGCCCCTGGCGGCGGACCAATTTGCGCAGGTCTTTCCCCGGCACGTACTCGGTCACCAGAAAATGGACGTGGCCATCCTCGCCCGCGTCGTAGGCGTGCACCAGGTTGGGGTGATTCAAGTTCGCCTGAGTTTGAATCTCGTGCTGAAAGCTCTTGATGGAGGCCGAAGTGGTTTTTGCGGGAAGCACCTTCACCGCGCAGACTCTGCCCATCACGCGGTGCACAGCCTTGAACACCTGCCCCATGCCGCCCTGGCCGATCCAATCGGTGACGATATACGGGCCCAACGTCAGCTTCGTCTTGCCTTCCCGCAGCTGATTTGCCTGATAGGGAGTCAGATGTCCGATCGCGATCATCTGCTCCGCCAACCCGTCGGCCGTCTCGGCCGCGCCGGAAAGCCGCAACGCCTCACGACCTTCCTCCACCTGTGCGGCGTTGACGACGTCGCTGACGAGCATCGCATCAACAAAACTGATCCGAGTAGTCATGAATCAAACGTCAGCGAGGGATATTGAAGGAAACCCGAAGCGTCAGCGAGGGATATTGAAGGAACCGAAGCGTCAGCGAGGACTTGGTGAGAGTATCCCGGCAGCTTACCCGGCACTGAGCGTCCGATTCCGCGGGTTGCCCGGATTGTACCGCGGCGATCTCGGCCACCGCCCAGCCGCCGTCCAATGAGAAAGATAGCATTTCCCCGGGGCGAGTCTACCGTTCGTCCGACTTGGCCCAGCTCCGCACCTTCCCCCAGCTTGCCGGCAACGGCGCGGTGACAACCAGGGGCTCGCGCCGCACGGGATGTTCGAGTTTAAGTCGATGAGAGTGCAGGGCGATGCCCAGGGGAAACGACAGCGTCGAGCCGTATTTGTGGTCGCCCACAACGGGGCAGCCAAGCGCGCTGAGCTGGACCCGAATCTGGTGCTTGCGGCCGGTCTCCAACAACACCTCGAGCAGTGCGCGCTCCCTGGCGGCGTGGAGCGTCCGATAGCTGAGTTTCGCTTCTCGCGCACCGTCGGCGCCGGCGCGTGTCACAAACACCTTGCGGTGGCGTTCGTCCTTTCGCAGCCAGTCGACGCAGTTTCCGCGGGGCGCAGCGGGCGGCGGACTCACCAGCGCCAGATAGCGTTTCTCGACTCGCTTGTCTCGAAACTGCTCGGTGAGCCGCTTGGCCGCCTTGGAGGTGCGGGCGATCACCACCACACCCGTCACGGGAGCGTCGAGCCGACTGACAATTCCCAGGTAGACGTTGCCCGGCTTGTCGTACTTTCGTCTCACATACTCCTTGGCCTCTTCGATCAGACTGGGCGTGCCCGCCGTGACTCCCATCGTCGGCAACTCGGCCGGCTTGTCGACAATCAAGAGATGATTGTCCTCGTAAAGCACTCCGAAGGACGGCCCGAAGGACGGCCCGAAGGGCGGCGGAGGGGGCGGCGGTGAGGCTGAAGTCATTCGGTGGATCCCCGTTCCCGTTCCGCCAAGCCCCACTCGGCGAGCATCTGCTTCACCAGTGCCATCGGCAACCCCACCACATTGCTTTCCTCTCCGGCGAGCAGTTCCACCCAGTCGATGCCGTCCTGGAAGCCGAACGCGCCGGCTTTGCCTTCCCAGAGGCCCGTGTCCAAGTAGTCCTCGAGCTGCCGCTCGCTCAGCGACGCCATCCTCAAGGTGGATTCCGCGGTCCGCACATCTTGCCGTCCGTCGGCCAATCTCGACAGGCAGACTCCGCTGACGACGCGATGCACTCGGCCGCTGAGTCGCTGCAGAATCTCGCGGGCGTGATCTCGGTCGCGGGGCTTGCCGAGCACCTCGTCGCAGCACTCGGCGACAGTGTCGCAGGTGAGCACGACCTCATCGGCGGCCACTTGGTCGCGAACGTGCGCGAACTTCTGTCGCGCCAGTCGGCTGACATAGTCCTCCACGGACTCGCCGTGACGGCGGTCGTCTTCGGCCTCCTCCGCTGGCGCAATGATGCGAAAACGCAGGTCGGCCTCAGCCAGCAGCCGCTGTCGGCGAGGGGATTGGCTGGCCAGCACCAAAGGAGACATGCTCATGGCAGATGCTCGGAGCGAGCTACTCCTCTCTATTCAGACGCGAGTCAGGATCAGGTCGATGCCGGACGGCTCCGCCGTCAGCTCCCAGCGAGTCCCGAAGTCGGCTCGCTGAGCCAAGGCGCGCATCTCCGCCTCCGTGCGATGAATGAGATACCACATGCCGGCCCATTCCATGTAGGCTCGCGAGCCGTTGTCCGGCGAGAAGTTCATCATCACCAGAGTCCCGCCGGGCGCTCGATGCCGCTCCAGCCAACGCAACAGTTGCTCCGCATCCGCGTCGGGCAGGTAGTCGAACAACCCGGTGCAAACGATCAGCTCTGCCCGCAGGCTCGGATCGTCGTCGCGACGGGGAAGCCGGAATAGATTCTCTCGGCGCAGCTCCAACTGCTGTTCATCCAAACCGCCATGCGCGGGATCAGTCAGGCGGCGACGAGCAAACTCCAGTCCGTTGGCGTCCAGGTCCAGCAAACAGACGCGGAGCCTGCTTCGCTCGCGACGATCCATGGTTTGCAGCGCCAAATGAATGTCCGCCGCGGGCCCCGAGCCCACGCTGACCACTCGGACCGGCTGGTCGCCCGCCGTCGTCGCGACGACCTCGAGCAGCTTGTCCGCGACCCATTGGGTGCGGTTTCGCACCGCCCGGGGCGCCGGGTGATGCTGGAAGTAGCGATCGAACGCCTGCTCCAATCCTTCGCCGCGCACGTCCTGCCGCACGAGTCGGTCGAGCATCTCGAAGTCGCCCGCGTAGCCATGCGGTTTGAAGCGAGCGTGAGCCTGGAGTGAACCACGTTGCAACGTGTCGCCAGCCTCTTTCCAAAATACGCTCGACGGCAGAGGATTCTCCTTGCCCCAGCACTCCGTTGCCGCCAATCGGCTGAGATGATCATCCATCGCCGCCGCGACCTCGCTCCAGGCGCAGCGAGATTCGATCTCGTGCAAAACGGCAGTGAGGCTGCGTCCTGTTTCCCTGGCGACGGACTGAACGGAAGACATCGTGACGAGCAGTGGCTGCAGGACATTCCCGGCGGCCGCGCTGGAGGGTGAGTTGGGGAACAATCGGGATTTGAATTCTAGCGAACACCGACCACGCACATCCAGAGGACGATGAAGTTCTCGCGCACCCGCTCAGCGACATACTGACGATCGACGCCGGTTTTGTGGTTGCCATGCGTTGGCAGCGGGACCTCGAATTTCGGGATTATCGAGCGCTCGGCTGGTGCACCTTCGGCGCACTTGCCTTTTTGTAGTCTTTCATGCGGTCCAGGATCCCTTGGACTTCGCGAATGCCATACTCGCCTGCCTTGGTGGGGCCTTCGGCCGCCCACACCTGGATCTGCGCTCGCAAGTCCTTGACCAACGCGTCTGTTTCAGCCCGATACTCCGATTCGTTCTCCGCGGTGACCTTTCCGTCCCACTTCGAGCTCCGAGCTTGCGCACGCAAGCCAAGTTGCGAGAGCGTTTCGTCAACCTTTGACTGCTCGTCTTGAGCTCGCGTCTCCCGATTATGCTCTTCTCGCTCCTTCTGCATCGCGGCCAGTGTGTCATCGTCCAGCCCTAACGGGAGCGCAAACTCTCGAACCAGGTTGTGCACTTCCCACGGCACGAACACATTCATCACGAGAAGCGTCATGATCCCGACCGTGCTCAACTCCGTGAGCCGTATGAACAATCCTCCGGAGAATTGCTTGGCAGCGGTTGAAAAGGCCACCGTCGCTGTCAACGCCGCCCCAGTCACCAGCAACAATCCCATTCCCGGGTTCGTTGCGTAGGTTGAACTGCCGTGGGTATTGTCCAGCAGTTCAAACATCAATCGTGACACGTAGACACTCTTGACCACCCAAGCCAGACAGGTGGCGACGAGCCCCAGACCACAGGCTACCAGCAGCAAACTCATCACGGTCTGCGCGATGCTGGGCAGCCATCCCATCTTAGAACCCAACGCCAGAGCGATGCCCACGAGGCAACTCAGGCCGGCCAGCGCAATCGCGCCGGTTCCGGGCGGAGCGTTTTCTTGTTTCGCCTTGTCCGAGAGCTGTTCACCGCCAGCGTTCGTGAGCACCACCGAACCTGTTCCGGTGATGCCGACATACGCGGTCTCCCCGCCTTCAAACGTTTCGGAGATCACTACCCATGAGGAGGCACAGCCCACCATGGCCACCACCATCGCGACGCATCCCACCGACAATGCGATGATGCCCCCCACGCTGATCCCGACGCCGCCGGCCCCGGGTGACCACCGCGCCGGAGTCCGCAGCATGGGCGATTGACCGGCGCCGCCTGTCGCGGGAGTGGCCAATGGATCACCGCCCAACGGACCACCGCCCAATGGATCGCCGCCCAACGGACCCCCGCCCAATGGATCGGCCAAAGGGTCAGCCAGCGGATCTGCCATAAGACCAGCTCCGAGCGGATCCATGGCAAGCGGGTCCGCGGCTGGCGAAGGTATCGTGAGCGGTGCTGTCACGGCAGTGGGCGCGGGACTGGCCTTCGGTTTGCTCGGCGCGCCAGCCGGGACTTGCAAGACTTGCCCACAACTACATTTGGCCTTGGTCCCCGCCATGTGACCGGGAGCGGCGAACGCTCGTAGGCAATGAGGGCACTGCACGGGAATCGTCCCGCTGGCGGAACGTGGCGAGCTGGACACGGGCGCGGATTGCGGCGCCACGGTCGCTCCCGGCGCGCGCGGCACGTTGACTATGCCGCCGCAGGGACATTTGGCCTGCTTGCCCGCCAAGGCGGGTGGCGCCGCAAAACTCTTGCCGCACGACTCACAACGAACAACCGAAGAGCTCCCCGGTTGCGAATCCCCGGGGACATGAATCACGCCACCGCATTTGCAACGAGCACTCTTGCCTCGCAATGTATCGGGCGCGACCGTCGCCACACCGCATTGCGGGCACGTGACTTTCAATGGCATGAACTCAGTTCCCTCAGGTGATATTCGGTACCCCAAAAGATGTCATGCACGACGATGACTATAGCCGTTTATCATCACCCGAAACTCATCCGAATTCAATCACTCCGATCGGGACACATGGGGATGCGTGAGGATGCGGGGGGGTCCGCGCTACCCCGAAGCCTCCGGGGTCAAGTCGGCCATCTGCGCGTTCAACTCAACAAACGGTCGCCACTCATCGGGCACATTTTCTTCGGCAAAAATGGCCCCAACCGGACAAGCGTGGGCGCAGGCTTCGCAGTCGATACACTTATCGGGGTGAATGTAGAGCATCTGCTCTCCCTCATGAAAACTGTCACAGGGACAAACTTGGACGCATTCGCGATGCTTGCAACCGAAGCATGGCTTGGTAACCACATGAGTCATGGCGAACTCCTTAGGAGGCACGAGGACGATGGAGGGCGACGGGACAGACAAACTCCCGCACGTGGATGGGCGGCGCCGCTCGATGCGTTCCCTTTTCAGATGGCGCCGTTCTCCTCCCCATTCGATTGCGGCATCCCGGGCGGACATGAAATCGGGCAATTTTCAAAACTGGCGCCAGATCCACTCATCCCAACTCCCCTGCAGCAAACTGTCGCGCCGCAATGACTTCATCGGATCCCAGCACGAGTTGGCTTTGGCGTGGCATCTACAGCGAAGAGCCTCGCGCCGAGCAACAAGCCTATGAGCAATACGCCGCTCGGCTGCTGGCTCTGACGCAGGCGAGAATGTCCCCGGCGCTGCGGCAGCGTGTGGACGCCGAGGATGTACTGCAGTCGGCCTTTCGCACGATGTTCCTCGGCATCCGCGAGGGTCGCTTTCAAGCCCATCACAGCGGCAGCTTCTGGCATCTGCTCGCTCGCTTGACGTTGAACAAACTGCGGCGCCAAATCGAAGTGCATACGGCCCAGCGTCGCGACATCGGCGCTGAGCAAGCAGCCAGCGACTCGGCGACGCCCGAAGACGCACTTTCTCGCGAGCCGTCGGCCGAGGACATCTGTGTTGCCGCCGAGTTGCTGGCGCGTTGCCTGGAGGAGCTGAGCCCGGCTAAACGGCAGGCATTGTTGTTGCGACTCGAGGATCGCTCCACGGCGGAGATCGCCGGCGAGATCGGGCGCACCGAGCGCACCGTGCGACGGTGGCTGCATGAAATCGGAGAACGTTGGCTGCTGCTCGCCAGGAGTTCCGACTCATGAACAAGCCGCCTCCCGCAGCGTCTCCAACCACCGCGCAAGCTCAGCTCTCCGCGGCCAGTGAGCAACTGGTCGAGCAATTCGAAACTGCGTGGCGAGAAGCCGCGGGATGTCATTTCGCTTTTGAGCCCGATGTGGCGGCGTGGTCGCGACAGGCGCCGATCGCCGAGCGGCAGCGGCTCACGCTCGAGTTGATCGCGGTCGACCTGGAATTTCGCTGGCGTTACGGCCGCCACCCTCGTCGCTTGGAAGCGTATCTTGCGCGGCTTTTGACCTGGACGCGCGATACGGCGCCGCCCGAGTTAATCGTCGAGGCCTATCGCAACGAATTGCGTTGGGGCGGCTCTCCCTCGCGCGCCGACTATCTCGCCCGCTTTCCGGCTCAGGCCAGTGGCGAGCTTGCCGAGGCGCTGCTGCAGACAGAGGCGGACCTATTGGTAGAAGGCATCACCGCAACGTCGATGTCAACGCATCGGGCCTCCATCGCAGGCGACCCTTGTGAGGCCCGGTCAACGCATCGGGCCTCCATCGCAGGCGACCCTTGTGAGGCCCGGTCAACGCATCGGGCCTCCATCGCAGGCGACCCTTGTGAGGCCCGGTCGAGTCGGATCCGATCGCCCGGAATTGGCACGGCTGCTGCGCCGCTGTGCGGCGAAGACTTCCTTCTGCGCCGTCTGATCGGCGTCGGCGGCGCTTCTCGAGTCTATGCGGCGGTTCAGCGGAGCCTCGACAAGCTGGTCGCGGTCAAGGTGTTGCGGCGCCGGTGGGCACAAGAGCCGCGCTTCGTCGCACAGTTGCTCGCCGAAGCTCGACTGGCCGCTCAGTTGGACCACCCTCAGATCGTCGGCGTGCACGGAGTTGGACTGCTTCCCGCGACTCGCAGCGGATCCGGCCATGCGGTGACGCTGCCGTTCCTGACCATGGACTTTGTTCACGGCCCCAGCCTGCGCGACCAACTCCGTTGCCGCTTCCGTCGATCGCCGGAAGAGGCGACACGTCTGATCGCCGAGTTGGCGCGGATCGTGCACCATGTGCACCGGCGAGGTTACTTCCATGGAGACATTTCGCCCGGCAACGTCATCATGCGTACGCAGGGTGTTGTTGACGGACTGGAAGTCCGTCGTACGAGGGAGGGAGGCGAGCAACCGGTGCTGACCGACTTTGGCCTGTCGGGTCCGCTGGGCGTGGCGGGCAAGGCTATCGGTGGCACACCGCCTTTCATCGCTCCGGAACAGCTCCGCGGTGAGCCGCTCACTCCCGCAGCGGACATCTACTCGCTGGCGTCCTTATGGATCGCGTTGGTGTCCGAACACAACGTCCAACCGAGTTTGGACCTTCCGAACCTGATCCGCCAACATCGCTCGGCCTGGGGGCCTGCCACAGAGATGATCCAGCGTTGTCTGTATCCCGACGCGAGCAAACGCTACGACAACGCCAACACCTTCGCCGCCGACATGGAGCAGACCACGACAAGGTAACCCGAAGCGTCAGCGAGGGATCGGAACTGCTCGCAGGCCCGACTTCGCCGATTGAGATGTTCCGCCTTTAGAAGTTCAGCCCGGGCAGGCCACCCAGCAGCGGCGACCAATGCGCGATGAAGAAGCTCAGCAGCGTGCCGCCTCCGGCGAGTTCGTCGCGAAGCTCCACTGCCAGCGGTGGCAGCGCGCGTCCCGAATTTTCGTAAGCCGTCAACAGATCGACGATGCCCGTGCGGAACTGCTCGACGTCCAGGTTGCGCAAGGTTGCCAGCGAGAAGTGCAGGTCCGTGCTGGTGAACAGGTCGACCAACTGCTGGGCGGGGTCGGTCAATTGAATCGCGCCCGACTCCACTTCATCGAGAAACGAGGAAATGTCACTCCTCAAGTCTTGCAAACCGATGCCATCCAGGAACGCGCCGAGTCGTTCGCGGAGCCGGTCTCCATTCAGGTGATTCTGCAGGAGTTGCTCGGTTTGTTGCCGCAGCTGAGTGCGCCATGACTGCAAATCGGCGCGAACCTGGTCAAGCGCCCCTCCAGCGTTCTCGAGTCCCGAGGAGGCCAACTGATGCAACTGCTCTCGCAAATCCACGAGCAATGCGTCATCGGTAAGGAAATGGGCCTCAAGCTCCTGACGCAATTCGGCGATGCGATCCGACTGGCCGGCGAGCAGTTGATCGATGGTCTCGGCGATCGTCTCCCCCGGGCCCGACTGCCAATTCGCAATCAGGTCCGCGACGGTGTCGGAATGCTGAGCCACATCGACGATATTGCGAACTAGCTCATCCAGATTCGCCTCGTCGATGCGCGTGTAAAGATCGGTCAGCATCACGCGCAAGTCGCCCAGCGTGACATTGCCGTCGCCATTGACATCGAGAAACTGCTGGACGTGCTCTCCCTCGGCCTGCACATCCGTGCTGAGGTCGGTGATCATCAGCCGCAAGTCCGTGAGTGACAGGGCGCCGTCATTGTTGACGTCGCTGGCGTCCAGCGGATTCTGAAAGCAGTCTCCGGCCAGCAAACGCCGGCACTCCAGCCCTTCGAAGCGAAGCGAGCGTCGAGCTTGGGAACGAATTGAGGAACGAGTTGAGGAGAGAGGCATCGTGTTCACCATGCGACTTCGCCAGAGAATCCGTTCGGCAGGCCACCGAACCTACCGCTCATGATCGGCACATCCGGAATTATTCTGAAATCGCGAGGAATCTGCAAGCGAAGCGCAGCATGCCTGGCTCGCCCAACCCCCTACCCGTGGTGTCGCCGCGGTGTCGAGCACCCGGTGTCGAGTGCTTGTGGTGGAGCACCCGTGGTTGAGCATTTGTCGTGGTGCGGGCTGCCCCTGGCCTGCAGCGAAAACCACAACAATCACAGGCTGCGGGGGGCGAGCAGCCGCTTGATAGAGCAGCGTCCGTGCGGCGAGCAGCCCTCAAGGCAACTGGGATTGCGCAGTTCTGCACGGGCGAGGACGCCCATACTACGCGCGAGGCCCCCATGCTACTCGCGATGACGCATGCTTCGCGCGAATGGAGGCGTGGAGCGAGGGAGCTAGATTGCTCGCGTCGCGGGTTGAGACCTGCTGGCCTTCTATTCCATCTTCGTGCAATAGTAGCCGAAAATCACGACGCACAGAGCGATCAAGAGCCACTCCTGGCGGCCCATGTGCCCCACTCGATAGTAGACCTCCTGTCCAAACCGGTAAATCTCGTCCACAGTGCGCTCGTGTGCTGGTCGTTAGAGGGCGTCGGAGGCGTTTAATGACTACCGATAAACTTGACGAATGAACCATACGCTACGCCCGGGATGCGGAGTTCGGAGGGGCGTGACCGACGTCCCCAAACCCTGGCGCCGGCCGTTTTTGTTGCGGTCTGTAACGTTTTTTCGGGAGATTCCGGGCTTGGTCATTGCGGCCCCATGCCAGTGCCGACCAAATCCACTACCATTGACCACAATAATCGTGCCCCCCGGCCGCGAAGATTCGAGAGCGTGATGAAGATAAAGAAGTTATTGGTCGCCAACCGCAGCGAGATCGCGATTCGCGTCTTTCGCAGCGCCACGGAATTGGGCATCCGCACGGTCGCCATCTACGCGCATGAAGACCGCTACGCGCTGCATCGTTTCAAGGCGGATGAGGCCTACCAGATCGGGGAGGGCGGCGAGCCGATCCGCTCGTATCTGGATATTCCCGCGATCATTCAAGTCGCCAAAGAGCACAACGTCGACGCGATCCACCCCGGTTACGGCTTCCTTTCGGAAAAGCCGGAGATGGCTCGGGCCTGCGCCGAGGCCGGCATCGTGTTTGTCGGGCCGCGCGCCGAGTTGCTGGACCAGCTTGGCGACAAGACGGCGGCTCGCGACATCGCTCAGCGAGCCAAGGTGCCGGTGCTGGGAGGCACGCCCAAGTCACTTCGCAACGGAGACGAAGGCCTGCAGGAAGCCGCCAAAATCGGCTATCCGGTGATTCTCAAGGCCGCACATGGCGGCGGCGGCCGGGGCATGCGAGTCGTCGAGCGGGAGCAGGATTTTGCGGCGCAATACGAGGCCGCTCGCAACGAGTCGCTCACCGCCTTCGGCAGCCCGGACATCTTCATCGAAAAATTCATTGCCCACGCCCGACACATTGAGGTGCAGTTGTTGGGCGACCAACACGGCTCGCTCGTTCACCTGCACGAGCGAGATTGCTCGGTCCAGCGCCGGCACCAAAAGGTGATCGAGATCGCTCCCGCCGTCACTCTGAAGCCCGAGGTGCGGCGGCAGATTTGCGATTCGGCCATCGCCATTGGCCGCGAGGTCCAGTATGAGAACGCGGGCACCGTGGAGTTCCTGCTGGACTCGGACACCGATCAGTTTTACTTCATCGAGGTGAACCCGCGGATCCAAGTTGAGCACACGGTGACCGAGGAGGTGACCGGCATCGACATCGTCCGTTCGCAGTTGCTGATTGCCGACGGCATGCCGCTCGCGGATCCCGCGATCGGCATTGGCTCGCAAGACGACGTGAAGGTCAACGGCTTCGCGTTGCAGTGCCGCGTCACGACCGAGGACCCGGCCAACAACTTCGTGCCCGACTATGGCCGGATCGCTCACTATCGTTCGGTGGGCGGGGCCGGCGTGCGGCTGGACGCGGGCAGCGCATTCTCCGGCGCGTTCGTGCATCCCTTTTACGACTCGCTGTTGGTCAAGGTGACGGCGCGGGCAGCCCGGTTCGACGACGCGGTGCGGCGGATGGACCGCTGTCTGCACGAATTTCGGGTTCGCGGAGTGAAGACCAACATCCCGTTCCTGATCAACGTGCTCTCCCACCCGACCTTTGGCGCCGGGCTTTGCACAACTCGGTTTATCGACAACACACCCGAGTTGTTCAAATTTACTCGCCGGCGCGACCGCGCCACCAAGCTGCTGCGATTCCTCGGCGAGACCATGGTCAACGGCAATCCGCTGGTTGAGGGCCGGCCTGTGGCCACTCGACGCGAGCCGGCGCCAGTGCCGGAATTCGACGCGCGACAGGCGCCGCCGCCCGGCGCCCGCACCAAACTGCTGGAATTGGGCCCCGAGAAGTTCTCCCGCTGGGTGGGCGAAGAGAAGCGACTGCTGATCACCGACACGACCTTCCGCGACGCGCACCAATCGTTGCATGCGACTCGCTTCCGCACCTACGACATGTTGCATGTCGTCGAGGCCTATTCCCATCTGTTGCCGGAGCTGTTTTCGCTCGAGATGTGGGGAGGCGCCACGTTCGACACCTCGATGCGGTTTCTCAAGGAGTGTCCTTGGGAGCGACTCACGCGAATGCGCGAGAAGTGCCCCAACATTCTGTTCCAAATGCTGCTTCGCGCTTCCAGCGCCGTCGGCTACGCGAACTATCCCGACAACCTGGTGCAAGAGTTCGTCAAAGAGTCGGCCGAAGCGGGCATCGATGTGTTCCGTGTGTTTGACGCCCTCAACTGGACGGACAACATGCGCGTCGCCATGGACGCGGTGCTGGAGGCGGGCGCGATCTGCGAAGCCTCGATTTGCTATACGGGCGACCTGCTCAACCCCAACCGCACGAAGTACGGCATCAAGTACTACGTCGAGCTGGCAAAGACGCTGGAGAAGATGGGCGCCCATATCCTGGCCATCAAGGACATGGCGGGGCTCTGCAAGCCGGAGGCCGCCGCGCAGCTGGTTCGCACGCTGAAACAAGAGGTCGGCTTGCCGATCCACTTCCACACGCACGACACGGCGGGCATCCAGGCCGCCTCCCTGCTGCGAGCCGCCGACGAGGGCGTGGACATCGTCGACGCCGCCATGGCGCCAATGTCCGGCGGCACCTCGCAAGTCAACCTGAACACGCTGACCGAGGCCGTGCACTATCGCGACCGCGACACACAATTGGACTCGGAATGCCTGGACGAGGTGGCGGATTACTGGCGGGCCGTGCGCGAGTTCTACCTGCCGTTTGAAAGCGTCGTGCTGCCCGGCACGGGCGACTTGTACAACCACGAAATGCCCGGCGGTCAATACACCAACCTCTATCAGCAGGCCCGCGCCCTGGGCCTTGCCGAGCGTTGGGTGGAGGTCTGCCATGCCTATGCCGACGTCAACCGCATCTTCGGCGACATCGTCAAGGTGACGCCCACTTCCAAGGCCGTCGGCGACATGGCGTTGTTTCTCGTCGCCAACGAAATCTCCGCCGAGGACCTTGCCAGCGGCCGTCGCGAGCTCGCCGTGCCCGAGTCGGTGATTGACCTGATGCGCGGCGCGATGGGCCAGCCGCCGGGAGGCTTTCCGCCTGACATTCAGAAAAGAATCGTGGGGGACCGCGAGATCTTTCACGACCGGCCCGGCGCGACGCTCGCCCCGGTCGACTTCGAGGCCACCGCCAAGCAGCTCTCGGAGTTGCTCGCCCGACAGCCCTCGCGCCGCGAGCTGCTCAGCTACCTGCTCTACCCGCGCGTGTTTGAGGACTTCGCCAAACACGTCCAAAAGTTTGGCGACACCAGCGTCACGCCCACCCCGGTCTTCCTGTTCGGCATGGAGCCCGCGGAGGAGTTTGCTGCGGACATTGAGCCCGGCAAAACGCTGTTCGTGAAGTTCCTGACGGTCGGCGAAGCGCACCCGGACGGAACTCGCACGGTCTTCTTCGAGCTGAATGGCCAGCCACGCGACGTCACAGTGGAGGATCTCTCCATGGCGTCCGCCGTCGAGAAACATGTCAAGGCGGACCCGAGCGATCCGGGGCAGATCGCGGCCAGCATGCCCGGCATGATTGTCAACGTGCATATCGAGGAGGGCGACAAGGTGGCCGCGGGGCAAGCGTTGCTCACCGTTGAGGCGATGAAGATGCAGACCACGATCACGACCGAGCGTGAAGGCGTCGTTCGCAAACTGCTGGTCAAGGCCGGCATGCAAGTCGACACCGGCGACCTGTTGTTGACGGTTGAGTGAGATAATGGACCAGCGCAGAATTCGAGTCGGCATCAACGGCACTGGCTTTGCCGGTGAGTACACGGCGCGTTGCTACCGTCTGATCCCTCACCAAAATGGCGTGCAGATCGAACTGGCTGGCGTGACCTCCGGACGCCCGGAAAATGCCGAGCTGTTCGCCAAACAGCACGGCGTCACGCGAGCGTTCGCGGACCATGCGTCGCTCGTCGCGGGCGGCGTCGACATCGACAACATCTGTTGCGCCAACTACGCCCACGGCCCCTACACCATCGAGGCCGCCGCGGCGGGCGTGCCGGTCATCGTGCTCGAGAAACCGCCCGTCATTTGGCCCGGGCACCAGCAAGGCCGCGAGGCGGACGCCGCCACTCGGCGGCACGAATCGATGGAGTACTTGGCCGAGGTGCTGGACGCCGTGCGCCAAGCGGGATCGCGGCTGCTGTACGCCGAGGACTTTATCTATGTGCCGGGCGTGCAGGCATTGGTGGAGGTGATGGAAGAGGCGACTCGCCACGGACAAGGCAAGGTCCTGTACCAACGCGGCGTGTGCGCCCATCAGGGCTCTCACGCTCCCGCCTATGACACGCCGTCCAAGTCGGGAGGCGGCGCGCTGTTCAACAAGGCCTGCCATCCGCTCGGCCCGGCGCTGTATGTCAAACAGATCGAGGGCCTGCTGCGCGACGGCCGCCCGATTCGCCCCAAGGCCGTCTCCGCGGTCGCCCTGCAAGTGTTGAAGCACCAGCCCGAGGCGTCGCGAGCGCACTTTCGCACGATGCAGAACGTCGACGACTTCGGACGGCTCACCGTGTTGTTCGAAGACGAGACGATCGCCGAGGTGACGGGGCACGATCTGAGCATCAGCGGAATTCGCAACGAGTTCTCGGTGATTGCCGACTTTGGGCAGTACGACATGCGAATCAACCCCAATGACGAGAACGAGCTGTTCCTGCCCAACGGCGCCGTCGCCGGAAACCTGCTCATGCGCGAAAAGCTGCCCACGCCCCAGGGCACCTCGTTCCCACGTCCCAATCAGTTCTACTCGCACGGTTATGTCAGCGAGATGGCCGACGCCGTCCGCTGCGCGCTGGCCCCCGAGCGAGCGCCACAGTCCGGACCGCTCGTAGCCTGGGACACGATGGCCGTGTTGATGGCTGGCTACGAGTCCGCGGAGCAGGGCGGGGCGACCGTGTCGCTCGCGCCGGAATTGGCAAGAGAGTTTCTGCCTCGCGAACTGCCCGACCCGACTCAATGCGAGCGAGTGCTGCTGCGGCAATAGCGGAGCAGCGCGGGAGGCCGACCTGGTTTTGCCACAACGATCGTCCGTAGCATGGGCGTCCTCGCCCGTGCAGAACTGCGCACCCCCTTTGTCTCGGCCAAGGCACGTTTCGCGCGTAGCATGGGCATCCTGCCCGTGTAGCACTGCGCAACCACTTTGCGTCGGCCAAGGCACGGCTCTTGCCTGGGACTTAGGCGGTGCTTTGCGGCTGCTCGCCGCGCACGGGCGAGGACGCCCATGCTACGGACGCGCTCAAGCGGCTGCTCGCCGCGCACGGGCGGGGACGCGCGGGGACGCCCATGCTACGCGCGCCACGTGTACTTTTTCAACCGGCGTTTAGTCTTCAAACGGATTGCGCGGAGGTCGGTCGTCACGTTTCGCCGGCACCAAGACGAGTGGCGGCAGCAACGAGCCGATCGACAAGAGCACACTGGCGACCAGCAACATGCCCGACGCAGCGAAACTGGCCACGCGCACTGCCGTATTGTCGGACCCGGGCACCATCGGCACGGCAGTGCTCATCGACATGATCACCGGCAGAATCACACCCAGCCCCAAACAGCCAAGTCCCGCCTTAAACGCCCACCGTCGACGAATTCGCTCGGGGCGAAACAACACAACGGCCAAATTGGAGCCCAACAACACCACCAACAGGTAGCTCGTCGTGGCCAGTGATTGCATGTAAATCTCAAAGTCACGCATGACCATCCTGCCTTAACTACACGGAATCGTGGCTGTCATCCACAAAGCGATAGACGGCTCGCTCCGTGTTTTCTTGCGCGGGAACACAACTCCAAGTCAGCACGAGCACTGAAGACACGAGTGCGATGGGCGACAAGACCATCATCGCGATCGCCCAGATCCCGCTGCCCGATGAATCAGCCAGCGAGGCGAGCGCACCGACCAATGGGCCAATCAGCCCCACCGCCAATAGCCCATACGCCCAATAAACCAGCCGCGGCTGCCTCACGCGATGCAGGAAGAAGGCCAAGACAAGGTAGAACGCGATCAACAGGAAAATCAGGAACCGCGCCCCAATGGCAAAGAACAGGAAGGTGTAATTGAACATCGGCACGTTGGGCGATTCGGCTGCGAGACTGTCAGCGACAACACCGTCGGACTTCCCAGTGACTGGTCGCTGTCGTCCGCGATGGTCCGTCCGTGCGGGGTGATCCCGAGTCCCATCGCTGCTCGACCAGCCCTTGTCAAAGCGAGACGCACATTGGAGTCCAAGCCGCCTCAATCGACAACCGGCCCCCAGCGGCACAAGCGTCCCGGGCCCCCCTGTCATCGTGGATCGCCGACGGTTGCAGTTGGACCGGGCCGCGGTCGGTTGCTAGAATCCACCCAACACCTTTGCACATCCCTCCCTTGCCGGATCAGATCCCTCCCGTCACGCCGGCCTCCAACTCCGCCCGCCGAGTACCTCGCTCCCCGGAGATTTCGATGCTCAACATTCAACGTGGCCGCTCTGGCTCCAACTGCCAAGGCACGACGCGGCGCACCGCCTTGAAGGCCGGCTTTCTCGGTTGCACGGGGATCACGCTGGCCGACCAGCTGGCGCTGCAGGCTCGCGGAGCGGTGAACCGAAGCAAGTCCGTCATTCTGATCTGGCTCGACGGTGGCCCGAGTCAGCTGGAGACCTACGACCCCAAGCCCGATGCGCCGGTCGAATACCGTGGGCCATTCGGCGCGATCTCCACCAACGTGCCGGGCATTCACCTCTCGGAAACGCTGCCGCTGCACGCGAAACACGCCGACAAGATGGCGTTTATCCGTTCGCTGCACCACGACAATGGCGACCACTTCGCGGCCGCTCACTGGATGCTCACGGGCCGCTTCGGCTCGACCTCCGTCAACAAAGCGCAAGTGCACCCGTCGGTCGGCGCCTATGTGGCCAAGCTGCAGGGCGCCAAGGAGCCCGGCATGCCGGCGTTCGTGGGCGTGCCGGCTGCCGAGAGCGTCTACCTGTATCCGGGCTATCAGGGCGGCGCGTACTTGGGCGGCTCGTACGATCCGTTTCAGGTCAACATGAAACAGAAGTATCTGGCCGCGACGTACAAGTCCGAGATCAAGGCGCCCGAGTGGCTGACATCCATCGATGAATCGGCGCTGTCACGCACACACGGCCGCATGGAGTTGCTGGGACAACTGGATCAGATTCGCCGCCAAGTCGATCACACCGGATCGATGGAGGTGATGGACGAGTATCAGCAGCAGGCCGTTGACATGTTGCTCAACGGCAAGGCCAGGCTGGCGTTCGACATGGACGCCGAGTCGGACAAGGATCGCGATCGCTATGGCCGCGGCCCATGGGGACACTACACCCTGATGGCGCGGCGACTCGTGGAGCACGGCGTCAGCTTCGTCACCGTGGACATGCCTCACTGGGACAATCATTCGAAGATCGAAGAGGGCCACGGCTCGAAGCTCGTGCACGTCGACCGCGCCGTCGCGGCGTTGATTGAAGATCTCGTCGACCGCGGCATGCTGGACGACGTGATGGTGGTGGTCATGGGCGAGTTCGGGCGCACGCCGCGTCTCAACAGCGGGCAGCCCGGGATTCCGATTCCCGGGCGCGACCATTGGGGCAACGCAATCTCGGCGATGGTGGCCGGTGGCGGAGTGCAGGGCGGCCAAGTCGTCGGCGCCACCAACGACAAGGCCGAACATCCGATCGCTCGCCCGCTGACGCCCGGAGACCTGCTGGCCTCGATCTATCACGCTCTAGGGATCGACGGCAAGCAAGCTTTTCCCGATCACGCCGGTCGCCCCGTCCCGGTCGCCAACGGCACGCCCATTCACGAGCTGTTCTGAGGGAATCGTGGAAATGCCCTCTAGTGCGCACCGTGTCCGGCGGGCTCTTCCACGTCCTCGAAGTCGTCTCGCCGCATCACGCCGACAGTCTCGACGCAGACCATGACGCGGTGGCTTGCCATCACGTCGTGCCGCACATAGGCGAGTATTCTCTCGCAAACTGCGTGGGGCACCACGACCTCGATTCGCACCTTGGGAGACACTTCGCCCCCGTCGACAAATTCGTGGCGTCCGGCGCCTGTGCAGGGCATCGACGTGAAGCCGCTCGATCCCAATTTGACAAACTCTTCCTCGAGTCGCGATTGCAGGTCCGCGTTCGCCACGATCGTTAAACGGCGCATCGGCGCCAGCCCGCGTTTTCGGGCCGCGTGGACGTCGGACGCCAGCGGTTGCAACTCGTCGAGCCCGCGTACCTCAAACGTCAGACCCTCTTGTTCAAAGTTCCGCTCCATCTCCTCGAGCTTCGCCATCACGCTATGGTCGACCAGCTTCGTGTGGGAGACGTCAACGATCAGGTTGCGTTTCTGAACGAGACCAATCTCTTCGATCTGGCGGCGAAAGGGGATCCAGTTGCTGAACACGGCCGACTCGCGCGCCAAGATCAGACTGGTCTTGTCGTCCACCTCCTGCACCTCGAGATAAGGCTTGAACAACGAGTGCACCGGCACGCCGTTGGCAACGTGAATCACCATCTTCAGCAAGATGCCGGCCGCGACGCCGATCAGCAAATCCGTGGCGAGCACGGCGACGATCGTGGTCACGAAAATCGCCAACTGCTCCTTGCCGATGCGGTACACATGCACGAACTCCGAAGGGTGAGCCAGGCGGAAGCCCGTGTAAACGAGCATGCCGGCCAGGGCCGCCAGCGGAATGCGGTGCAACATGGTCGGTATCAGCGCGACGCATGCAAGCAGGAACACGCCGTGCCAGAGGTCCGCGAAGCGGGTGCGGGCGCCATTGTCGATGTTAGCTCGAGAACGAACAATCTCGGAGATCATCGGCAGGCCGCCTAGCCAAGCTGCGCAGAGGTTGCCGCAGCCCACCGCGAGCACATCGCGATTCATGTTCGTCTTGCGTTTCCAGGGATCGAGCAGGTCGACCGCCTTGGCACTCAACAACGATTCGAGGCTGCCGATAATGAAGAACATCAGGACCCACTTCCAAGCCTTGAACTGCCCGAGGGCCGAGAAGTTGGGGCTGGTGATGTCATCAAACATGCCGAACATGCGATCGGGCATTTTGACCAGATACTTCTCGCCCAGATGATGCTCGTGGCCGGCGAAGTTGTACGTGTGGTCGTTCAGCAAATTGAAGGCCATGCCAAGCGGAACGGCGGCCAACAATACAATAACGGGCGACGGGATCGCCTTCAGCACGCTGACCTTCTTCCCCAGCACCGGCCAGAGAAACATGATTAATACGCTCGTGAGTCCAATGAGCGCTATCGCTGGATTCGCCTCCGCGATGTAGTGGGGTATCTCACGGGCCATCTCCAGCGGCTCGCCGCCGGCGGAGACGCCCAGCGCGACGGGGATCTGCTTGATGATGATGATGACGCCGATCGCCGCCAACATGCCGTGCACAGCCGAGATTGGAAAGAACTCACCGAGGATGCCGCCGCGAAACAGCCCGAATAGAATCTGCATCACTGCGGCGGCGACGCCGACGGCCAGTGCTGCGCGATATGCCATCATATCCGCGTCGGTCCAACCTTCGGTCATGCCGTTGCCGCCGAAGTCTTCGATGCAGCCAATCGCGATCACGATCAGGCCCGCCGCGGGCCCTTTGATCGTCAGCTCGCTATTGCTGATGAACGTGGTGAGCACGGCGCCGATAATGGCGGTGAACACGCCCGCGATGGGTGGGTAGCCGGACGCCAGAGAGATTCCCAGGCACAGCGGCAGGGCGATCAGAAAGACGAGCAGTCCGGAGACGAAGTCGTGCTGAAAGTAGCGAAAAAATCCGGATGCGTCGCCGCGAGGCGTCTCTTTATCGGGGGTCGTGCTCATTGATTCCCAATGATCTCAAAACGATGGGGGAAAAGCCGGCGGCGTCAACAAAGACGCCGCGGCTCAGTGTTTGTGGGAAGGCTGGTCGGAGGGTGAGACCGCGGACTTGGAATGGTTGTCGGAATCGTCGTGCGTTTGCATGCCGGCGCCGTCGCCGCGGTGCTCCAGCACAGCGCGGGCCGCGTGATAGCGGGATTCCACGCCCGGCTGAGGCGCGAGGCCGCCGCCAATGATCAACACCACCATGATCAAAATGGTGATCCGCTCCGACGGCCGGCACCCCATGCCGACGGACACCGTGCGGCGTGTGCCGGTAAAGACGTGAAAGTAGGCCTGCACGATGGCGATGCTGTTCAGCGCCGTGGCGATCACGACCGCCAGCCCCACCAGCGGATACACCTCGACGGCGCCCTCCACCAGCAACTCGGTGCCAATGAATCCGATCGTGCCGGGGAAGCCGATCGACGCCAGGCCGGTCAATAAAAACATCCCGGCCAGGAACGGCGTGTGTTCGTACAGCCCGTGAAAGGTGTCCAGCGTCAGCCGGCCGGTGCGCGCTTCCACGCTGCGCAGTGCGAGCCCGAAGCCGAGCAACGAGATGCCAACCGAAAGCCACACGCAGAGCGCGCCGGCGAGTCCGATCGGGTTGGCCATCTCCAGCCCGACCAGCACGAGCGACGAATGGCTAAGAAACAAGTAGCAGAAGAAGCGGCGCGAGTCGCGCTGCACCAGCGCCATCCCCGCGGCGTACACCGCCGTCGTCAAGGAGAGAATCGCAATGCTTTGCAGCGCCCAGGCCGGGGCAATCGGAAAGACGAGCCGCATCACGGCGTAGGCGCCGGTCATTGGCGTTACGAACAGCAGCGCGGTGCCGAATGTCGCTTTCTCGAACAGGTCGGTCATCCAGCAGTGCAGGGGACAGATGCCACTGCGAATCAGCGCGCCTGCCGTCAGCAGGCAGCCGGCAAGAATCGGCGGGTTCGTCGCCGAAGCGCCGTCGCCGGCCAGCCATTGCCCCGCGACCAGCAAGCCGACAAACAGTCCCATATGCAACAGGAACACCCGCGTTCCCTGCCGCCGTTTCCGCAGCTCCATCCAAGGAGGCACGATCGCCACCGCCAGCAGCAAGATAATCATCCAGTTGTGCCGGCATGCCAACGTCGCCAACAACACCGACTCGGAGAACAACGTCCAGCCGAACGAGAACCGGTTCACCTTGGTTCGCAAGGTCGTCATGACGGTGGTCATATATAGCAGTGCGGCGAGCGGCAGCAGCGGCGCACTCAGCTCGTCGATGACGAACACGTCACGATGGAAGATCGTCTGAATAATGTCCCAGTGATCGTGGGCCTCGAAGGTATTGAGCGTGGCAAAGTCGATCCACTCGCCCATCGCGCAGGCCAACGTCGCGGCGCAGATGCCGATCGCCCACGTCCGCGCCAAGTCGCGGTTCTTAAACTGGGAGACCAAGAGTCCGCCGAGCAGCGGCAGCAACACCGACAGCTCCAGCCAAGGTAAATGCAGCTCCACCATCAGGCCACGTCCTCCAGCGAGTCGCTATAGGGAGAAACGCGGTCGGATTCGCGCGACGACTCTCCTGACAGCAAGTTGGTCCAGCGTCGCTCGAAGGAGTCGAACAGCCGGAAAATGGCCATGAACGGCCGCACGATCCAATCGTTCAGCAGCGAGTCGAGATAGCCTCGTTCCAACGCGAATCGATACATTCGCAATTCGAACTTGGAGGCTGCCCGAGGAGGATTCACTTCGTCGCCCGACAAGTGCTGGCCGACCGCGTTCTCCAACATCTGCTGGTCTCGCAGCACCGACGGCGCTCGCAGCAACTGCAGCGTCCGCAAGCAAGCGTGGCCGATCATGTGGATCAACGGGATGTAGTGGAGGCCCAGCCCGATTTCGACGGTGATGATGCCAACCTGCGTCAATGAGGCAAACGCCAGCGCGTTTTTGACATCGCTCTGCACGCGAGAGGCGAGCGTTCCAAAAACGGCCGACACCAGGCCCAGCACAATCACCGCCACTCGCAACGGCAACGAGACGGCCAACAAGCTGCTCACGCGAAGCAACAGAAACACGCCCAAGTGCACCGACAGCGCGCCATAGAACACGGCGCTGGACGGAGTCGGCCCCTCCATGGCCCGTGGCAACCAGCCGGAGAACGGCACCATGCCGGACTTGCCGGCGGCCGCCAACAACAAGAGCGAGCCGACGGCCAGCGCCTGCCATTGACCGATCACCGCTTGGCCATCGGGCCAGGCGCCGGAGCCCATCAGGACGTCGAAGTCGCCGGCCCCCGTCAGGTGGTGCATCGTGAGCGCGGCCACCAAAAACGCCGCATCGGCGATCCGGTAGGTCGTCCAAACGCGGTGGCCATTGCGGACTGGCCCGGGTCGCTCGTGAAAGTAAGCGACCAGCAGAGCCGATGACAAGCCGACCAGCTCCCAGCCGAAAAACAGGGTTTCGATGGTGCCCGCCAAGGACGAGACCACCATGCCCAACAGAAACAGCGCGTAGAGCAGAAAGAAGCGGCGATACCCGGGCTCGCGGTGCAAGTACACCGCGGCGAAGGCGCCCACCGTTCCGCACAGCACGTAGGTCAGAATCACGAACGGCACGGACAGCCGGTCAAACACGAACTTCAAGTGAAAGTGAAAATGCTCTTGCTCAATCGACACCCAATTGCCCATCTCGATCGGCACATGCCGCGAGCCGTAGGCGAGCATCAACGCCAGGATGGGGATCGATGCGAACAGCCCAATTAGCACGCTGGCCTTGGTCAACTGAGCCTGCAGCCGCTCGCTCAGCTTCACTCCCGCCAACATCGGCAAACCGAGGGCGCCGAGCAACACGGCGGGGCTGATGACGACGACCAATCCCAAAAATCGCAATACGACGTCAACGTCCATCAGCCAATCTCCGTCTCACGAATGGACGAGAAGGGCAAATGCTTTCTCGAACCCTGGTAACAGGCCAACGACGAATCCATCAACGCAATCTTGTCATCCTCGACCTGGTAGGGCTCGAAATGATCTTTGCAGAACACTTGTATCTCCGATGTCTCCGCATCCAACACCGCCAGATGCACCCAGCCCCCTTGGCATAGCCGAGCGATCGCTGCATTTCGTTGCATGATCGAAAGCATCGCCTCGGGCGTTGTCTCGATCACGAACAGCAGCCGCAATGGCTCGTGAATCTCCACCATCTGCTGGTAGAGTCCGGTCCGCAGATCGCTCGATGTGCCTTCCATGACGCCTAACAGCGAGACGATGTTGTGAGGCAGCTTTGATCCGGAGCCGTAATGGGAGTAGTCAACCGTCGAAAAATAGTACTCAAGGCTGATGCCCGCACAGACAGGAATGGCCGCCGAGAGAATTCGCAACAGGATCGAATGCTCTGCGTCGTCCTGAGTCGGGTCGTAGGAAGTGAGAAAGGAGCGGCGGTCGAGAAACAGGCCGCGCGACCAGGCGCGACGCCCGACCAGACAGAGTGCGTTCGTGGCGTGGTTGTACTCGGGACGCGCCTGGGAAATGTCCTGAGCCCGCGCCTCCACATGCCGGAGCGCATCGCGCGCCGAGACGTTCAGCGGGGCGGAGACAAAGCGGCGGCAGCGTTCGTGAGCGTTCCGTCGCCGGGCCTCCTCAATCGCCTCGCGAGCGGACTCAAAGTCCTCGCGATGCGAAGCGGGCATGCGGTCCAGATCGTAGAACACCACCGAGTCATCGCAGGTGTTGTGATAAGCGCCCACGAAAACGGTGTCGTCGGGGATATCGATTCCCAGCGCGGACACCTTCGCTCGCACCCGCCAATCGTTGGCCATCTCGGCAAAGGCGCGGGCATTCGGACCGCCTCGCTTACCCGCGCAGGCGCCGCAGCAGTAGGCCGACTCGTGGGGATTGTTCAAGCTCGAGGAGCCATGGCCGCAAGCAATGAACAGCCGCGAAAAGTCCTCGGACTTGGTCAGGCCGATGTCCTGCAACAGACGCGTCACGACGCCCGCCATCTCATCGGTCGTATAGCCGATGTGACCGTTGTCGGGCCCCGGGTCGGGGGCAAATCGCTCCAGTTGTAGCTTGGTCACCGGCGGCGGTTGAAGCAGCGAGCCGAAGCGGCGGCGAATGCGAGCGGTGAGTCGCGGGAACAGCACCCGCGCGACCAGCGGCGCCGTCGCCAATGAGCCGACAATGCCCGTGACGATGCCGCCAATGAACGTGCGGCTGCGTGTGTGAAACGCGTGACTCGCCAGCCCCAAGCGGCGACGCAGGTTGGCGCGGCCGCGATGAACGCCCTCGAACGTGTAACCCACGTCCTCTTGAACGTAGTGGTCCGGCGTGATCACTCCCGGGCACAGCGGCTTATAAAACCCGTCCGCGGCGCCGCGATAGTAGATTGCGACAGCAAAGAAGCCCGCCGCGCCGAACGTCTCGCAACGAGGCTCCACTTCCTCCAGATGCCGGCGAAACGACTCTTCGCGGTCGTCGATGCAGGTCATCATCTGGAAAGCTGGCCGCTTGCTCCCACGCTTCGGCAATTGGCGGCGCCGCTCGGCGTGGTGGGAGAAAGCATCCAGCGCAGCGTGGCGAAACTGTCGCTCGTAAGCCTCGTGGAACACGCGGCGCCGCTCGATCGAGGAAAAGCTCTCGACTTCCTCCGAGACGGCTCGCCAATCATCGTCACCAAGCGACAACAACTGGGGCGGCGTCCAGCCCAACATCTGAGCCACTTGGAAGAGCAAAAACGCACGACGCTCCAGGTTAAGCGGCTTGGGCTCTGCCAGTCGCTCACGCGACTGCCGCAACGTTTCCTGAACACCGGGATGGCCGCCGAAGACGCTCTCTCCCACGTGGCGAATCGCGTGTTTTTCCAACAGCAATTGGATCGCCAGCATCCCTTCCAGGGACCCGGCCGGGATTGCGTGGACCACCCAATCGACGCCTGATTCGAGCTGCCAGATCATGCCGGCCCACCCACCGAGCGCCAGCAGCGACTGAACAATGAACTCTTCCCAATCTTCCTCGGCGATCCTCAGCTCAGCTAAGGAAAGCTCGATTGACTGGGCGGCGGAGGCGCCGCTCGATCGAATCGCCTCCAACTCGTCGGGCAACTTCCGCAACCAGCGGTCGAGGCCTCGCGACTTGCCGGCATACAGCTCGACAAACGACTCGAAGAAGCCGCGCTCACGGTTCGGCAACGCCCAGTCGGAATAGCCTTGGTCGACATACGCGGCGCAGAAGCGAATCAACAAATTGTGGACATTGCGGTCAATATCCTCGCCGACCGCGTGCAGCAACACATCGCGTGGACGGACGTAATTGCGTGCGGCGGGCTTGGGGGGATACACCTTCACACCTTGGCTCACCACGCGCCACAGGATGTTGAGCGAAAACGATTCCCATTGCGCGTCGCTCCACTTCGAGGCGTCGCGTCCCAACTTGGTCCACAACTCTTGGAGCGGCTCGCGAAGCTCTCCGACGGCGTTGTCCAGTGACGACGCGTCGCGCAAGTTAAGGTGATTCAGCCAAGCTCGCGTCTGGTCAATCATACGAGCTCGATTAGTCGGCGAAGTGCCGGGGCGAAACCGGTCCAACGCGTCCGTCTCGGCGACGATCCACCGCAGCTCGGCATCGGGGCCGGCCAACAGCGGCTGCTGCAACATCGCCAGCCGAATCTGGCCACGAGTGCCGAGGCCGTCAATTCGCTCGAGATCTTGCTCGCCCAAGTCCGCGGCCAGCGCGGCTCGCAAGTGCCGATCCACAATCCGGCCCGAATCGTATAGCTGTCGATACTCGCGTTCGGAAAGATAGCCTTCGGCCCCATAACGCCGCTGACCCGATCGGATCGCGTCGTGAAACGACTCGCTTTCAAATGCATGCAGCGTGTTGTGGTGGACGAAAACCTCAATCGGCCCTTGGGCGGGAAGGTAGTGCGCCGCGTGGTGAATCAGGCGCCGAATGGTCGCTCCACCGGAGCTCGATTCGGCGCCGTGAACCACTTCGTCTGTTTGTAGATCGGTCACGATCTTTGTTGTCCCGGGAGGGTATTCACTGGTAGGGCGGCGCAGGCGGGAACTTCGTTCGCCTTGGGCCGCATCGAACCCGGCAGGGTGGAGTTGTGACACGCTCGCTCCTCGAGCGGAATTCAACAGCCGGGAAAGGTGTTCGGGAGTCTCCGAAAGCCACCCAAAACATAGATCACGAGGATCGTGAGTTGGTCTAGGGACCGGGGAGAGGTAAGAGGAGCCAAATACGCAACCATCATGCCAGTGCCCCAGGGCAGACACTGCTGCGACAACTGGACGCACCCGACTGCGTCAAACCACGAAAATTGCTGCATTTGCCAAAGCCGGGCGGACGGGCGGGAAGCTGCTTCCGCCAACGCGGGTGCAATTGTCTGCAGACCACATGCAGTTCACTGCATGCCTCGGGGCGAAAAAGTGACACCTTTTGCGTAATTCGCGATCGTTGGCCGCTCGGCCCCTTGGCGTGTTTCGAGCACCTCATACCGATCAACGCCGAGCAAGCTGCCGGAGAATGCCCGATCCTGGCAAGATTCGCTGAGCCGAACCGAATGGAAATGCACAATTCAAACCGTGGCGGCAAGCCGCTGACCGTTCAACTTGGGGAGTAGCATGGCTGTGTTCAACCGCCTCTGCATGAGCTTGGCATTCTTCGTCGGGTTGGGCCTGGCCATCCTGGGAACCTTCGGATTCTTCTTGGGCTCATCCGCGCACTTCGTGCTGCCACCCATCCTGGGCGGACTGCCGCTGCTGGTTGGGTGGGGAATTGTGATCGCGGTCATCCGCGCTTGGGACGTGATTCCTCAGAAGCGCCCCTTGCGCGCTCCCGCTCCAGATCCGAAATTCCCCTCGTCACGCCCCAAGCCCGACACGGATGTGCGCTCCGCACCGCCAATCCGCACCTAGTGCCTATTGTGGTTTTGAGCGCAAGTTGCAGCCTGGCAGCCTGCACTACGACGAAGTTCGAAGCTTCTAGTTCTAGAAGTCGAAGTGGGCCCGAGCAGCGATCAGATCGGCATCGCTGCCAACGTTGGCCGGATCATCCAAGAATGCGTGAATGTAGTTGAACTGCAACTTGGTGAACTGATTGAGATACCAGTTCAGGCCGAGCGTGGTGGTGTTCAACTGGCCGCCCCGCACGTCGGCCGAGTTGAGGTCAAGCATGGACCAACGGGCGGCCACTTCCCAGGCCCCGCCACCGGCTCCGAAATTGTTCGCGGGCACGACGCGGCCGAGCACTCCGTTCTTGCGATTGTAGGGACGATGCTCACCGGTCAATATCCAGCCAGCTTGCGCCGACACACCGGAGAAGGCCACCGTCGAGCCGCCGATTCGATCGACCACCGCGTAGATCAGCTCCGCTTGCGCATGAAGCGGACCGCTCGTTCCGGCCATTTCGGCGCCGAACAGGTTGACGGAATTGGTCGCGATCACGCCCGTGTCGACGAACGGGGGCACGGTGCTAGGCACGCCCGGGGGAACCAGCGCGCCGCCGGTCTCCGAGAGGAAGAACTCGGGCTGTGCCAAGTATTGAACCGCGTCGTTGGCCGGATCGATGAAGTTGTAGGCGCCGCCCAGATGGAGCGCTGATCCATCCGCGCCTTCAAGCACCAGACCAGTGAGCCGACTTGCCAACCCATATCCCCCGTTGTCTCCCACTTGGCCGCCGAAGACGTCGGTCGGGAAGCGAAACCCGGACAATGCCCAAGTCACTCCCAAGTCCTCCGCGGCGCCATAGGTCATCACGCCAATCTGCCGAAACGGCAGGAAGGCAAACGGCAAACTGCGTTCGATGAAGGTCAACTCCTTCACACTGGTCAGGCCATCCAAGCCGATCGGCTGCCGATAATTGCCGATTTTGACTTGGCCAAACCAGCCAAGGTTCTGCACATCGAGCCAGACGTCCATGAAGCTGGGGCGTCCCGGCAAACCAAAATCGAATTCAACCATGTAGGCCACGTTGTCGGCGACGTTGCCGATCGCCGCGAGCCGCGCGCGACGAAAGTCGGCGCCATCTTGAATGTCACCGACCGAGGCGATGTTGGCCGCAGTCTGGTGAGCCCAGCCAGCGTCGGTCTGCACTAAACCACTGAGCCGCGCCGTGGGAAAACTGGGTTTGGCGACGGGAGGCAGCGGACAACAGACAGCCGGCATCGGTGAGCTGGCGGACTGACGCAGCGCCGTCACCTCCGCTTCGAGCGCGGCGATGCGACTGGCCAGTGCCGAGTCGGCGCCGAGCTGCGCCTCCGACTTTGCCGCACATGTCAAAACCAAGCTCAATGCAAACAGCAGCCTTCCGTGGCGCATGCTCTCTTCCTTCCGCGCGGCCGGTCCGTGGCCGCTTCGCGATGACTCGACGAGTCGTTTGTCGGTTGGTTGTCAATGATTGACACGGCCACTCCGGATGTTGCAGCACGCCCCTCCCGGGCTCCAGCGCGGCTAGAGTTTGATCGACGAAACGTCGATGGTTCCCCATCCCAATCCAAGAATGCGCAGTGTTCCGCAGGGAATCGCTCAAGATTATGCCGGTTTGCGCAACCACTTGCAGTCGCTGTGCAACATTTTGCCGGAAGCTGGAACGACGGCGCGGCTGCAGCTTGTGAATGTTCGGAACAAGCGGTGGATCCCGAAAAACCGATTCTTTTGCAGTCCAGCGTCTGCCCGCTTCGATGGGTACGACGGACTTCCAGTCCGTCGAGCCTCGATCCACGACTGCGATGGGAAGGATCGAGGACGGCCGATCAACATGCCTGGATGCGTGCTGGATCTTCGCGTATCGCGGTGTCGCGAGCGGGTTTCGTTTTGCCCTTTTCTACTATGCCTATAGTGGTTAGCATTTTTGAAGGCGGTTGAATCACAATCGCCTCCTCAGGAATGGAATCGCCTCTTATCGGAGCAGCAGGATGGACCCTCGCAACAACAGGTCCCCGCATTTTCTTGCCGGACTTGTGACCGTGGCCGTTCTCGGCCTCGCCATCTTCGCCTACTCGGCAACAACATCCGTGGCACAGGCCCCCGCTCAGACAGGGCAGCCGTTCGGGCAGCCAGCCGGACAGGCAATTGGTCAGCCAACCGCCCTTGCGTCCGGCAACGTCGATTTGGCGAGGAGCCGCGTGTTCATTTTTGTCGGCAAGTCCGGCTTTGGCCACGAACATGGGGTCGAAGGCCTGCTTTCCTCCGGGACGCTGCAGCTAGGCGCTGCGCAGAACGCCGGACAGTTGGTGTTCGACATGCGTACCTTCGATGCGGACACCCCCGTCGCTCGCAAGTATGTGGGGCTGAAGGGAACGACCGATGAATCGACTCGCAAACAGGTGAACGACAACATGCGTGGCGCCGCCGTGCTGGATGTTAGCCGCTACCCAACGGCCACCTTCAAGATCAACGCCGCTCGGCAGCTCGCGCAGAAGAGTCGCAACGGCAATCTGCAATACCTGTTGGACGGCGTGTTCACGCTTCACGGCGTGAGCCGGCCGCTGCAGGTTGCCGTGGTGTCCATTCCGCAACAAGGCGCAACTCGCGTCGCGGGTAATTTCGAGATTCAACAAACACAGTTTGGCATCAAGCCGTTTTCCAAGGGACTGGGGCTCGTGGGCGTGACCGACGAGTTGCGGATCTATGGCGATCTGCAACTGACGACGGCCCCTCGCGCCGCGCAGTCTTCGGGACAGGGAGTCCGTCAATGATCGAGTGCACAGCCGTGCAAAAATCGGTGGTCCGCTGGCATTATGACCTCAGCACCGTTTTTTACCGCATGCTTTGGGGGCCACACATCCATCACGGATTGTGGCAAAACGCCGAACACGCTCAACGCCTCGAGTCACCCGGCAAGGCTCAGGTCCAACTCACCGAGACGCTGGCCGACCTGGCTGGCGTTTCCGAACAGACCAAGCTGGCGGACATCGGCTGCGGCATGGGTGGCTCGTCGATTCATCTGGCGCGCACGCGGCATTGCCGAGCGACGGGAGTCACCATCAGCCCGTTGCAGCGTCGCTGGGCGGCAACCATCGCGATGCTAAAAGGCGTCCGCTCGCGAACCCAATTCATCTGCGCCGACGCGGAGGAGATTGCCTTTGACCACGCGTCCTTCGACGTGGTCTGGAGCATCGAGTGCACCGAGCACCTGTTCGACAAGCCTGCTTTCTTCCGCAAAGCGTACGACTGGCTGAAACCGGGCGGCCGAATGGCGATCTGCGCGTGGCTGGCAGGAGAGAATCTCGACAACGCCGACAAGGAGCAACAAGTCTACGACGTCTGTGAAGGGTTTTTCTGTCCTTCACTTGGCTCCGCCGAGGATTACATAGGATGGATGCGCGACGCCGGAATGCAAATCACAGGCTGGCACGACTGGACTCGTCGGGTCGAGCGGACTTGGGACGTCTGTGAGCAACGCGTGCGGCGGACCGGCGTGCGTTGGCTGGCGAAGGCGATCGACCAGGACACGGTCATGTTCCTGGATCGTTTCCGGACGTTGCGGGACGCCTACACCACAGGCGCGATGCAGTATGGCTGCTTCGTGGCGGAGAAGCCCACTCTATGACGTCTGCCGCGACCGAGCCGCTGCGGCAAGCAAGCGCGAGTCAGCAGGCCGATTCCGGGGGCCTTGCCCACCGAGGCAAGTGGGGCGCCGAGCGACTGCGACGAACCATGGGCCTGGCAGCCGGCGTAGCCACGCACCTGCTGTTCGGCTTCACCGTCTGGCACCTATTCTATTTTTTGAAAGGCCGCGTCCCGGCCGAGAGCGTCGCGCCCAGCCGCGGGCCGCTGCTCGTCGACGGGCTGCTGGCACTACAATTCGCGGTGCCGCACAGCATCTTGCTGCACCCGGCGACGCGGCGGAGACTGCGTCCGTGGATCGCCTCCCCGTTCTATGGTTTGTTTTTCTGTGCCGCCACTTGCCTCAGTTTGCTGCTGACCATCGCTTGTTGGCGCCCTTGTGACGTCGCCATCTGGAGTTTGGACGGCCCGGCCGGCGCCGCGATGAGCTGGGCGTTCGGGCTCTCCTGGGTGGCGTTGTTCTACAGCCTGCATCTCTCCGGCCTCGGCTATCAAACCGGGCTCACACCCTGGCTCGCCTGGGTGCGCCGCCAGCCGCCTCCGCCCCGCGAGTTTCGCGAGCAGGGCTGGTATCGATGGTTTCGCCATCCCATCTACCTCAGCTTCCTCGGATTGATCTGGTTCACACCCCACATGACGCTCGACCGAGCGGTGCTGACCGGCATCTGGACGATCTACATCTTTGTCGGCAGCTGGCTGAAGGATCGGCGCCTGGAGTTTTACAATGGCGCCTCCTATTTCGAGTACGAGTCGCGAGTGCCCGGCTATCCGCTTTTGACGTTTGGTCCGCTCGGCCGGCGTCGTGTTCCGAGCGAGAACTTGGCAGAATGAACTTTTGCCAAAGTTCTCAGGTGCCGCCTTGAACCGCAAACGCTTCTTCATTCTGCTGCTCTACCTGGTGCTGTTGCTGCCATTGGTGGTGTCGGGCGCCATTCAGGCGTTGCAAACCAACGCCAACTCGCCCATCGATTGGGTCTCGGCCGAGTTTCCGGCCAAGCGAGTGTATGCGGAGTTTCGCCAGCAGTTCGGCCCGGGCGACGTCGTCGTCATGAGCTGGCCGGGGTGCACGGTCGACGAGGCGAGATTGGACCCATTGATGGTCAGCCTGCGGCAGTCGAAGGCGTTCCACAGCCCGGAGCTCGAGCCTTACTTTGAACGCGTCGCTTGCGGTCGCGAGGAGGTGCTCAAGCTGACGGCCGACCCGATGTTCCTTTCGGAGACGGAGGCCCGCGCCCGCCTGCAAGGGGCCTTGCTGGGAAGCGACGGCCACCAGACATGCGTCGTGGTGACTTTCAACGAGCTGGGCTTGGCGGACCGCTCGCGCATCGTGCCGCTGCTGAAACGGGCCGCCGTCAAGTTTTGTGGCGCACGCCCTGGCGAGCTGCGTTTGGCCGGGCCCGTCATTGACGGGCTCACGGTGGATGACGCCAGCCAGCGCTCCATGAAGGCGTTTGCCCCGCTCTCCAATGTCGTCGTGCTCGTGCTCTGCTGGCTGTGCCTCGACTCGGTGCCCGCCGCGCTGCTGGTGTTTGGCGTGTCGGTGTTCTGCCAGGGACTGACGTTGGCAATCATCCACTACTGCGGCGACAAGATGTCCGCTCTGTTGATCGTGATGCCGCCGCTGATTCAGGTGCTCGCCGTCGCCGGCGGAATTCATCTGGTCAACTACTACTTCGACACGGCCCGCGGCTCGGGACAGCGCGGCGCGGTGGATCGCGCCCTACGGATGGGTTGGCTGCCGTGCGCGTTGTCGTCAGCGACGACGGCCATCGGCTTGGGCTCGCTGCTGGTGAGCGGGCTGCTGCCGGTTCGCGCTTTCGGCGGCTATGCCGCCATCGGCGTGCTCGTCACCTTGGCGGTGTTGTTGACGATCATCCCCGGCGCGCTGCAGTTGCGCCCGATCGCGCCTCCCGCGCTGCCTGCCGACGGCGGCCGACTGAAATGGGAACGGCTCGTCGACTGGCTCCACGGCCGGCATCTCGCCGTGGCGCTGGGCGCGGTGGCGTTGATGGCCGTGATGACAATCGGCGCGGCGCGGATCAACACGTCGGTGCGGATCGAAACGCTGTTTCAACCACAGTCACCGATACTCCAGGACTACGCCTGGCTCGAGCAGCAGATTGGACCGCTGGTGCCGATCGAGGTCGTGCTGACCTACGACAGCCGCTCAAGCCGCCCGCTCCCCGAGCGGCTGCGACTCGTGCACGACGTCGACGCGGCGATCAAGGCCATGCCGCGCGTTGGCAGCGTATTGTCGGCCGTCGATTTTCTGCCGCCCGAGCTGGCCGATCCGCACGTGCCGGAAAGCCCGGAGGAGGCAGGCTTGCAGCAGGCAATGCTCGAGGCGTCCCAAGAGGCGGTCGTCGCGGCCAATTACCTGCACACCACGGGACGGCACGAGCACTGGCGAGTCACGGGCTTCGTCAGCGCGTTGGATGACGTCGACTACGGGCGGTTCCTCGAGGACGTGCGCGCCAAAGTGGAGCCGTTGCTGCCCGCCGGCGGCGCGGGACCGAATGGAGTGACGGCCGCGTACACTGGCATCATGCCGCTGGTGCACGAGATTCAGCGGCAATTGCTGCGCGATCTGTTCGTCAGCTTTCTGTCGGCGTTTGTCGTGATCGCCATCGTGATGACACTGGTCCAAGCCGGCTTCCTGGCCGGCCTGGCGGCGATGATTCCCAACGTGTTTCCGACATTGCTGCTATTCGGCGCGCTGGGTTGGATCCAATTCCCGATGGACATCGGCTCGGTCATGACCGCCAGCGTGGCGTTGGGCATCGCCGTCGACGACACGCTGCACTTTCTCACTTTTTTCCGCAATCAGCTCGCCGCGGGCCGCTCGCGACGCGATGCGGTGCTCGAAGCGTGCCGGCACTGCGGGAAGGCGATGATGCACACGACATTGATCTGCGGCCTGGGCATGATGACGCTCTCGTACGCCGAATTCCTGCCGACCGCGCGATTTGCCTGGATGATGATGGCGCTGCTGGTGATCGCGCTGGCCGGTGATTTGATTGTCTTGCCGGCCTTGCTGCTGGGGCCTGTCGGCCGGCTCTTTGAAGGCTCGTCCTCGCCGGCGGGCCACTTGCCGGCGCCTGCGGTCGGCGCCCCGCGTCCAGCCGCCCAGTCTGTCCCCAAGGAGCTGACAACATCATGACACCTCCGACCGAAGCCATGACAGCCGCCCAACGCCCGGCGGAGCCGCCCTGCGACCTCCGCCAACGCTGCCGCTTGCCGGAGCTGATGGACGATCCGCAGTTGGATGAGCAACAGCACCACGCCGCTTTGCAGGGACTGCGGCGTGTGAATCAAATCAGCCGCAGCGCGGGAATCCTGTGGCCTTCGCTGCGGCGAATGGCGGCCTCCCACGGCGGACAGCCGCTCCGCGTGCTCGATGTCGGCTCGGGAGGCGGCGACGTCGTGGTGGCGCTGGCAAGGCGAGCGGCTCGAGCGGGGCTGGAGCTGCAGATCGACGGCTGCGACGTCAGCCAGCGAGCCGTCGACTATGCCGAGCAGTACGCCGCCGAGCACAGCCCCGCGGAGCATCAATTCTTTGTCGCCGACGCGCTCGGCAACGAGCTGCCCGGGCAGTATGACGTCATCATGTGCTCGCTGTTTCTGCACCATCTCTCGGAAGACGACGGGCGGCAGCTCCTGTCCCGCATGGCGCAGGCCTGCCGCAGCGCGGTGCTCGTCAACGATCTGAGACGCACTCGCTTCGGCTATGCAATGGCCGTCGTGGGCTGTCGCCTGCTGACTCGTTCGCCGGTGGTGCACGTCGATGGCCCGCTCTCGGTTCGCGCGGCGCTGTCCGATCACGAAGCGCTCCGCTTGGCCAGTGAGGCCGGGCTGGCTGGGGCCAAACTGACACGACATTGGCCCCAGCGGTTCCTCCTCACCTGGAACAAGCCATGACCCGGGCCCCAACTCCCCCATCGTCCGCTCGATCGTCGCCATCATCGATCACGGACGTCGACTGCTGGAACGGCGATGTCTGGGACTGCATCGTCGTCGGCGCCGGTCCCGCCGGCGCCATGGCAGCCAGACAAGCAGCGATAAGGGGCCTGCGGACCTTGCTCGTCGAACGCAAGGTGTTCCCTCGCGAGAAAGTCTGTGGCGCGTGCTTGAACCAACGAGCGCTCACCACGCTTGCGGAAGCCGGCCTGGGCTCGCTGGTCGCTGACTGCGGCGGGGTGCCGCTGAATCGCTTCCAACTGCGATGCCTGCGTGGCGGCGGCGATGCCGTTCGTGAACTGTCCTTGCAACTGCCCGGCGGAGCGGCCGTTTCACGCGCCGCGCTCGACGAGTCGCTCGTGCGAGCCGCCGAGGCTGCCGGTGTCCAATTTCTGTCCGGGACGAGCGTCAAGGTGTTGCCGCGCGAGCCCCGGCAAGTTGGCTCCGACACCGACCCGCGCGAGCTGGAGCTGTCAACGTGCGACGTGTCCCGCGAGCCTCACCGGCGAACGATCCGCTCGCGTGTGATCATTGCCGCCGACGGCCTCGGCCACCCCAGCTTAAAGCGACTGACGGAATTTCCGGAGCGAGTCTCCGCCAGCTCCCGCATCGGCGTGGGCGGCGTGGTCTCCCACGAGGGAGATTTGCCGGCTGGCGTGATTGGCATGGCTGTGGCGAATTGGGGCTACGCAGGTCTGGTGCGCATCGAGGACGGACGCCTCAATGTCGCCGCCTGTCTCGATGAAGAAGTCGTCCGGCACGCCGAACATCCCGGCGCCCCGTTGATCCAACTGCTCGAACAATCGGGGTTTGGCACGATCCGTGCGGACTTAGGCGCCTGGACCGGCACGCCGAAACTCACTCGAGTGACAGAGACGTTGGCCAGCGATGGGGTGTTCGTCGTTGGCGACGCCGCAGGGTACGTCGAGCCGTTCACGGGCGAGGGAATCGCCAGCGCTCTGGTCGGCGGACTTGCCGTCGCCGACTGCGCGGCAAGAGCGGTCCGCGGCAGCCGCCAGGCGGCGGAACAACGTTGGAGACAGCAGTGGGAGCAGTTGGTTTGGAGACGACAGCAGTGGTGCCGTCGTCTCGCGTGGATGCTCCGCCGACCACGAGCCATTGGGGCCGCGGTGCGAGTGGCCGCGGCCTTCCCCGCTTTGGCTCGGCCCATCGTGCTGCATTTGAATTCGCCTCGACGGCAACGAGGCCGAGTGTCCATCGCGGCCGATGATTTTGCGTGACAACTTACAACGCATTTCAAAAACTTCCCGATCGGCAATCGGGTTGATTGCGCAAGGGAAGATTTTTGAAATGCCCTCAAAACAGACGAGCAAGCAGATGAGTTTCGAAATCCAGGCTCTGGCCACCGCAACTCCGCAACACGGCATCGATCAGGTCGGGGCAGCGGAATTTGCCACGACCATCTGTTGCGAAACGGAGCAGCAGCGCCGGCTGCTGGCTGGGTTGTATCGCCGCGCCGGAGTCGCCTACCGGCATAGCGTGTTGTTGGAATCGCCAACACCGCCGTTGGCAGCGACGGAAGAGCCGGCGGTCGACTCGCGCGCCGTTCACGACGGCGCCGTCTCGACAGCCGCAACTCCGCAGGCCGTGCCGCGGACCCGCGCGCAGCAGAGCTTTTTTGAGCCGGCCAGCGACAGTGAAGATTGCGGGCCGACAACCACGCAGCGGATGGCGGCTTACGAGCGGCACGCCGCCTCGCTCGCGCATCGAGCGGCTGACTTGGCGCTGCAGCGCAGCCCCTATGCCGCCGAGGAGATCACCCATTTGATCACGGTGTCCTGCACCGGCTTCGCCGCGCCCGGCGTCGACCTTTCGCTGATCCGCAGCTGCGGATTGCGACCCGACGTGGCGCGCACCCATGTCGGATTCATGGGATGCCACGGCGCCCTCAACGGCCTGCGCGTCGCCAAGGGCTATGCCGACTCCGACTCCGATGCGCGAGTGTTGCTTTGCGCCGTGGAGCTGTGCACGCTGCACCACCAGTACGGCTGGCATCCGGATCGAATCGTCTCCAACTCGTTGTTCGCCGACGGAGCGGCCGCGGTCGTCGGCGCCGGCTCTCCGGCCAAGTCCCACTGGCGAGTCACCTCATCGGGGTCCACCGTCGTGCCCGGCACCGAAGAGGCGATGACCTGGAACGTCCGCGACCACGGATTTGAAATGACGTTGTCGCCCCAGGTGCCCGACGCCATTCGCGACGAACTCAAGCCCTGGCTAACTCGCTGGCTGGGTGCGCGCGGACACTCGCTCGAAAGCATCGGCAGCTGGGCCGTCCATCCAGGCGGCCCGCGAATTTTGCGCGCCTGTGAGGAGGCGCTCGATTTCCACGACGACCAGTTGCGGGAGTCCCGACAAGTACTGGCCGACTACGGCAACATGTCTTCGCCGACCGTGCTGTTTATTCTGGAGCGACTCTTGGAGCGGAGCAGCCCGCTCCCGTGCGTGATGCTGGCATTCGGCCCGGGGCTGACGGTCGAGGCGGCTTTGATCGAGTGAACCATGGGCTGTCGACTGCATCCAGCCGCCCTGGTCGCTGCAGAATACTGCAGTCGTCACGCAATATTTTGCAGCCTAGAATAGTTTTCGCCAGCGCCTTGCTCGCCTCGGATCATCTAAATCGGGCGCCGGGGTGTCCTTTTGTCAAGGGTGCACTTCAAGCGTGGGACAAACTCAACAACCAGCCACCCCTTCCATGTTTCGTGTCCAGTCGAACGAGAACGGCAAGTCCTACCGCTTGGCGGTGTTTGGCCTGTCGTTGCTGAGTGCGGCGGCGCTGGCCGTCACGATCTGGGTGATGGTCGACTTTCTGCGCGAGCAAGAGATTGTCGACGAGCTCATTCGCAAATTGCCGTCTGATGCCCGCGAGCCCGCCAAGGTGCTCGCCGGCGAACTGAAGTGGCAGTTTCGCCTGACCATACTCGTCATGCTCAACCTCGTTGTCACGGGCTTTGCGATGGTGCTGCTATGGCGCGCCTATCGCTCGTCGCAAGAGTCGCTTCGCGACATCAAGGCGATGGCCGACGACATTCTCGGCAGCATGGACCAGGCGGTGATCACGACCGACGTGCGGGGGAACGTCACAAGCATCAATCAACGTGGCTTGGAGCTGCTCTCTCCGCCTCGAGACTGCATCGGGAGGCCGTTGAGCGAGCTGTCGAGCGACGTGCCTTTGGCCGAATTTCGCGAAGATTGGATGGTGGAGCGATCGGTGGCGATGACACGCGACTTCCACACGACCATCAACGGCGCCGAGCGAACCTTGCGCGCATTCTGCCAAACATTGAGCGACTTGGAGAACCATGAAATCGGCAATGTGTTGCAGTTGCGTGACGTGACGGCCCGCGTGCTGATTGAGGACCGGATGCGCCGGATGGAGCGTTACATGGGGCTCGGATCGCTCGCGGCCGGCCTGCACCACGAGATCAAGAATCCGCTTGCCGCGTTGTCGTTGCACGTGCAGCTGCTCGACGAGCACTTGGAGGAGCGCGACCGCGATGAGGAAGCGAGGCAGATGATCGGCGTCATCAAGGCCGAAGTCACTCGTATCGGCGGCGTGCTGGAAAGTTTTCGGGACTTCGCGTCGCTGGGTCAGTTGAACCTGACTTCGGTGGATGTGGAGGAGTTGCTGCGGCGACAAACGGAGCTGCTGCTGCCCCGCGCCGCACAACAGGGCATTCAGATCGAACTCAGCTGCGACGGAAAAGAACTGAAAACTGTTTGGGCCGACGCGGGCCGTTTGGAACAAGTCTTGCTCAACTTGCTGCTCAACGCGATGGAGGCGATGCCCGGGGGAGGAAAGTTGGGCATCTCGGCGACGGTCTTGGATGGCGCCGCCCGCATCGACATCGCGGACTCGGGGCGCGGCATCCCCCAGGACCTCCGCGACAAAGTATTCGATCCCTATTTCACCACCAAAAGCGACGGCACGGGGCTGGGCCTGGCGTTCTGCGACAAGATCATGCGAGAGCACCAGGGCGGCCTGGAGTTCCAATCTTCCAGTCACGGCACCACGTTTCACTTGACTTTGCCTTTGGGCAGGCGTGACGCTCTGGCTAAGCAGTAGCGGCCGTTGAGTTTCCCCAAGGGGACACGATGCTACCGTTTCCAACCCAACTTCGAGCTGACTCGATGTCTCCAACCGCCATGGGCGACGAATTCCATTTGCTGATTGTGGACGACGAGCCCAACATTCGGTCGGGCCTGGCCAAAGGTTTGGACAAGCTGGTCGATCGCATCGAAACGGCCGGTTCGGTCAATGAGGCGCTCGACAAATTCGAGTCGGGCGAGTACCAGCTGGTCATCGCCGACGTGCGGCTGCCGGGCGACCGGAGCGGGCTGGAGCTTGTGTCGCTGCTGCAACAACGCAAGCCGGGCACCACCACGATCCTGATCACCGCGCACGGAACGGTGGAGACGGCCGTCGAGGCGATGCGCCGCGGCGCGTTTGACTTCATCACCAAGCCCATCGACTTGAACTTGATTCGCGAGCAGGTCGCGAAGGCGGTCGATCACCATCGCCTGCAGTCGGAGAACCGCGAGCTCAAGGACCGCTTGGCAGAGGCTGGCGAAGTCGCAGGAATTGTCGGCAGCTGCCGCGCGCTGCAAGATGTGCTGACGCAGATCCGTCAGGTGGCGGACACGGACGCCACCGTGCTAATTCACGGGGAAAGCGGCACCGGCAAGGAGCTGATCGCACGGGCCATTCACGATTTGAGCGATCGGTCCACGGGCCCGTTCATCGCCGTCAACCTCGGCGCACTGCCAGAGACGCTGCTGGAAAGCGAGCTGTTCGGGCACGAAAAGGGCTCTTTCACGGGCGCCTCGCGCCGCAAGCCGGGCTGCTTCGAACAATCGACCGGCGGCACCCTGTTTCTGGACGAGATCACGGAAATCCCCGCCAAGAGTCAGGTCGACCTGCTCCGCGTGCTTGAAACCGGACAGTACACGCGAGTGGGCGGCGAGGAGGCGATGGAGTCCGACGCGAGAATCGTCTCGGCAACGAATCGCGACATCCCGCAGCTTGTCGAGGACGGCACCTTTCGCGAGGATCTTTACTACCGACTCAACATCGTGCCGATTGAAGTGCCTCCGTTGCGCCAGCGACGCGAGGACATTCCGCTGCTGGCCGACCACTTTCTCACTCACTTCTGCAAACGGCATCGCCGCGAAGAAAAGTTGATCGATCCCAACGCGATGGAAATCCTTTGCCGTTCCAGCTGGCCCGGCAATGTCCGCCAGCTCAGAAACGTCATCGAGCGCCTTGTCGTCACGGTGCCCCGCACAGAGATCTCCCCCAACGACTTGCCCGCCGAGCTGGCCGGCAAGCAGTCGGCGCCGCCGTCCGCGGCGCCCGTCCAATCGCTCGCAGAAGTCGCCGAAGCAGCCGAGAAAGAGGCGATCGAGGCGGCACTAGCGGCCAATGACTTCCATCGCGAACAGACCGCCAAGGCGCTCGGCGTCAGCGTCCGCACGCTGCACTACAAGATGAATCGCTACGGCTTGCACTAAACGAGAGGACATTTCAAAAATCTTGCCACGAGACAGGCCGGAAGCGGGCCGGCAGAACGAGCTGCAAATCATCGGACGCAGATGGCTTGTTCGCTAAGCGTGTCGCGGCGCCCGCAGGCATCGTCGCCGGCACGTCGACCACCTTTTCCGAGCGTTGCGAACTGGCGCCCCGCGCTTCGCCCTCGCCCAAACGATCGTTGCGGATCGGCGGCACCACGCAGTCTCCATCGCAGCAGCCACCGCAACCGCACTGCCGCGCGAGCATGCCTTGCGATTGCAGCAACTCGGCGCGGGCTTGGTCGAGCTTCGCCATGGCATGAATCACATCGCTCACTGCCCGCGTCGCGGCAAACCTCGCTTGCGCCAACTCCGAATACTGACCGGCGTCGGATTCCACGAGTCGCTCGAGCTGCTCCACGCGGTGGTTCCAAACGGACAACATCCGTTCGGCGTTGCTCAACGTCTGCACGGCGTGGTTCACCTGAATCGCCTTGTCCGAGATTTCAACCTCGGCCAGCTCTTTCGCCGCCGCGTACAGTTGATCAATCTGACGTTGCATCTCCTGCACGTCGCAGCAATCCTGGCAATGGATTAAGCAGCGCAAGCAGCCAAAGCACTCGCAATTGGCTTTGACCAAGGAGGCCATGGTGGGCTCGACAAGCGCGACAAGCGTCTTGGCCGTCTCGATATTCTCGGTGTTCAGGCAGTGCCGTAGCACTCGCAGTTGGCCAAGATCCGGACGGCAGGAAATGCCGCTCTCGACCGCCAATTCGACATCGACAGTGGAGCGGTCCATCGCCAGGGCGACGTCGATCAATGGCACGGGGGCGAGGCGAGCATTGCCGATTTGCACATTCATCGCTTGAGCGGCTCGCTCGACATGGTGCTCCAAATCGGACTCTTGCCGCTCAATCTCGAGCTGCTGGCGTTTCAGCGACGACGGATCGGAGCCGAACGGCAAGCCTTGCTGCTCGAGCCTGCCCTGAATCTGGCTGTTGCTCGCCCACAGCTGCCGCAGTTGTCGCAGCACTTCTCGCTGCTCCTGCAACTCGGCTAGCGTGAAGAAGAGCTGCACCGTCTCGCCCGCCGCCTTGTTGCGCTCATGCAGTGCCTGACAGGCCAGCAGCGCGGACGCCAGCGCGGCCGGCTGTTGCAGACGCTTGCGCTCACATCCTTGACGCTCGACATCCCGCCGGCGCCGGTCCAGGAGATTGGCGAGAGGGGAGTGGCGGGCGGCGCTGCATTGCGCCTCGCGTAGTGTCAACCGCGGCCCACTTTCGGCATAGAGCGAAGGCGGCTCCGGGTCCATCGGCACGGGCGCCTCCGGCAGATCATCGCTCCACGGCGCCGGCTCGCGGTGGTCGGGGTGGAGCGGCGCCGCGACCGGAACCACTCGGGAGCGAGTTTCGGGCGTCGGGCTCGCCGAGTTCAAATGCGCCCGTTGCACGAGTTCGGCGGTTGGGTCAGCCTGAGCAAGCTCTCCGGAGTCTGACCAGCCTTTCCCCGGACGGGCCACGGTCCGCAACGGCCGAGCGTTGGTTGGGGCAGCGGCTGGAGCTTCCCCTTCGTGTGCGCCAATCAGCGCAGCGCCCGGCAAGGTGGGCGCCGTGCGCGCAGCACAGCCCATCCCCAGGCAGATCAACGCTGATGCCAACGCTGTAAACCGCATTCGATGCTTTCAAGGGTAGTGCCGGTCTTAGGGAACAGAACTCCTTTGCTGGTAGCATCGAACGCTCAGACAACCGACTTGAAAGTCCTCGGCGTTGTCCGACTCGCGCAGCGTGTAACGGTTCTTCGCGTTGCGGAAGCTGTAGGGATCATCGCGGACCTTGTGTGCCGCATGGGCGTCCTCGCCCGTACAGCACTAGCACGTGGCACAGGCTGCCAGCCGGTGAATGTTGTGGTCTTGAACGCAGGTTGCAGGCTGGCAGCCTGCACTACGACCATTTCGCACGTGGCACAGGCTGCCAGCCTGTATGCTTGAGCGCAGGTTGCAGGCTGGCAGCCTGCACCACGTAGCATGGGCGTCCTCGCGCGTCCTCGTACAGATTTGCGCAACCCCAGTGCCCTGGCCATTCTCTCTAACCAGCCAGCGGCTTGGGCGGTGGTACGCGGCTGCTCGCCACGCACGGGCGAGGGCGCCCATGCTACGGACGATCTTGAGCGGCTGCTCGTCGCGCGTCCTCGCCCGTGCAGCACTGCGCAACCCCAGTGCGCCAAGCCCGTGAATGCTGTGTGCGGTCTTGAGCGCAGGTTGCAGGCTGGCAGCCTGCATCACGACAATTTCGCGGCCGCGCGCCGCTATCGAATCAAGCCGCGCGGCTGCTGAGCGATCTGTGACTGCTCGTAGAGCGGCAGGTAGCGGTAGTAGACTTCGAGACACAACGTCGCCATCGCGGTTGTGTAGACGCGGCCTCCGTATCCGCCCCAGATCGAGGAGTCGGGTGACCAACTTCCGTCATCGGCATCGCCGGCGGCCGGCGCCTGTCGCCGCAGCAGCTCGGCCACCAGCGCCCGGTTCCACCGATCCCATGTGGGGCCTTGGGTTTGATACAAGGCCAGCGTGCCGTAGTACCAGTAGTAGTAGTTCGCTCGCTCATTGGCGCTGGGCAGATTCTGCAACAAATAGGCCTGGGCCTCCTGTTGCTGCGCCGCGAGCGGCAGGTGCCCGAGAAAGTAGCGACAACTCAGGGCCTCGGCGGTCATCGTTGGCGAGGCCTTCTCGCGAGGTCGATAGCTAGCCAATCCTCCTTGCGCGCCGGCGGCGCTGGCATGGAGAAACTGCTCCATCCCCTGTTTTGTTCGCGGCGCCAACGTCACCCCGGCCAGCTCGGCGCTTTTCAGCGCCATCACCTGCCAGCCAAACTGGCTCATGTCGCCAATCCGGTCGCCAACGCGATAGCGCCATCCGCCGGAGTACGAATCCTGGGCTGTCGCCGAGTAGCTGGCCGCACGCTCGACGAAACGTTGCAAGCGTTGGTCGCCGGTCATCGCGTAGGCCTCGCTGACGGCAAGCGAAGCCATGCCGTGACAATACATTTGGGCGAAAAATTGGGCGTCGCCTGCCACGCAGCCATCGGCGCGCTGGGCGCCCAACAAGTATTCCAACCCGCGTTGCACGGACTCGCGATAGGGACCTTCGTAATGCGTGTTTCCGGCGGCCAGCAGACTGAGCACCGCCAGCCCCGTCACGGCGGTGTCCGCTTTGGATCCGGCGCCGCCGCGATTGTGTCCGAGCACTTGCAGTTCTTTGCCGGCGCCATGGCGCTCTGCCGACCAGCGTCCATCGGGTTGTTGGTTGGCGACGAGCCAGGCCAGTCCGGAGTCGACAGCCGCTTCGGTGCGTTCATCGCCACCGCGTTGCTTGGCCAACGTCAGCCGCAAGTCGGAGACGCGGGCTCGATACAAAGGAGGCAGCGGCTGCCCATCGCCCAGCCGACGAGGCACGGGATGCCCTTCTCCCCCGCCCGCGCCGACCGGAGTCCAATTGGTCGAACGTCGGGCGACCTGGGCGCCGGGCAAGTCGGCCGCACTGGCGCGCGTCGACTCGGGCGAATCCAGCAGCGGAGACATCTGTGACAGCCGATTCAGGTTGTCGGCCAGCGCATCGGGGCGCCGGGCTTGAAGCGCCGCCTGGGCCAGCTCCTCGACCGACGGCTCGAAATCGGGCGGCGCGACCTCCTCCGGTCGCACCTCGGGCGCCATCTCGACCTCGGCCACGGGCGGATCCGTGACCGCCCGCTCGGGGCCTTCGTTGATCGAGTCGTCGCCCTGTGTGGCGCCGCCATCGGCAAGTTGCGGCGCCTCCGCCTCGGCGCTGTCCGCCGCGGCTGGCGCCGGCTCCGCAGGAGTCTCAATCGTCGCCGCCCCGATGCCGCTTTCCTGAACCAGCGCCTCGGGCGGTTGGGGCAAGTCGCCGGGCTCGGGCGCGACATGGTCGACGGGCAATTGTCGTTCCAGCCCCGTGTCCGCACTGATGGCGAACTGCGGAGCGGCGGGCAAGTCCGCGTTAGGGGCATCGGGCAACGCCCCGGCCGAGGTCATCTGACGCTGCGCCATCGGCAACTCAACACCGGTGGTCACGGGGGACTCGTCCAACACATCCCACGGCGCCACATCCGCCTCCGCCTCGCTCGCCGCATCCGGTGGTCGAATCGCCGTGTCCAAGACCGTCAAATGCACCACTTCCTGACGCGGCCCGGCGGGCATGTCCCAAAACAGCCGGGTGCCATATGCGTAGGCGCCGAACAGAACGTGGGCCAAGATCGAGAGGGCGACGCACTTCGACAGCGGCTTTGCCTGCCCCCAACGGGTCCGCATCAAGATGAACAACGTCACGGTCAGCAACGCCAGGCCGCACCACAACACAATCGTCAATGTGCGTGTGGAGTCCAGACGGTCGCCACCACCTTGCCCAACGAGCAAGGCGACACCGAGCATCGCAATCGAGCCGTTGCCTGCAATCAACGCCGAACCCCCTCCGTTGCTCCGGCCACATTCACCGAAATGCCCATCTCGCTAATGCCCGCGGCTTGGCAGGCGCTCAGCACGGACGCGACATTCTGAAACGCGCCCATCGCGGCGCCGCGAATCACGACTCCCAATTCGGGATACTCTTGTCGCGCGAGCTTCAACTCATGAATCAAATCGGGCACCGTCATCATTTGGTCGTCCAGCGCCACTTCGCCCGACTCCAAGATGGTGACGATTCGCCGCTCCGGCGCCGCGGTGAGCGCGCCGGCGTGACTGACTTCCGGCACCTTGACCGGAATCTTCGGCTCCATCTCGGAGAACTTCGTGCCCACCATGAAGAAGATGATCAACAGGAACACAATGTCGATCATCGGCGTCAAGTTGATCGTGGGCTGCTCGTCGTGGTGTGTCTTGAGCGGCACGTGTCTGCCTCCTAGGCTGCTTTCTTGGCTGCGCGTTTCTTCTCCGCCCGTTGACCGTCGGAGGCGATCTGCTCGACGACTTGCTGCCCCAATCGGTCGATGTCGATGATCAGGCGGTCAACACGGCTGGTGAAGAACAGGTAGGCGATCAGCGCGGGAATGGCGACGGTCATGCCGGCGGCCGTGGTCAACAAGGCTTGGCTGATGCCGGTCGCCAGCAATTCGGGCCGCCCCATCGCGTCCGCGGTGGCGATCGCGTTGAAGGCCCGAATCATGCCCAGCACCGTGCCCAGCAGGCCGAGCAACGGGCTGATCGTGGAAATTCCGTTCAACAGCCGCAGGTATCGCCGCAGGTTGTGCGTGGTCCGCTCGCCGGCGTCGATGATCGCCTGCTCGACTTCGACGGAAGGCCGGCCCCACTTTCGCACCGCGGCGGAGAAGACTTCGGCCACGGCGCTGCCGTTCTGCTCGCACCGCTCCAGCGCGTCCTCGCGACTGAGCTGCCCTTCCTCCAACTGCTCGACAAAGCGTTTCACGAACGGCGTCGGAATCACTCGTCCGCGCCGCAAGCTAATCGCGCGTTCAAACACAAACACGCAGAGCACGAACGAGCAGAAGGCGATCGGGATCATCAACAGCCCGCCCTCCCGCAGCGCCTCGAGCAGGTTCTTGGTGGGAATCGTGCCGGTCGCGTCGGCCTTGCCATCGTCGGTCACGTTCACCGGCGGGTCGCCGGGCTGACTGACGGGCACTTGCGGTCCTGCGCCGTTCTGTGCGTAAACGGCCACTGGCGCCAACCATGCCAGCACCAAGGCGCAGCCAGCCAGCAACAGCGTGCGGAGCGCTGCCCCGCAACGTTGCGAGGGGGTGGTCGTCGGTTGTCCTTCCATGAACTTTACTCCTGCCCTTCCTTGGCTGTCTCGCGAGCGCCGCGAGAGTGCGGGAACCGTCGCTGGACATCCGCCAACAGCCGGCTCGCCTCGTGCTCATTTCCAATTTGCCGGTGGCACTTTGCCGCCTGCGTCAGCGCCAGCGCCTGCCACTCTTCGTGTTCGTGAAGCAGTTCCACTCGATGGTAGGCGCTAATCGCCGCGGTGTACTGACGCTGGTGAAAGTAGGTCTCTCCGATCATCCATTGCGCCTTGGCCGCAGTCACGGTGCCCTTGGCGGCCGGCATGGCCAGCACCCGGGCATAGGCCTGTCGAGCCGCGTTGAACTGGGCGCGAGCGGCCAGCGCTCGGCCCAGCAAATAAGCCGCCTCGTGACGCAGACTGAACTGCGGGAAGTCGTTGAGCAGGCTTGTTGCCAGATCCGCGGCCTCCCGCCACTGCTTGGCCTGCGCCATCAGTTGAGCGGAACGCAAAGCCAGCATTGGCTGCCACCGGGGCGACGTGTCAGCATCGGCATCGGCGCCGGGCACTCGAAGTTCGTCAAGAATCTGAGTCGAACGCGCCATTTGCGTCCGCGAGTCGGAAAACCGCCGGGTCCGATAATAGGCCTCCCCCAGCAAGAAGTGCGCCTCGGCAAGCGAAGGAGAGGACAACGGCTGTTGCGGCGCCGCCGCATCGCATAGCGCCATCAATTGTTCGAGCCGCTCAATCGCCACGGACCAGTCGCGTTCGGCGACCGCAATGTGTCCGCGCAGCAACAGCAGATCCGGCTGCAACCGGTGACCGGCGAGATCGGGCAATGCCAGATCGAGACGCCGAGCGGCAAGTTTCGGCTGGCCCGATTTGAATTCCAGCTTCGCGGCGCGCAGCACCGCGTCGGTCCGCAGCGGCGTCGGCTCGTCGAGCGCGGCGAGGTCCGCAAACACGCCTCGGGCTTGATCCATCTTGCGGAGATCGGCCAATGCCCAGGCGAGATGGTAAAGCACCGCGTCGCGCGGCGCATCAACGACGGCAGACGCGTCGTCGGATGATTTGACATGCGTGGCCAGCCGCGCGGTCTCGGCAGCCAAGGGCTCGAGCACATGCACCGCTTGTTCATCGCGTCCGGTTTGTTCGAGACGCCGCCCAACCAGAAATCGCCCAGCCCGTTGCATGCCGCCAACGCCGTTCTGCGACAGCCAAACAAACTGCGGCTCGGCGAGCTCTCCCTGGCCTTCACGCTCCATGATCCGCGCCCAGCGAAGCGTCAACTGGTGCGTCTCGGCGGCGTCGGCAAATCGCTGCTGGAGTTGCGTCAAACGTGACAGCGCTTGGTCACGATGGCCGGCCTCCCACTGAGCGGAGGCCAACGAGGCGAGCTCCGATGAGTTCAATTTTTTGTCGCCGACTTCCCCGAGCAGCAATTCCGCTTCGGCCAGCGCGCCGACGCGAATCGCCTGGGCGGCGACAAACCGAGCGGCCTCGTCGCGACGCGCCCCACGGTCCATCAGCGACAACATCTCCATCGCCTCTTCAATCTGCCGGTACTGGGCGAGGCAGATCGCGCGTTGAGCCGCACAGCGTGACCGAGCGGCGCCTTGCGTGAGGGGCAGACACTTGGCAAAGGCCGCAGACGCCTCCACCAGCCGGCCTTCCTTCATCAGCGCGTCGCCGTGTGCCGAGTGCATTCCCGGCAGCAAGGCGGAAGGCAGCAAGTCGCAATCAATGGTCGCTGCGAGCTCGGCCGCCTCCGCGTTCTCACCACAGCCAACCAGCGCTAACAACAACAGATACGCAGCGCGTACCTCGTCGGCCGGAGAGGTTTGGAGGTCACAGCGCAAAGCGCGAAGGTTTTCCGCTGCGGCTTCGTACTGCCCGTGCTGAATCTGCCATTCACCGTATAGCTCGCGAGTTTCGGGCAGAAACGGGCTGTCGGGGTGAGCTTGTGCAAACGCTTCGCAGCGAGCACCCGTGTCCTCGGAGTCCGCTAACAAGATGCTCGCATACATTGCGTTGTCCGCGTTCTCGGCGTCGGGCCAACGCAACTGAATCTGTTCGAAACACCGCAGCGCACGGAGGTTGTCTCCGGCCAGGTGGCAGCTCCTGCCGGCCTCGAACAACATCTCGGCGCCGGGATCGGCGGCGGTCGTCTCGTCGACGACATCCAGCAGCGTCTCGGCGGCGTCGAGGTGTCTTCCCAATCGCTGCAAGCGTCGGGCCTCGAACAGCTCAACTCGCTCGCGGTGCAGGCTGGACCAAAACTTTTCGCGAAATCTCGCCACGTCGGCGGCAACTTCGTCCGTCGAGTCGTGGACAATCATCTCCGCCAGCGCATCATCAGCCAGCGGGCCGCCCGCGCCGACAATGAAGGTAAAGAACCGGCGCGCCTGAGCGGGCTCCCCGGTCACCAGCAACGCCTTGGCCAAGCCGAAGCGACACTTATTGGTCAGTGAGAGGTCCGCCTTGGTCTCTTGCAGCTGCTCGAGCGACTTCAAGTACGCCTCGCGAGCGCGATCCGCCTGCTCCAAGGCGAGCAGACTTTGGCCCCGAAACAAATTGGCGTGGCCCTGCCGCACATCGTGCGAGTGCAGCTCGAGAAAGCGGTCCAGCTCCTCCAACGCCCGTTGGTGCTTGCCGAGCAGCGTCGAGCACTCGCCGAGTCGAAAGCGAGCGTGAACCAAGTATTGCTGAGGGTCCAATTGGCTCAAATAGTGTGCGTATCGGTCGTGCGCTTCGTCGTAACGTCGCAACTGGTGAAGCGCTTCGCCCTGAAAGAACGGAATGGACACCGACAGTGGATGCTCGGGATAGAGGCTCAAGAACGAACGGAATTCGTCGAGCGCTGTCTCCCAACGGCGCTGAGCGTAATGCCCCGCCGCGACCCGATAGTGGTCCTCAACCTCGCCGCCGACGCATACGCAAGCGAGCAGGGCCGTCGCCACTGCAGCCAGCCGCGCATGTGTTTTGAAGGGACGACGATCCATCGTTCCGTTCCCTGCGGTGTAGTGGTAAATCCGAGACCATGTTGTGGATCGAAGTCGACAGTAAGCATTGACCCAAACTGTTCCGTCGCACGAATGTGCCGCCAGCAGACGGAATCGCAGGCCGAGCGAGCATTGGCGGGCGCAGCGCACAGCTCCGCCGGTAAGCGCATCGCTCCCGTTGTCTGTTAAATCGAGGGCCGAGGGCGGTCAACTTGACCGAAAGTCGCGATTTGGACGATAGTACCTTCGATAAGGAACCTCGAAGCGTCAGCGAGGGATCGAACCGCTTCAGCCAAGGAAACCCGAAGCGTCAGCGAGGGATCTTCCGCCTCACCCGCTTCCATCTGAGAACACCGACGCTTCATGACCAGCGACATCGAGGATCTGATTGCCCAACTCGCCACGGATCGCGCTGCGGCGGCGGCCGAACAGCTTGCTCAACACCCCGAGGTGGCCCGCGCCTGTATCGCGTTGCTCGATTGCCTGGGGACCAACGACGAAGCAACCCGCGAGTCGGTGGTAGCCGCGCTGGAGAATCTAGAGCCACCAGATGCGGATTTGGCGGCCATCGTGGACCGGCTCGAGGGCGACCCGCTGCGGGGATACTGGGCCGCCACTCTCGTAGGACGGTTGGGACCGAGCGGCGCCGCTGCCGTCGATGCTCTCGCGGCTGTCGTCGAGCGGCCGGACGCGGCCTTGGAAGTGCGAGAGCGCGCGACATGGGCGTTGGGACGCCTCGGCCCGGCGGCACAGGCAGCTCGCGACGTGCTGGCGAGAGTCGCTGCGGACAACTCTTTGCCTCGCCTGGCGCGACTCGCCCGCGAGGTGCTCGGCAGGTGATCACAAAGTTGACCTTCGCCCTTCAGTTGACTACGCTTCAGAGATAGCGTCTGATTGTTTTGGCGGCGCTCACGGCAATCCCCAAACCCTTGGCAGAAAACGACTTCCATGATGGACCATGCAATCGGTCGGCGCGCGGTAGCTTTGGCAATCGTGGCAGTGATTTTGATGGGGTTGCCCCGTTCGGTGTCGGCCTACACGCCGAAAGATCCCAAGGTGAAGGCGGTCGTCGCCAAAGCGATGGGATTTCTGGAGTCGTATGAGGGAAACAGCAGCTGGGACCAGATGATGGGCGTGCAAATGCTTGTCGCCTATGCCGCTTACGAGGCCACAAAAAATCGCAACCACCCGCTTATTGCCAAGGCGATTCAGCGCGCCGAGGAGCAAATGAAGCAGGGCTCCGGACAGAAGGAGGTCTACGAGCTCGGGGTGGCCATTTCGTTCCTCACCAAGTTCGACGAGCCCGCGCGCCGACAGCTCGCTCAGCGGATGTATGCGCGGCTATTGGAGGTGCAGCGTGAAGACGGCTCGTACGGCTACGAGGAGGGCGATGGCGACACGTCCGTGACCCAGTATGCACTGCTGGGCATGTGGTCGGCCAGAGACAGCAATCTCGTGCAGAATTTCGACTCGGAGCCCGCGGAGCGAGCGGCCAATTGGCTGATGCGAACGCAGGCCCCAGCCGGGAACTGGGCCTATCGCGGTCACGACCCCGGCAGCTTCACTCGCATCAAACAGGACTGGAAGCCCTCGCTCTCCATGCACGTCGCCGGCGCCGGCTCGCTTTATATCGCCGCCGACCTGGTCGGTTTGAGCAAGACGCAGGAAGCGGACGATGGCTCGCCGTTCATCAAAGCCAGCCAGGCTCAGCAACGCCCGGTCGGCAAAGTAATCAACCAAGCTTACCTCTGGGATAGCCTCGCCAAGGCCGACCAGTTCTGGAGCGCCAACGCCAAGTTGAATGCCCCGTGGCAGTACTACTACATGTACGGGCAAGAGCGCTACATGAGCTTCCGCAGCCAGGTGCTGGGGCAAAAAGAGCCGGCCAACGGCCCCGATTGGTACAACCGCGGCGTGGACCTGCTGGAGAGCACTCAGGCCGATAACGGCAGCTTCAAGGCCCAAGAGAGCAACCACCCGGTCTCGGTGGACACCGCCCTCGCAGTGCTGTTCCTGCTGCGCAGCACCAAGGAAAAGATCCACCCGGCCACTCACGGCACCCAAAGGGGCGGTCCTGGAATTCCCGACGACTTCGTGAATGCCGTCATGACCGAGGACGGCGAAGTGGTCGCGCCCACCAAATCGAATCAGGTGGAGGATCTGGCCACGCTGATTCGCATGATGGAGACCAAGTCGTTTGACGAAATCGACCCCAGCAAATACCTTGAGCGACCCAATAAGAAAAAGTCGGAGCTGGATCTGTTGCGGGAGATGATCAAGGACGACGACTTCAACAAGCGAATGCTCGCGGTGACCACGTTGTCTCAGGGTGGAATGGCAAACGCGCCGGTAATGATTTATGCGTTAAGCGACCCCGACAATCGCGTGATGCGGGTCGCTCGGGACAACTTGCGGCTCACCAGCCGCAAACTCGGCGGTTTCGGCCTGCCGGACGAAGCGACCAAAGAGCAAAAGGAAATTGCCCAAAGGAAGTGGTCCGCTTGGCTCCAATCAGTGCGGCCCGATCTCGAGTTTTAGGCAGGTTTTGGGGCACCATTCCGCGTAGCATGGGCGTCCTCGCCCGTGCAAAACTGCGCAACCCTGTCGCGATGGCTGAGGCACCTTTCCGCGATTCACATTGGCCGTTTGACATAGTGGCGGATGGAAATACAATGGATGTATCCGGGCCGAGAATTGCAGGGGCCTTGATCCCACCTTTCCCCTGACAGGCATTTTTGGCCCGCCCGACAGTCAACCGCCCGATTGGCGGCGCCTGTCACCACGAGTTGGTTCTGGCGCGCCCTTTCGGGCCGCGGCCCGCTTTCGCCACTCACCCCCAACCAGTCCCACCCGTTCCTGCTTGAGGGCGAAACATGAACGCCATGCTGCTTGTTTTCGGCATGCCCGGACCCACCGAGATGCTGATCGTCTTGTTCATCTGCCTGCTGTTGTTCGGCGGCTCACGGCTCCCCAGCCTGATGCGGAATCTCGGCGCCAGCGCTCGTGAATTCCAAAAGGGCGTGCGCGATGGAACCGATGACGACGATGCGGGCAAGCTCGAGTAGTCTCGACCGCTACGGACGACTTCGAATTCGGCTCGGTGCGATGTTGCGGCTCCTTCGCGGGTGCTCGCCACAGAGTGACGCTCTCTGAACTCACCTGTTCGATCGCACCCTACGCCTGGGCTCCAACGCCTCATGTCGTCGTCGCAGCGTACTCGTCGCGTGCCAGGTGCCTGCGGTGCGCGCTCGCCGTGGGGTTCACACCCGTGCGGAGAGCTTGACTCGCCGACTGCCGCCTACTCCCAACTCAACCGCCAATCAGGAAGCATGCTATGTTCGGCATGGGTATGTACGAGATGATGATCATCGGGGTCATCGCCATCGTCCTGTTCGGAAGCAAACTCCCCGAAGTCGCTCGCTCGGTCGGCGCCAGTTATCACGAGTTTCGCAAAGGCCTGACCGACATCCAGTCGCAGGTCAGTGCCAGCTATCACGGCTATGACACGCCGAGCTACAAGGCCACTGCCACCGAGGACTCGGCCTACGAAGATTACGATGATTACGAGGAGGCGACGGCACCCAAGTTCGAGCCGCCGCCCTCCGAGTAAGCCAGCGCGGCACGTCCGCGCCTCTGTGTACGCTTGATTGCGAGACCACTGTTCTCGTTGTCAATCACTGCGTCACGAGTTGGTTCCGTCGCGCCCTGCCGGGCCGCAATCGGCTTTCGCCACTCCGTTCCTTGCTTTTTCAGCAACCTGGAGGTGAAAGATGAGTTGGCCTGTTTTCGGCTTTGCCATGCCCGGCCCGACGGAGATGATCGTCGTCCTGGTCGTCTGCTTGTTGCTCTTCGGCGCCGAGAAGCTGCCCCAGTTGGGCAAGAGCCTCGGCGGCAGCATGCACGCGTTTAAGCGAGGCCTGCACGGCGAAGAGTAGTGACTTTGTGTTCTTCTCGCCCCCGACTTCGCGCTCTTCGTGTGTAGCGCTCGCGAGAGCACATCAAACGTGGAAAGCGCGCCTTGGCCGCCGCGAGCAGTGGACCATTACCCTTCGGCTGAGCGAGGGGTGAGAGCTTGACAACAAGCGGCATTCGCGCGAAAAGCGATGCGGGCTGTCCCGCATCGCCTTCGCGCTTTCGAATTGAAGCTTTCGTCAGGATTACAGCAGGTCGACGAGAAACTCCTGCATCGCTTCGTGCACGCCGTCCGACACGGTGACCCGCACCAGGATCTGCCCGAGATAGCCCGCCGGACGCTCGATTCGCAGCTCACCATCGACCCAGCTGACCTGCACCGGGATGGGCGAGGCGTCGGTCAACAACGCGGGGTTGTCGTAGATGGACGAATCGAGCTGCGCCACCAACTCGCTGGTGGCGAAGTCGCCGTTCCAGCGCCGCAATTCGCCATTGGGCAGCAGGAATAGCCACTGGTTGTCGCTGTCTCGAATCCACTTCTCCTGTTGCCCGCCCCAGTTGGTGTGGTAGTCGCCGTCGGACCACAGTCCGAGCGACTGATCCAGCGCGTAAACCGCGTCGACGACTTCGGCCGTGACCAGCAGCGGCTGCCCTTCGGGATCAGCCATGGTGAGGGTCAGCGCCAGCAGCACTTGGTCGGCGGCCATAACCTGGTCGGCAATCGGATCGAGCGACGGAGGCAGGTTGGCAATCGCAACCTGGAAGGTTTGCGAGTCGGCCGCTGCGCCGTCGGTGACCTCTACGCGGACTTCGAAGGCGCCGCTAACGGACGCTTCCGGCGAGACCGTCAGCACGTTGCCGACCACCTCGAGTTGCACGGGCAGCGGCTGAGCTTCGGTCAGCAGCGTTGGATCGTCGTAAACGTCGGCGCCCAGCTCACCCAGCAGCGCGCTGTCTCCGAAGCTGCCCTCCCAACGATAGAGTCCGCCACCCGGCAACAGATAATGCCAAACGCCTCCCGCGTCTTGGATCCACCGCTCCTGCTGTCCGCCCCAGTTCTGGAAGTAGTCGGCGGGCGTCTCGAACTGATGCTGTTGATCGAGGTCGTAGGCCGGCTGCACCAGCACGGCCGAGAAGGTCAGGAGATCGCCATCGGGATCGGACGCTTGCAGCATCACGTCGAGCGGGCCATCGCCGGCATTCATCGCCACATCGTTCAGTGGATCGAGCTGCGGCGCCGCATTGGCCACGTCGACGGAAAAGGTCTCCATCGACTGCGTGGCGCCGTTGGACATCGTCACCTCCACCTGGAATGTGCCGAGAAAGCCGGCGGCGGGTGTGATCGAAAGCACTCCGCCGACGTATTCGGCGGTGGCCGAGGCCGTGGCGTCATGCAACACCGACGGGTCGTCGTACACGGCGACATCCAGGCTCGCCAGCAGCGCGCTGCCGACAAAGTCCCCGGCCCAAGCGTAGAGTCCGCCATCGGGCAGCAGATAATGCCAGCCGGTCGGCGAGGTCAGCCATTTCTCCTGTTGGCCGCCCCAATTCGTGTAGTAGCTGCCGGCGAACTCCAGCCCCAGCGACTGGTCCAGTTCGTAGAGCTCGCCGCCCACCACGTGCACGTCGTAGCTGAGCGACTCGCCGCTAGGTAGCAGCTCGGGCAGCGGAAGCTCCAGCGTGCCCTGAACAGGTGACATTGTTTGGTCACCAATAAACGGAAAGTCGTCGTCGATCAGCCACATGACGGCGGACGAGTCGACGCCCAAGTCGTACATCACTTCGTCGACAAGCTGCAGCTGCACGCTCTCCGAACCCTCCAGCAGCGCATCATCCACAGCCGATAGCGTGACCGTAGCCTGGCTGGCCCCGGCCGCAAACGAGACCTCGCCGGACAGCGCCGCGTAGTCCGCCGCGGAGGCCGTGCCGCCCACCGTATAGTGCACCTGCAGCGGCTGCGACAAGTCGCCATTGCGAGTCACAACAAAGTCCGCCCCGCCGCTTTCGGCAATCTCGCCGACCGTCGCCGCGATCGACACCTCGGCAAGCGGCCCCGCAGGCGGCTCGACAGGCGGCGCCGCAGCATGATCGCCGAGAAACGAAAGCAGCTGCTCGTTGGTCGCCACATTCAGCAAGTCAACGCCGGCCAATTCCGGAGGCACATCCGGACGAGCGAACCGCATGTATTCGAAGCCCGCCACCAGATCGGGGTTGAACGGCTCGGCGGGCGTGGGGTCGGGCGTAATGCCCGGTTCCAGCACGTGGCTGTTCTGAAAGAATGGATCAAAGTCGCCTGCCTTGCCCCAATCGGTATAGGTGACCAGGCCGACCTGCAACGTCTCCGGCATGTCGGGACGGTCGTAGCGGCGGTGCACGACCCAATCCTGTCCGGGCAGGCGGTACAGCGCCAGCACCGTGTTGCCGATCCGCGCCAGTTGGATGGTTGCGGTGTCGCTGCCCAGCGGCGTCAGCTCGAGCTGCGAGTTGCTGTTGCGCGTCGTCTTCACTTCGAGCGAAAACTGGGCGCCGTCGTCCGCGTGGCCCATCGACAAGAACACGTAGTTCTCGCCGTTGTTGGTCCCGTCATCCGCGCCGCTGCCGGGCGACCAGTCGGCGGGCGAAGTGATCGCACGAGGCGTGCGAATCATCACGCCGCCCAGCGAGAACTGAGCATCGTCCGGCACGTCGTCAGGATCGCTGTCGCCGACGTCGTCCCGATCGCCGATATGCACCTCGGAGGTCACGACAAAGTCGCCCGTCAACTCCTTGAAGACCATGGGGCCGCGCCAGTCCTGGTACCAGACTGCGGTGTGCGGAATCATCGTCATGCGGCCGGGCTGAGTGCCGTCGATGTCCCACGCCTCCAGTTGGTCGGCGTTCCACCCCTCGGTGACGTTGATGCGGCTCCAGTCGCCGAGCGTGGCCGCATTGTCAAACTCGTCACTCAGCGTGGCCAGGTCGTCGGCCACATCGGCGGCCAACAGCCGTCGCGTCTCCAGCTGCTCAGCCCACAGCCGTCGGCGGCGCAAGTTTGAGTGGTGGGTGCGTTGCCGCTGGCTCGTGGTTCGCTTCGACATCTGCCTTCTCCGTCAGAAAAGAATCTGTGACTGCGGCCGCCTGATGCGGCTCGCACATCACAAATCACACGAAGAAGGCGAATCTTTCAGTGCGGTGAAGAATTTTCGCGACAATCCGGATCAGGGCGCGTCAGGGCACATCGGCCGCAGCGGGCCACTGCAGGTCGACCCAGACCGGGCGATGATCGGAGGCGGCGATCGCCTTGGCGCCCGGCGCATCGCCCTCGGGCCAAAACACTCCTGCGTCGCGCCAAAGCAGCCGCTTGGAGGGCAGGGCGTAGTCAACGCGAAACTGACGCCCGCCACCAAAGCTCGCCGTCGCGGGATTCTCGCTGGCCGCAGATTGATCGGGTTGGCTCGGAATGCCGGTTCTCCGAAACGGAATGCGACTCGACACGCGGGGATGGGTCAACAGCTGGCCAATCGCATTCTCGCGGCTTTCGCCGCGTTGCGGGTCCGCATTGAGATCGCCCACCACAACAAACTCCGCGGACTCCGCCAGACCGCCCCGCCGCCCCTGGTCGTCGACCAGATACGGAGCAGTGCCGCCGAGGTAGTCGGCCCAGAACCGAATCTCGTCGTGGTTGCGTCGGCCGTTGCGATCCTCCTTGCCGTCGAACACGGGCGGTGTCGGATGCGACGCGAGCAAGTGCAGCACACGGTCGTCGACTCGGATGTGCACGTCCCAGTGCGACTTGGACGAGAGCCGCAGCACGGCCAGGTCCTCATCGTCGTAATAAGAGCCGCCGCGAGAGTCGCCCGGCAACAGAGCGTCCGGCATCTGCTTCCAAAGTAGTTGCTGAAAAGTCCGGCTCGCCTGTTGGTCGATCGGAAAGCGGCTCAGGACCAGCATCCCATACTGACCGTGATGGAGGCCAAAGCCCACCGCGTCCGCCGGCCCGTCCCGTTCGCCGTCTTTGTTCAGGTCGCGGCCGCTGGGCCGGCCCGTATTCACCGGGCGCAGGAATCGATGCGGGTAACTCAGCGGCTGCAACTCCGGCGATTGTGGCTTGGCAAGATACCGACCGAGAAACGCCGCGGCCGCGCGGCCGTCCGAGTCGTAGTCAAACTCGTTCAACAACACGATGTCGGGCCGGATACGTTGCAACACCTCGGCAACTTGGCGAGCCTGCGGGCATTCTCCTTCCAACTCGGCGGCCAACTGCAATGACTTGGGCCGGTGCAGGGAGGTGTTATAGGTGGCCACGCGAAACGGCGATTGCTCGGCAACGGCCGTGTTGCCAAGAGCAAGCCAGAGGGCGACTGCCTGCAGCAACGTGGCACAGGCTGCCAGCCTGTGACGATTGGGGGTTGCACGCGACTCCCCGGGCTTGCGCCCAGGGCTAACATCTGTCGCCCCTGTCGGGGCTGTTGCGCGCGACGTGGCACAGGCTGCCAGCCTGTGACGATTGGAGGTTGCACGCGACTCCCTGGGCTCGCGCCCAGGGCTAACATATGTTGCCCCTGCCGGGGCTGTTGCGCGCGACGTGGCACAGGCTGCCAGCCTGTGACGATTGGAGGTTGCACGCGTCTCCCTCGGCTTGCGCCCAGGGCTGCCTTTCAAACGCGTCATTGCTTCGGAGCGGGGGCAACCCCGCCGACCTTGCGATTCAATTCCGCCTCAAGCTTTTCGTCGAGATACTGCACGGCCAGCTGCTGAGTGTCCTCGAACATCACATCGATGCTGCGCTGCATATGAGCGTCGGGAGTCGACATGTCCCGCTTGCGTCGATTCAGCAAATCCAGCACGGCGGGCAGCGTCGTCAGCGTGCGGTACTGGGCAAGTTGTTTCTTGGCGAAGTCCGTGTTGCCTTCGTCAACCGCCTTATTGATGCGGTCCCGGATCATTTGGCGCTGGGCCACCGTGTCGAGGATATTATTTTGCACCGAGCGGATAAATGCCTCGGCCTGCAGCCGCGTCTCGTCGTCGCGCATCTCGGCCTCGGTCGTCTCCAGGTGGCCGGCCAGCAAAGGGATGCCGGCGAGCAGGCTGCCGCCGTTCTTGATGTACAGCAGTCGCAACGGGACATCGCCCTGCTGCTCGACGTCAATTTCTCCATTCCAGTTCGTCAGCCCGATGTACACCGAGTCGTCCTTGTCGGTCAGGTGACGGGAGAAGATCTCGTAGCCGCCCAGCGGTCGCTGTCGGGTTTTGCTCACCAATCGCACTCGAGTGACGTTCGCTCGCGGCCGCACCAGCAGCGCAAACTTTTGCACGCGCGAGCCGCCGCGGCCGCCCAACGGTCCGCGCAGCGCGCTGTGGAGCGCCATCTTGACGTCCTCGCCGTTGCGCTCCGTCACTTGCAGATAGCTCCACTCCGTTGCGCGAATGCCATTGAACTCCTTGGGCTGCCCGAGACGATCGTTGTTGCGAACCACCGGCACCAACGAGTGGTTCACGTCGACAGCCGAGGGACTTTCGGGCCCCTCGACCAGTCCGCCTGCGCGGATCATCCCATCCACCTCCTTGCCGTTGGCCGAAACCTTGTCGATGCGCACGATCGGCCGAAACGCGTCGAAGAGAATCTGAAACACGTGATCGGCAATCGTCTCACGTTGCCGAGTAACTCGCTGTCGCGGCAGACCGATGTGCCGCGTGGGCACGTCGACTTCACGCCCAACCACCTCGTAGCCCAGCTCGCCGGCGCGAATGGCGATCAAGACGATCTTGTCGTGCGCATTAATCGCATTCCGCAGCAGTTCCGCGTTGGGAGACACGGCCCACTTTTCGGCCTCCTCCTCTTGCTCCTCCTCCTTGCCGCGGGTGGTGCGGCGTGACGGAGGCTGCCCCGGTTCGGCGACGCGAATCGTATTGAACCCGGCCAGCGCGTGAAACTGATTGGGAGTCAGCGTCTCCAGGCCGCCCAGCACATCGGCCCGCAGATGCGCGTCGGGCACGGCGTCGACCTCGACCAGCCAAGTCGCGAACGCGGCCGCCTCGCTGCCTGCAATCACTCGCTCGCGGATGTTCGCCAGCAAGGAGGGCGTAAGGCGACCATCGAAGTCCATCGCCACCCACACCTGAATGCGATACGGCGAATACTGCCACGCCTTCGGCTTCTCCGCTTTCGGCTCATCCGACTCACTGGTCTTCTCCGGCTCTCCCTCACTCGGTTTGCTCGTCCCGTCACCGGACTGGCCAAACGCGGGCACGGCGCCAATCAGCAGCGCGAGGACCAAAAGCAGTCGACCCATAATGCTCATGGCGCCTCCTCCACCAATAGCGGCTCGAGCTGCCATTGCTCGATGTCCTGGTACAAATTGAGCACACCATCCTGCAGTCCGTGCACGCCGACTCGGTAGGCGAAATGCTCGGGTAGCTGCCAAAGCGGGATGATCGTCATGTTTTGGATCGCCGCCCGGTGAATGTCCTTCAAGCGGGCGCTGGCCTCCTTCCAATCCTGCGCGCGATTCAGGCGGCGAATGCCCATCCCCACATAGGGACTCGGGGAATTCGCCAACCCGGTGGAGCTTAACAGTCGTTCGGCGTCCACAATCGGCTCGACCATCTGCACTTCGGCGAACACCAGGTGGCACTCGCCCGTGGTGTCGCGGACCTCTCCCGGCGGGAACTCCTTGCGCGAGCACTCGATCTGCAACGCTTTCAGCTGCGCTTCGATGGCGGCCGAAACCATCCGGCCGATTTTGGTGGCCGGGTGGCCAATCACCAGCGGCACATACGGAGGCGGATCCTCCTTTTTCTTTTCGGCAATCTGCTGCAATTCGTTGCCCGCGACGAGCGTGAGCAACTTGCCGAGACTGGCGTCGAACGGCATCGGCGGCACGCTGTCATCGTAACCGTAGGAGTCCACAGCGAACGGCGCGTCGAGCACTCGCGCCCCGTCCATCTCGAGTCCTTCCAGCAGCAGCGTGTTGAGAATCTGCTCTCGCGGGATGGCGTACGCCAAAGCGCGACGGAAGGCGTCGCGATTGAGGAACTCATGCTTCAGATTCGGGATCAGCACATGGATCGTGGGCGCGGCGTAACGTCCGACCCGAATCTCCAGCGAGCCCTCCACCAGCAGCCTCGCGGCGTCCGCGGGATGCAATCGATCGATCACGTCGAGCTTGCCGTTGCGGAGGTCGTTCACTGCGTCACTCGTGTGCTCGTACACCGTTTCGATCACTTCAAACGGCTGTGTCGCGCTGCGGTAGGCGTAGTCCTTCTCGACGAGATACTGCGTCGTCCCTTCCTCCTCCTTGCCGGCCGCGTAGCCGCCCCGCGTCAGCGCCGCGAGCGGGCCGTCGAACTGCAGGGGAATCTGCAGGTACGCTTCGGGCAGCACATTGGAGCGACGAAATTGAATGGTCAGCTCGAACGGATTGCGAACATCGACGCCCGCCAGCAAGCTGGCCCAGGACTCCGAATAATCGGGGCTCCGCGGCTCGGCGCGGTCCAGCAGCTTGCTCGCGACGTCAAACGCCGTCAGCACGGTCTCTCCCTCCTCCTTGGGCCGGCGCAGATCCAAGTAGACCGCCGTCAAGTCGTCGTTCTGCTCCAGTCGGCCAAACGCGGACCGGTAGATGCCGCCGGAGGGCCCCGGCTCGAGATACTCGACAAGCAAGCGGTGCTTGAGTCGCGAGATGCGGCGTCCCGACCAGTTGTCGATCTGGCGGGGCGAGTGATCCAACGCGCCGCTGGTGACCGCGATCCGCGCGATTGGGTAGCGTCGCGTGGTTTCGAGCGCCAGCTCCTTGCCGCCCTGGACGAGCGGCCAGACCCGCATCATCTCCATCGACGTCAGGTACGCTTCGCGGAGCTTGCCTGAGTCCAACTCGCTTCGCGCCTGATCTCGCAACGCGCTGGCGCGGCGATCCAGTTCAGCGGACCACTTCCCGACGGACGAGATCTGCGTGGGCCCGTACGCGGCGGTCAGCCGAGTCAACATGCGGCGCGAGCTGTTGATATCCTCGTCGCCGATGTACTTGGCCAACATGCGGTCCGTGACCGTGGAGATCGCGCGCGCGACATTCTGGGTGGGGCTCAGCGCAAAGTTGGGGTTCCGATCAGCCAGCTCCTCCAAGGAGGAAAGCGCCTCCGAGTAGCGTTCTTGCTGAAACAAGTCCAGCGCCACGTTGTAGAGATAGGACTCGATGCTGCGTTGCAGATTCGGAGTCTTCGGATACGACTGTTCGAGAAATGCGTAGTACGGAAACGCCGCGTCGTATCGCTTCTGCCGCGTGTGCTCGTTGGCCTCGTTCAAGACCATGACCTCAAAGACGCTGATCGACTCGACCAGCCGCCAGGGAATCAACAGATCGCCGGGGTCCACCGACGCCGCGTCGGGATCCACCAACTGCAGCTTGAGATTGCCGATTTTGGGAATCGTGATCTTGTAGCGATCGGGCAGCACCAACGGATAGCACTTGTAGTCGTTGCCGTTCTTGGCCTTCAACAGGTCGTACGGAATCTGTTGGTACAGCGGCTTGGACGGGGGCGCCTGGGCATGTGCCAACGCCGCCAACAGCATGGCCGCCAGCAAGGCCCCAGCTGCCCGCGCAACCCGTTGGCAACGCCCGTTCTGAATGGAGAAATGGCTGCTCACCGTCCGCCTCCTTGGCTCGCCGCGGAGACCTTGGCGGGCGCCTCATCCGGCGTGCCCAGTGAGGTGACCAGCAGCGTGCCGTCGGCGCCGGTCGTCAGCACGCGGCCGTTGAAGGCCAGCACCTCTCCGCGGATTGGCTCGTTCAGTTGCTTTGACTCGATCGTCTCGCCTGTGTCGACGTTCAGCCTCATGAGCCGCCCTTCGACCAAGCCGACCAGATAGGAGCCGTTGTCGAGCGTCGGCGGCGCGGCGAGCTGGCTGGTGAGCGAGGCTTGCCAGCGTTGGCTGCCATCCTCGCCGATGCAAACCAGCCCGGCGCCCGTCGTGGCGACGAACATCTGCTTGTCGACCGTCACGGGTCCGAACGTGACTCGCCCCTCCAGCTGCGTCTGCGCACCCGGCTTTAGCTCTTTGGCATCGTAGGCGGTCAGAAAGTCGCCCTCATTGGTTCGCACCACGCCCCAAACCTGGCCGCCGAGAAATGCCAGAGGTGACACGATACTGTCTTTTAACGCCTGTTCCTTGACGAGCCCCAGGTGCTTGGCGCCTCGTTCGTTGACTTCGACGAGGTACAGCGTGCGGCGGTCATTGGCGATGGCGAACTCCGTATCCGTGATCACGGCGGGACGACGCCAGGCCACCTTGCCGCCGGCCTCCAGCTGGGGCTGGAACGGGTGGGCCAACGCGCGGCCCGCCAAATCGGCATAGACGACTTGGCCGCTGTCCAGCGGCACGACGACGCCGTCTCCCATCGTGGCCAGCCCGCCCACGACAGCTCCGCGGCCGCCCTGCAGTTGACGCCGTTGCTGCCGTCCCGCAGGATCCACTGCCAGCCATTCCAACGACTGGCTCACACAGACCGTGATGCCCTTGGGCAACGTCGCCGCGTGAGTGAACAGAGCAGGGGTGGCCCCGGGCTCAGGCCCGCCGGCCGGCGTCGCAAAGCCGCGTTGCACGGCGGCGCCGTCCATTGGATACACTTGGCCCCGGCCCGAGACGACAAAGATCCGCGCTCCGTCGACCACCACTTTCGCAGCGGGGACACCGAGCTCCGTCGACCAGATCGTCTCCTCGATGCTGCGATCATTGACGGCCCGCATCGTCACGCCCGGTGCGCCTTGTTGCTTGCGGAGATGAATCAGCCCGCGCGCCATGTGCTGCAATGGCCCCACAAACGCATCCCCTTGATTGCCGATCTCCTTCTGCACGAATTCGCCTTTGGCGGTCTGCACCTCGTAATGAATCAGCCGGCTGTCGCCGATCCACATACGAAGATTGTCGATCAGCGGGTAACTGCGAGTCGGTTCGGTGAACGTGGCCACGCGCGGCTTCACTGCCGGCGAGACGGGCGGCTGATCCTCCTTCTGCGGCGCGACGTCCAGAATGTTGACCGCTCCCAGGTCGGTGACCACCGCAACGCGTCGCCCCGCGACCATCAGCGGCGTGTTGATGTGGCCCTCCATGGGCAGCGGCGGCTGGGCTTCGGTCAATTGCTGGCCGTTCTCGTCACCGGCCAGCACGTACAGCATGCTGCTGCGCGGCCCGGTGTTCACGGCGACGAAGACATGCCCCACCGCCATCACGGGCGGGACCTGCACCGCTCCCTGCTTGTGGCCTAGGTGGTACACCTGCTTGCAGAGCAAGTCGTCGGTGTTGATCACGTACAAGTTGTCGTTGTCGGCGACCTGGTAGATCATCGGGCGTCGCGCGTCGCCGCGGCCCGGGCCCACGGTCAATCGCTGCGGAATCTTGGCGGACACCGAAGGCGCACCAGTGGCCGTGTCGATTTCGACAACCAGGCCGGACTGCGTGGAGACAATCACGCGAGCCTCGTCGGCGGACACGACCGGCGCGTGGAACGGCTCGCCAAGCGGCAGTCGCCAAACGACGCTGCCGTCCTCCGACTTGACGCGAACCAGCTCGTGGCGAACGCCATCGCTGACGAGCACATCGGAGCCGGGATCGGCGGAGATCGGCAGCGGATCAATCTCCGTGTCATAGCCGATGAACCGCCGCCAGCGAACACGACCTTCGGCGGCGTCCACTCCATACGCGGCGCCATCCACTCGCGCCAGCGCGGTCATCTTGTCGGCGCCGGCGAGCGTGCGACCGCTATTGCCCGCCAACAACACGCGAAGGGTGCCGTCGTCGACATCCTCGGTGATCGGCTGAATGTTGAGCGGCTGGTTGGCGACGAGACTTTGAGCGCGGGCGGTGATCTTGTCGACCGCCGCGACGAGGTCAGGGTGAGTGGCCAATCCCGGATATCCGCGCAACAGCGTTTTGCGTTCCGCGTAGGCCTTCGCCGTGTCGCCTGCCTCGGCGGCGGCCTCGATGGCGGCGACCGACGACTCCAGCGCCCGATTGCGCCCGATTTCGCGGTCCACCTTCGACTTCAGCTCCTCGATCAGATCGATGCGGACGGCCTGCTCATTCCTCAAACTAGAGGGGATGTAAGCCGGATTGTTGACCAACACCATCGCCTCATCGATTTTGGCGAGACTTTGCTCAGCCGCTTCGATCGAGGGCGCATCGTCGGCACGCTCGGCAAACTTCAAAGCCAAGTCGGGCAGCAGCGACGCCAACTCGGGCCGCACGTCGCCGAAGGCCTCTTCCGGCTCGATCAGCGGCAGTTGCTCGCGGGCCGCCTCCAGGCCCTTTTGCGGATCGGTCGAATTCTCAATCGCGGTCCGCAGCCGGCACAGGCCGATTTTCGTTCGCGCCATGGAAGCGTTCGGATCGGAGGGGAACTGTTTGAGGAACTTCTCGTATTTGGCGATCGCGGCCGTGTAAGAACCATTGCGATAGTCCTCCTCACTCTTGCCGAACATCTCGGTCGCGTTGCCGCGGGTGAGCGAGAGGAAGAGATATGTGCCGACAATCAGCAGAATCAACAACGTGACGCCGCCGCCCAACAGGAGCGGCGAGTCCCAAACGTTGGCTCGATTGACGATCTTCTTGGGGCCCTTCTTCGACTTGGGCTCCGCCTCGGCACTTTCCGAGAGCGCGTCGCCGCCCGGCGAATCCAAACCGCCGCCACCCAGCAACTCCAAGCCGCCGCCACCCAAAGGCTCCAGGCCACCGCCACCCAAAGGCTCCAGGCCACCGCCGCCCAAAGGCTCCAGGCCGCCGCCGCCCAACGGCTGCAATCCACCGCCGCCCAACGGTTGCAGGCCACCGCCGCCCAACGGTTGCAGGCCACCGCCGCCCAACGGCTGCAGGCCGCCGCCGTCCAGCGGCTGCAAACCGCCACCGTCCAGCGGCTGCAGGCCGCCGCCGTCCAAAGGTTGCAGGCCGCCGCTGTCCAGCGGCTGCAAGCCACCTTCCACCAATTCATCGTCCGCATCCAGCAGCCCCAGCTCCTCGTCCTCGGGCGGGGGCGGCGCCGCAGGTCGCGATTTGGCGCGCGCCTGTTGCTTGCGGCGATCCTTTTCCGCCGCCATCTCCTCGCGTGCATCCCCCAGATCGCTGACGAGCTTCGTGGCCTGAAACTTGGTCAGATGCCCGTTGTCCACGAGCAGCTTGGCGATCGTCTCCGCGTTGACAGCGCGCGACGATCCGTCGACTTGCCGGCGCAGGTCCTCGATGATCGCCGCATCGAGAAGCCGCTGCCGTTCCAGTTGATCGAGAAACGCGTGAGCTGACATGAACGCTCCTGATGCCGTCAGTTGCAGGGCGCCGGCAGGCTGATGCCGAAACGCGACGCCGTGTTTCTGTGCCGCTAAATTTCTGTATCGCTAAATCACGAATCCGCTAAATCCAACTCGTCCCATCGACCGACGATCGAGACCGCCGCCCATCCCCCGAGCTCATCAAAAGTCGCCATCCACCGTCATCAACTGGACGGACTCGAAGCCGGTCTCCGAGCCGGCGTCGAGCGCCATGACGACGCGTTTGTGCAGGCACTCGGCGTGCGCCTTGACCAGCAACTGGTTGGGAACGACGCCGGCCGTGTTGCCGTCTCGCGCCTCCCGCAGCCGCGCCAGCAGATCGAACTCGCTGGGCGCCTCCTTTTCCCAATCGGGCGTCATCACGACAAAGGTGTTGTATTCATCGATCTGCACCGTGACGACATCCGGCGTCTCCTCCGGCTCCTCCATCACATTGGTGCTGGGCTCGTCCGTCTGCTCGGGCTTGGGAATCTGAATCGACTTTTGCAAACTGAACGCCGCCGTCACCATGAAGAAGATCAACAGCAGGAACGTCACGTCGACCATCGGAGTCATATCCATCTCACCCTCCGATCGCGGCTCGCGCTCTCCGAAGGGTGACGACGACTGTTCCTCGTCCTCTTCGTCGTCCCAATCTCCATCGGCTTGGTCCGCAGGCCCCGCTGGCGGCGTGGCTGCGGAGCCGGAGACAGCCGGTGCCCCCGCGTCCAGCGGCTCAAGTCCGCCGAGCGGTTCAAGTCCGCCGAGCGGTTCGAGCCCTCCAACCGGCTCGAGGCCGTCGAGCGGCTCGAGCTCTCCGAGCGGCTCGAGTCCAGCGAGCGGCTCGAGCGCCTCACCCGGCGCAGCGGCGCCCTCCGCCAACGGCGTCAGCCCCTCGGCCAACGGCGTCAGCCCCTCGGCCAATGGCGTCAGGCCTCCGAGCGGAGTCAAACCGCCGCCTTCGACTGCCGTCGGATCGTCGGCCTCGGGCACCTCGACCATTTCGTCACAATCCGGACAACGCAGTCGACGTCCCGCCATCGTCGCCGAGACTTGGCGAACGGACTCACAACTGGGGCAGCGATAGGTGATTGTGGACATAAAGAGGTGTCAAACGGCGAGCGAGCAAGACAGGGCAGGGCGGGTAGCCACGTTGAGACGGCAATGCCGCTGCGTCACGTGTTCTCCAGGACGGCGACATAGAGTTGCTGAGCGGACTCGGATTTGCCGACGGCCTTGGCGACGCGCGCCACATCGGCGTGCTTCACATCTCCCTCCGCCTTGATGATCACATACTGCAGATCAGTGTTGGCCTCGATCTGCTGGTCGACGTAGGCGGTGATCGCCTCCTCCTGCTGCACGGGATCACCCTTGAACAGGTCACCGCTCGCAAGTTTCTCTCCCCGATAGATCAACGCGCCGTCGGCGCCGCCCCCCAGCACGCTGATGACCACCGCGTTGCGGGCGCCGACCGCCAGGCCATGCCGAGCAGGCGGCAGTTTCAACGCCGCGGCTTGGTCCATCTTCGAGGCGACCAAGAAGAAGATCAGCAGCAGGAACGTGATGTCGATCATCGGCGTGATGTCCATCTCGTCGTCATCGTTGCGCTTGCGGCGCTTGATTGGACTGTCGTTGCCGAACATCGCCAGAAAACTCCGAAGGAATGACTCGGACACCGAGTCGTCGGTCAGTTCAGGACTTCGCCATTGGCGAGGTCAACCATCAGCGGGAAGGCGCCCCGTCGACCCGGCACCGGCATCACGGACTCGTCGGGCCTCCATCGCAGGCGACCCTTGTGAGGCCCGGGACTCGTCGGGCCTCCATCGCAGGCGACCCTTGTGAGGCCCGGTGCTCGCTTACGACGCTGCGCGAGGCAGCCCTTTGCGTTTCTCCAAATGGGGCTTGAGCGCATCGAGGATCCGCATCAGCCCCGTGCCCGAGAGGTCCTCCATGGCTTGAATGCGAGCGTTGACCATCGTCACGCAGAGCACCAGCGGAATCGCGATCGACAATCCCGAGGCGGTTGTGATCAGCGCGACCATAATGTCGTTGGCCAACTGATCGGCCTTCACGTTCTCGGCCGTCGCCAGCTTGCCGAACGCACCCATCATGCCGATCACCGTGCCCAGCAGCCCGACCATCGGGGCGCTCTTGATCACCGTGTTCACCCAGCTCAGACGATACTCGAGGTCATTCAGCACATCGCGTTGGAATCGCTCGCCGACCAGCTTCTGCACCTTCGCGTAGCCCATGTCGCGGTTGGAAATCGCCAGCAAGCCAAGCTGGCAAACCGCGCGGCGGTCGCCGTCCAGCAGCTCCTCCGCCTCGGCAAAGTGTCCGCTCGCCAGCGGCTGTTCGAGGGCCTCCAGGAACTCGTCCTGCTCCTCCTCGGTGCGAAATCGCTTCTGTCCCACGCGCGACCAAATCATCACGACGTGATAGAGCCCCCAAAGGGCAATCGCAGCCAGGGACGCGTAAATGACCAAGCCGACAATTTCTGTAATCTTGTCCATAACTGTGTAAAGCTCGGGGCGAAAAAACTGAGATGAGGGCTTCGGTTAGGTACGTTTTGGGGGAGCAGGACGGAACAGCTGCTGAATGATGAAGAACTCATAGCCTCCGCCGCCCTTGCGGACGCCGAAGACCGTTCGCAGCCACTCCTCGGGCTCGCGGCCGCTTTGAAACTCGAGCCGGTGAAGGTCGTCATAGACCTCTTTGGGATAAAACTGACAGACCACTCGTCCCGAAGTGCGAATGGCGGCTTCCCCCAGCAGTTGCTTGTCGTAGCCGAGCAGCACACCTCCCTTCCATGTGAAGCGGACTCGCTGCTCGTCCTTGGGGTTGGTCTGAGCCCGCTTGTCGGGCGGCTTCTTGGCCACGTTGAAGATGTAGTCGATTTGCGGCGAGCCGCCGAAAGCAGCGACTTCAATCTTGAAGAAGTCCAGTTGCTTGCGGTACTCCTCGATGCTGGACGACGTGAAGCGGATCTCCCAGCGTTCCCAGGGAGGGACCACCTGCCGGCCCTTGCCGAGCGGCCCGGGCTGCCGCCGGTCGCCCATGCCGCCGCCCTTGCCCATCACGCCGACGTTGGTGCTCGTCGGATCGAACGCGGCCGCCTGCGTGCTCAACACGTCAGTCACCGCCTCCAACGATGTCTGCAAGGTCGGCTCGGCCACTTCGGGCAAATCCTCCAGCCCCGGCGGCTCCGGGTCGAATTCAAAACCCTCCGCGTGATCGCCACGACCTTCGTACTCGATGAACTCCACCGGGATCGAAGGCTTGGTCCAGATCAACACCGTCGTCAGCCAGATCAAGAACATCAACAACACCGCGCCGCTCACCATCACCAATGCCGCCAGCAACAAGCTGGACACCGAGTCGTAGGCTGAAACCTTGAGCCGCGACTTGAGCTCTTCCGTCGAAGGATGGTGAGAAGCAGTGGTCATGCGCTTGACTGGTTAGGAGGCCGATTGAACAAGCTGTTGGGAACGTTCGCTTCGGCCCCTTGTGGTCTTACATCCATCATAGGTGCCGAGCCGCTGGAGAAAGCAAAGTTGGGTGGGAAGCAGGTTGCGTTGAGCAATCTCGGGAGGAATCTCCGACATGAGAAAAGAGTGGGAGGTATCCACACGCGGCGGCCCTGCCTCAGCCCCCCCCACCCGAGCGGGCCTGCACGATTCAATGGAGCTGGTATCGATGCCTCTATCTCTGAGAAACATTTCCACAGGGGCAAACTTTGATCCTAATGTCGCTCCAGCCGACTGTCAAGTTGCGCAAAATTGCAGGAATCCCTTGCTGCTTAACGGTTTAAGTCGCCTCAACACCCGCCGACGGCGGGTGGGCGAACACCGTTTCTCAACTTTTCCTCACCCCGCCCCCCGCTCGACCCGCCCAAGCAGCTCAAACGGCCCCCGAAATGCCCAAACCGGTTTTCCTGCCTACATTTCCCCATCGTTTCCTAGGCGCATCGGCGGGTGGCATTCATACTGAACCGGAACGCCCCACTGACCGGGTACTGCCGTGTCGTTTCGCCTGTCGGCGGAGCCCTTCGCTGCTTCTCATCAGCCCATCCTTTCTCGCCCATCGTGTCATGAGCAACGACTTCGACTTCAACCTCGACGACACCGCCTCGCCATCCGACCTCGAGCCGGCCGGCGGAGCACCGGTGGAGACCGAGGACGACGCCAAGGGCAAAAAGAAAAAGGCCAAAAAGACCAAGGCCAAGAAAGAGAAGCCCAAGCGGGAAAAGGCCAAAAAGGAAAAGCGGCCCAAGCGAGCCAAACGGTCGAGCTCCGCCGCTCCCGCCGGCCCGAAGGTCCCCCAATTCAACGTTTACACGTCGATGCTGCTGGTGGCTCTTATCTGCTTGTCCGTCGCCAGCCTGATGCTCTACCTCGAGCTGATCACCTACGGCAGCTTCCCACAGTGGAAGACCGAGTAATAACGCCACCGCCCGAGCGCGAACTGGTTGCTAGCCACGAATGAAACACAGATGAAACACGGATCCGTGTTCCATCTGTTGTTGCTCGCGACATAAAAGCTGTCTGCCTGTGCTTCAAAAGGAAACCCGAAGCGTCAGCGAGGGATCGGAATCGCAAATCCGGCATGCTTCAAAGGGAAACCCGAAGCGTCAGCGAGGGATCGGAATCGCAAATCCGGCATGCTTCAAAAGGAAACCCGAAGCGTCAGCGAGGGATCGGAATCGCAAATCCGGCATGCTTCAAAAGGAAACCCGAAGCGTCAGAGAGGGATCGGAATCGCAAATCCACCATGCTTCAAAAGGAAGCGTCAGGCATCGACCTGTTTCAGCAGGCCGCGAGGCCCAGCAGGCCGGCCAGCAGGACGTAGTAGGCGAACGGCAGCGCCGTCTTGCGAATCACTTGGCCCTCGCGGCCGATTAGCCCGGCGACGGCCGCGGCGGTGACGACGTTGTGCACGCAGATCATGTTGCCGGCCGCTCCGCCCACGGCTTGCAGAGCGACAATCCAAGCGGGGTCGGCGCCAATGGAATGGCCGACACCAAACTGGAAACTCGAGAACATCATGTTGCTGATCGTGTTGCTGCCGGCGACGAAGGCGCCCATGCCGCCGACCAGCGGCGCGATCAGCGGCCAGTTGGCGCCGGCCAGTCGCGACATCTCGCGCGCGAGCACCAGCGGCATCGATTCGTAGCCCGCCGCGCCCCCGGCGGAATAGATGAACACCTGCACCATCGGCACGGTGAACATCAAGGCGACGGACGCCTTCGCCAACGTCCTGAACGAGTCACGCCACGCGCCAACATACGCCGCCAGGGTGATCCGATGGAGCGGCCAGGTCAACAGCGAGACCAGGATGAACACGGCGCCCGGCACGTACAGCGGCTGCACCTTCACCTCTTTGACGGCCGTCGTCAGTGGCTGCACGGTCCAGGTCACCGCTTCGTGCTTGACCCAGCCGCCCAGCGGCAGCGACGGCAGGCGTGTCGCCACCAGCAACACGGCCACTAGCAGGTAGGGCGCCCAGGCGGCAACCGCGCCAATCTTCCGACTCGGCGCGGAGTTGGCGGCAACGACCGTCGACTCACCTGCTTCGGCCATCTCAGGCGACTCGCCCTCATCGGGGTCGCTTGCCGCTCCGGTCCAGTCCCAGGGCCAACTCTTCGCAGGCGGAAAGTCCCAAACGCCGTCGGTCGGCGTCAACCAGCGGCGTTTCGCGGCCCATGTGACAACCCCCAACCCGACCAGCCCGCCGATCAAGGACGGAAACTCCGGGCCGAGCGTGAAGGCAACGAGGGTATAAGGAACGGTCATCGCGAGCGAAGCGAACACGGCGAATTTCCAAACGGCCAATCCTTCGCGAAGACTGCGATTGGCGCCGAAAAAACGGGTCAACAGGCAGACCACCCAGAGCGGAACCAGCACACCGCAAATCGCGTGCAACACGGCGACTCGGCTGCCCACTCGCATCAGCAACGACCGCCAGTCCTCCAATCCCGCGGACGCCATGTACGAGGCGACGAGCGGCTCGCCGTCGAGTCCCGCGCTGACGCCCGTCAGAATCGGCGTGCCCACGGCGCCAAACGAGACAGGGGTGCTTTGAATCACCATCCCGGCCACGACCGCGGCCAACGGTGGAAACCGCAGCCCGACCATCAACGGCACGGTCACGGCCGCCGGCGCTCCGAAGCCCGCGGCGCCTTCGATAAACGAGCCGAACAGCCAGGCGATGATAATCACCTGCACGCGACGATCGGGCGAGATGCCGGTGAAGCTGTCGCGCAGCCGGTCGAGTCCGCCGGAGCGGTGGAGCGTGTTCAGCAACAAGATCGCGCCGAAGATGATGTACAGCAGCGTGATCGCCACGGTGACGCCGCGCAGCGAGGCTGCGGCGACCTGCAAGGCGGGCGTCTGCCAGACCCACAAGCTCAACGCGGCGGCCGTCACCAACGACAGCGGCATGGCCGCGCTGGCGGGCCAGCGCAGTCCCACCAGAAACACGGCGACCACGAGAATCGGCAGCAGTGAACAGAACGCCTGCGCGCCCGGCCCGATCGCCAGCAAAGTCAGACTCATTTCCACTCCAGCCGACTGTCGCCCTTGGGCAAATCGAAGCAGACGATCAGTTCACGGCGGCTGGCGTCAGGTCGCTGTCCCAGCCAATAGGCATTGGCCTTCAGTTGTCGCAGCTCGTCCACGCGTTCCAGCTGGGCGCCGCCGCGCAGGCCGATCGACTCCAGCGTGGCGGGCGCCGGCAGCGCCAGCGTGAACTGCGGGCAGGCAAACGGCGCCTCCAGTGACAAGGAACTGTCTGTCAGTTCGGCCACGCGCGTGAGCTCGCGAGCGGCGGCGTAGCGGCCCATCTCGCTCAGCTTCATCCACTGCGTGGTGTCAGCGTACTTGCGGTTCAGCGCCCGCACGACGCGGCGAAAGTCCTCGAAGCCTTGCCTGCCCCCGTGGCCGTACATGCCGGGCCAATGGCAGAGCATCACGGCGGGCTGCCGGCGCTCGATCAGCTCGACCATCCGCCCGCTCGACGCGTCGTCCGACGCGTACCGCTCGCCCTCGCTCTCGCGGTCGCCATCCCAGCCGCCGAACCAATCGCCCGTGGCGGCCGGCACATTGGCCGTGACGCGTGGGGCGTTCGACAGCGGCTCGCGAACGTGCTCCAGCCGGACTCGTGTGTCGAGCCCTTCCTCGACATACTTGAAGTAGTGCGGCAGCTCGGCGCCATACACATCGCGCACCGCCTCAAAGACGGCCAGCGCCAGCTCGCTCTTGACCATGTTGCCGAAGCCGCCGGGAGTCGTAACTCCCTCGCAAGGCAGGTCGCAATTTCGCAACACGCGCAGCGCGTAGGCCAGATACGCCGCCAGCTCGTCGACGCTCAGCTTGTTGCGCGGGTACGAGTTCTCCATCGTGGCCGCGCTGATCTCCTCCAAGGGCCGTCCTGTCTTGAGGTCGATCACGCGAGTGTGAGTGATCATCTCCGGGTGAATGTCAAACCGCGGCACGACGCGGTCGCGGACGAGCTTCAAGCTGGCCTGCAATTCGCGGCGCGACCAGCCCGGCAGCTCCCGGTCCACCCAGCCGACGCATGCCGGATACGGGACGATGCTGTACTTTCCTTTGACGTCCTCCGCGTCGCAGAAGTCGATGAACTCGCGGACGAACGAGTCGGGAATCTCGCGGGGCCAGCTTTTCCAGGGCTTGCGATAGATGTCTCGCTCGGGCCAGGCCGTGGCAAATTGAGGCATGCAGTAATGCCCCATGTTCACCAGGCAGGTCGAGTCGTCGATGACGAAAGACAGCGGCACTCGCAACCGTGGGAGCAGCACTTCGACCGCCTTGGCGATCGCGCCTTCGCGGCGATACACCGGCGCCTGCCCGAATGCGGCGCCGCACGCGCCGCCATCGAGCGACGCCAGGGTGGGCGCCGCCAGAGCCGCCGCCGTCCAGCGCAGAAAGTGCCGGCGGTCGCGGGCGCCACCTGCATGACTTGCCTGCGCAGGCGGCGAGGCCGGCGCCTTCGAGTGACTAATTCCTGTCATTGGCATTGGCGAGTCGAGGAGTTGGCGTCGTGTCGAGATGTGGTGGTGCGAGCGTTCTCAAGAGCTTTTGCAGATTCTGCAGGGATGCTCCGCACGAAGGCAAGTCCGCGCGATGCTGGCTCACGGACTTGTCGCTCGCAGCGTGCGCAGATACGCCACCAGGTCCTGCAGCTGCCCGTCCGTCATCGTCTGCTTCAATCCGGCTGGCATCACGCTGACGTCCGACGGCTTCATCGCCTCAATCGCCTCTCGCGAGATCTCCAGCTCTTGTTGGTCGCTGGTGCGAACTCGCAATCGGCTGCCGCTCTCCGAAAGAATCAGCCCCGCAAATTGGCGGCCGTCATCGAGTCGAATCAGGTAGGACTCAAATCCGCGGGCCTGCGAGGCGCTGGGGAACAGCACCGCCTCGAGCAAGTCGCGTTTCGAGCGCCGATCACCGATGGTTGACAGGTCCGGGCCGACGTTGCCGCCTTCTCCCGCGACTCGATGGCAGGCGGCGCAGCCCGCCGCGCGGCTGAGGAACACGCGTTGGCCGCGCGCCGCATCGCCATCCGACGCCTCGACATGCATCGCCAGCTGCTCGCTACGCTGCGAGAGCTCGGCCCGACGGGACTCCAGCAGGGGCTCCGCAGCGTCCCGAATTTCAGGCGGGAAGTTGCGGACGACTTCCTCGATGGCAGCCAGGCTCAGCGCCGAGGCTCCGGGGGCTTGGCCGAGCGCCGCCACCACCAGCTTCCCGAGGGCCGGATCCGTGTGGCCCGCCCAGGCGCCGGTCAACACGGGCAACTCAATGGGCCCCGCTTTGGCGGCCCAACGGGCAGCCTGCCGGGCTTGCTCGGGCGTCGACGGCGCCGCCGCCAAACCGCGGGCAGCGGCCAACCGCAGCAGCGGATCTTCCTGTTCGGTCAAACAACTGCCGAGAAACGAAAACGCGGACTCGTCCAATGGCTGTCGCGCCGACAACGCCCACGCCTGCCAGGCAGCCACTCGCAGGTCGGTCGGCCGCCGCTCGTCCCGGCCGAGGCGCAGGAGCGAATCGGCGTGCCGTGGATCGGGGTGAGCCGACAAGGTGTGAACGGCCGCTCGAGCGACATCCGCCTCCGCAGCCGCCAAGCCTGCTTGCACAAAGTCGGCACATGCTTCGGGCAACTGCGGTCGGCTGCCGAGGAACTGCAGCAGCATCACCTGGTCGGACGCCGCCAGCTCGGATCCGCTGGCCGCGATGAGAGCCGGCAATTCCGCGTGGCTCGACAACGACTGCAATAGCCCGTTGGCGGCGCGGCGCCGTGTTTCATCCAGCCCGCCGCCGCGCGATGCGGCGAACAAGCTGCGCAGCTGCCGCAGCCCCTCCTCGCTCCATGCCGGACGAGTTGCCACCGCGTCCAGCGCGGCCGCGACCAATTGGGTGTCGGCCGAGGCCAGCAAAGGAGTGACATGTTCTTGTCGCAGTCCGTCCCAGGGCATCTGGTCGAGCGCAATCAGGGCGCCGCGCTGCACGCGCGGATCCGAGTCGGCCAAGCCCGGCGCAATCGCCGCACCGTCCCCGATCTCCATCAGGGCGTAAATCAACGCGTGCTCGAGGACGCGGTCGTTGTCCTGGCGGCCCAGGCTGTGGAGCAGCGAGGGCAGGGCGCGAACATCGCCGATCCGGCCCAACGCCGTCGCCACCTCGCGGCGAACCTGCGGCTGCTCGTCGGACAGCAACGGCATCAGCGACTCCACCGCGTCGTGATCCGCCGTCTGGCCGCAGGCCATCGCGGCCGCCAAGCGGAGTTGCCAGGCGTCGGCGCCAAGCAACAATCGCAATTCCCGAGCAGCCAGCGGAGCGCCATTGCGGGCCAGCGCCCAGACGCGACGCACCGCGCCCGCCGTGGTCGCGGGCTGCCATTTCGCCAACGCTTGCGCCGCCTCCCCGCCTTGGCGGGCCAATAGGCTGGTCGCCCGCTCGACAACCGCGTGCCGCGGATCCTCGAGCCGCTGTGCCAGCTCGGCCGGCGCCACCGTCCAGTCCAGTTTCAACCCGCGCGAGTCCGCCAGCCCCGGAGCGCTCGGCCCCTTGCGTCGAACGCGATAGATCGCCCCCAGAATGTTCGGCTTGGCGATTTGCGACGTTGGGCAGCCAATCCGGAACCAACCGCCGGTGTCAATCACCAGCAGACTCCCGTCGGCGTCCTCCAGCACGTCGGTCGGATGGAAATCCACGCTCGAAGACTCCAACAACGGGCGCACCTCCGCGGCAAACGTGCTCCCTTGCCGCCGCAGCGTCGTTTGCATGATGCGATGCGCGTTGAACTCGGTCAGCAGCCAGCTGGTTGCCTCCGCGTCGCCATTCCACTGAGGCGACCGCAAACGCGTCATGCCCGAGACGGCGACATGGCCGAGATTATGCACCTCGCGCAGCAAGTCGCCGGTGCGGCGGAACTCATCGACGCAAGTCTGGTCGAAGCGGGGATAGGCGCCGCCGTGCATCCAATGGACGAGACAGTCGCCGCGTTGCCGATAAAACAGATTGACGGTGCCGAGCATCTCGCCCTCGGGCGTGAAGTCGATCTCCACCGGATTGTCCATGCCGCCGCCACAGTGCACGCGAAAGTCACTGCCATCGGCGCGGCAGGAGAAGATCCTCGCCGCCTTGCCCGCGCTGATCAGCTCGCCGGTCTCGTCGTGCACCTCATGCCCGTGGCGCCCATCGCACCAATACAGGCGGCCCGTTGGGCCGAGGAAGCAACCATGGATCGAGGCAGCGTTGCCGGTGTATCCGAACTGATCCACCAGCACCTCGCGGCGGTCCGCCACGCCGTCATCGTCTTCATCCACGAACTTCCAGATGTTCGGCGGCGCGGCTACGTACAACGCTCCGTCGTGCCAAAGCGCGCCTTGGGGCAGCGTCAATCCATCGGCAAAGATGGTGCTATGGTCGAAGACGCCGTCGCCGTCGCGATCTTCGAGTCGGCGGACAAAGTTGGGCAGACGCTTCTCGAGATCCTCGCGGCGCAGGTTCTCTCCGGCGCTCTCGGCGATGTACAGCCGCCCTCGGTCGTCGAACCCGGCCATCAACGGATGCTTTACCAGCGGCGGCGCCGCGGCCACCGTCACCTCGAAACTTTCGTCGAACAAGCGAATCGGTGCGGGAGCAAACTCCGTCGCGTCCACTGTCTCCTGCTGCGCGTGCAGCCAAGTGGCGCCCCATGGAGGCAACGCCAGCAGTCCGGTGATCGCCAACATCACCAACTTAACTGACGTGATGGAAGTGCCGCGGCCGCCGGAACAACGCTCGAAGTTGTGGTTGAACATCTGCTTGGCCCGAGAGGAAGGTGCGATTGGGTGGCGATAGGTGGCGACAGGGTCGCTGTAGTGTCGCTGTTGGGTGGCTGTATCGTAACTCAATCGAGTGGACGAATCACCCGCCGAATCACCAGCCGGCGGAGATCACGTCGCAGATCCGCTCGACATCCGCCACGGTCACTTGCGGATGCAACGGCAAGACCTGATAGCGATCCTCCATCGCGTCCATGTGGGGCAGGGCCCCTTCGCGGTAGTCGGCAAACACCGTGTAACGGTCATTGCGGAAGTGCACTTGGGCCGATTCGATGCCGGCCTCGCGCAGCTTGGACTCCAATCCCTTGCGGTTCTCGACCGCGACCGTGCACAACCAAGCGGCATGCGTGCACTCGGCGGTCTCCGGCTCGCCCAGCAGTTTGATTCCCGGCACATCGCGGAGCCGACGGGAGTACTCTTTCAACAGCCCGCGGCGGAGCTCCACGATCTCGGCAAGATGAGGCAGGGCCGCAAGCCCCATCGCGGCGGCGATGTCCGTCATTTGGTACTTGTAACCGACTTCGCGGATATCGTTCTCCCAGTGGCCGAAGAACTTCGCCTCACGATCGATGCCAAACCAGCGAATCCGCTTGGCGGCCGCGCAGCGTTCGGCATCGCGCAGCATCAACATGCCGCCATCGCCCGTCGTGATGTGCTTGATCGCCTGAAAGGAGAAGACGGTATAGTCGGAGAGCCCGCCGATCGGCTTTCCGCCGTACGTTCCTCCAATCGCCTGGGCGGCGTCCTCGATGACGGGTATGCCGTATTCGCGGGCGATCTCGTGCAGGGCGTCCAAGTGGCAAGGCAGTCCGCCGTAATGAACGCAGACAATCGCCTTCGTGCGTTCGTTCACGAGCTGTCGAACGTGCTCCACGTCGATGTTGAGCGTGTCGGGCTCGATGTCCGCAAAGCGGGGACGGGCGCCGAGATAGATCAGCGGCAGATTGGTGGCGGTGCAAGTGAACACGGGCGTCACCACCTCATCGCCTGGCCCGACTCCAGCGAGGATGTAGGCCAAGTGCAATGCGTCGGTCCCGGAGCCGACCGCCACCGCTGCACTGTCGGCGCCAATCGCTTGTGGAAACAACTGTTCAAAACGGTCGACTCGCGGCCCCTGGCCGACCCAGCGCGACTGCAACGTGTCGGTCACCTCCTGCACCGCCTCGGCCGGAATGAAGGGGCGAAACAATACGATCCTGCCGCCGCCCTCCTCCAACACGGCGGGATCACGAGTGTCGAGGAACTTCTGTTCGGATCCGTGATTCACGGGGTCGTCCATGTTGAGCGGTGAAACTAGCGGCGGTGAGCAGTAGACGAGAGCGAGGGTGCCGAATTCGCAGAATTGTACCAAACGCCCCACAAGTTTCGCGCTAGCTTAGGTTGATCTCATTTCGGCCAATTTCACCTCCGGCGCATTTTGAACGGGCACGTGCGATGAGTTGCGTAGGAATCTGTGCAATCCTTGCTGGTTCGGTGTCCGCTCTGAACAGCCCGTGACGTGTCGCCATCTCCGGCCCGTGCTACATTAGAGGACATTTCAAAAATCGTCCCTGGCGCAATCGACAAAAGTTTTTCTGCTGGTTTTATCAACCCGATTGCCGATCGGGAAGTTTTTGAAATGCGTTGTTGTCAAGCCCGGCAATTTCGCTTCGGGCGGCTCCCCACACGGATTGACCGATGGCACTCACGACGACTCTTCGAATGACGGCGGGGCTGATCTTTGCCTTGGCGCTGCTGCCCCTCTTTCAAGCCACCGTCCGCGGCGAAGAGCCGCCGCTGGCTCGCGCGGAGACCCTGCTGGCCGAAGGCGACGAGTTGGCGGATGCCAAGAAATACACGGAGGCGCTGGTCGCTTACAAACGCGCCTACGAGTTGATTCTGCCCGAGGTTCGCAAACGACCGTTCCGCCGGGAGGTGGCGCCGCGAATCATGAAGCGGCCGGCGTTGCAGCAGTATATGGCGAAAGAATTCGCGTCGAAGATGACGCCTCAAGAGCTGCTCTTCCTCGACCGCACGGTGAAACTGTTCGGCTTGGCGCCGCCGCAGCTGGATGTGGCCGAAATGATGATCGGGCTGTTCACCGAACAGGTGGCAGGCTTTTATGACTCGGAAACGAAGGAGATGTTCCTGATCACCGAGGACGCCGCTCAACAACCGGGCTTTCTCGACCGACTGTTCGGCGGCGAAAAGGAGTTCGACGGCGAGGAGCAAAAGGTCACGCTGTCCCACGAGATGGCACATGCGCTGGCCGATCAACACTTCCGCCTCTCCGACATGGACTCGGCCATGCGAGACAGCGAGGACGCTGCGTTGGCCGTCAGCGCCTTGGTGGAGGGCGAGGCGACGCTAGTGATGATGGCCGAGCTTGCTCGAGATCGCCAGGGCGACGGCGCCGAGGCGTTGCGATTGCCTCCCGAAAACGTGGACAGGATGTTCCGGATGATGCGGTTGGCGAGCTCGGTCGGTGGCGGCAAGGCCATGCGAGCGGCGCCGCCGTTCTTCCGGCAATCTCTCGTCTTTCCTTACCACCAGGGCACCGTCTTCGTCTCGCACTTGGCCAACCGCGATGGTTGGCCCGCCGTCGACCGAGCGTTCCAATTCCCGCCGATCTCGACCGAGCAGATCCTGCATCCCGAAAAGTATCTGGATCGCGCTGCGCTCGACACTCCGACTCAGCTCACCGTTCCCTCGTTGCCAACCGAACTGCAAACGTGGAACAAATTGGGCGAAGACACGCTGGGGGAGTACCAAACTCAGCTGTTGCTGTCGTCACAGCTGGACGGCAAGCGCGCGGCGGCGGGCTGGGATGGCGATCGCTACATCGTGCTGCAACGACCCGCTGGCACTGAGCAGGCCGACAAGGTTCACGGCGCCGCCGATTCGGCGTTGCTGTGGATCACCACGTGGGACAGCGAGGCTGACGCCGAGGAGTTTGAAGCGAGCTTCACGGTCGACGCCACACACCGGCTCAAGCAACCGGCAGGCCCTTCACTGGAAGTCACCCGAGCCAAAATCAACGGCGACGCCAGCTCCGCACAGCGGATTGCCGGCGGCGTTCGCAACCATTGGTCCGCTCGGCGGGGCAAGGAAGTCGCCGTGGTGGAAGGGCTCGACGACGACCTATCGCAACGCCTATTGCCGCTGTTGCTCTCCAGCCGCAAGTCGGACTGGACCTATCGGCTGCCGCCCGTTGAGGAGCCGTAAGGCGGATGCCCCATACGCTCGTGATTCTGAACCGCCTGGACATCGTACAGGCCACGGTGCGCGCATTGCAGTTCAAACCGCAGCTGCGAGACGCCGAATTCATGCTGCGCACGCCCGCGTGGGCCGTTCGTCTGGAGAGCTGGTGGCCAAGGCGGCGGGCATTGCGGTGGCCGGCCGACTGGCTGGGCGCGGCGGGACAACGCCGCAACGAGTCGCGCATTCTGCGGCGCACCGCGGACGCCCGAGTCGTCTACAACGTCGGCGTGCCAAGTTTCGAGTTTCATCGGCAGCTGGTGGCAGCCCGCGAGCGGCACGGATTTCGACTCGTCACCGACATGGTCGACGCGCAATGGCTGCCATGGTTCCGTCAGTTTGGCTGGGGGCACATCGACCGGATGCTGGCCGAGTCGGACGCGGTGTTCGTCACCAACCGGCCGCTCGCCGAGTACGCGCGGCGACACAACGCCGACGTGCAGATCATTCCCGATGCCCCGCAGGTCGAGGCGTTTGACGCGCAGCGCGCCGCCTTGCGTCCCCCGGCAGGCAGCCCAGCGGACCTCACAAGCGTCGCCGGAGATGGAGGACTGGAGCATGTCGGGCCCACCCGGCCAGGCCGACCAATCCGGCTGGGCTGGATCGGCGGCCGGGACACCGTCTTCTCGCTGCACAAGATTCACGAAGCGCTCGAGCAAGTCGCGGCCGCGCGGCCGAATGTCGAGCTACGGGTGCTGGGCGCGCCCGAGGATCGCCTGCCGCGCTTCGAGCAGCTTCGCTGGTCAACGCTCGAGCGATACGACCAAGCGGCGATGGTCCGCGAAGGATTGCAAATGGACATCGGCCTGTTCCCGCAGCACCATGTCACCGAAAGCGTTTGCCGCGGCGCCCTCAAGACCAAGATCTATATGGCCGCCGGAGCGGTCGCGATCAGCGAGCGGCTTGGCGAGAACGAGGAGATCATCGTCGATCACCGCAACGGGCTGCTCGCCGACTCCGTCGAGAGCTGGCGGGACGCGATGCTGTGGCTAATCGATCAACCCGAGCGACGCGCGGCGATCGCCGCCCAAGCCTTGGAGGACATGCGAGCACATTTCAGCGCCGCGCGAGTCGGCGCACAACTGCAGGCCGCCTTGGAACAAGTCGGCCGGGGAGGCAGCGGAGGCGTCGCGACTGTCGGAGCCGGATCACAAGCCAGCCGGGCGGCGGGCGCCAACGACTTGGCCGCAACCGAAGTCGACTCGTCGCCGCAGCGTGTGGAGCAGGGCGAGGATGGCCGACCCGGATAACAACTCGCCGCCAGACGCGACGACCTCAACGACTCGGCGATGGTGGCTGCGGCGCTGGCTCAATCGCATGGAGCTCGACCGCGCAACGTTCTATGTCGTCGCCACTCGCGTGTGGAGACTGCTGGCCGGCCCGCTGACCGCGGTGCTGATCTCGCTGAACTTCTCACCCGAAGTGCAAGGGTTTTACGTCAGCTTCTGGTTTATGCTGTCGTTGCAGGCGCTGGTCGACTTGGGCATCAGCGGTGTCATCCTGCAGAGCGCCACCCACGAATGGGCACACCTTTGCCTGGATCGCGGCGAGGTGGCCGGCCCCAGTGGACATCGCCGGCAGTTGGCCGCGTTGGACACGTTCTTTCGCGGCTGGTTCCGGCGAGCATCGATCGCGTTCGCGCTCGCCATGGCGCCAATCGGCTGGTGCTTTTTCAGCGACGGCTCGGAGGCGGCCAACACCGTCGCCTGGACGGCGCCGTGGATCGTGCTGACGATGGTCACGGGCGCCTCTCTCGCGTTGACCCCGCGGATCGCCATCCTGGAGGGCTGCGGGCAGATTGCGGCGGTCAACCGCATGCGGCTCGCGCAAATGATCTGCGGCAATCTGGGAGTCTGGGCGGCAATTGCGGCCGGACTTAATCTGTGGGTGGCCGTCGTCGCCGCCTCGATTCAGTGGCTGGGGGAGGTGACGCTCCTGCTGCAATTCCGTCGCTTCTTCCAATCGTTGCCCGCGCCTCCCGCCGACGCGCGACCGCGCGACTGGAACGAGCTGGTGCGTCCGATGCAGCGTCGTCTGGGGGTTCAAACGGGAGTCAAGTTTTTTGCCAACAACCTGCTCACGCTCGTCGTCCATCGCTATCACGGCGCCGCCGCGTCCGGGCCCGTCGGCCTGACCTGGAATCTGCTCAATGCCGTGCAACAAGCCGCCTTCGCCTGGGTGCACACTCGTCGGCCGCTGTTCGGACAGTACGTGGCGCAGCGCAATTGGAGCAAACTGAACGCGGTGTTTCGCCGGCTTACGATCATCGCCGCGTTGCTGGCCGTGGCGGGAGTGCTCGTCGCCGTGGGCATCGTCGCGGTGTTGCCGCACATCGATCACAAGATCGCCCGCGTCCTTGCTTCCCGTTTGCTGGGGGCCCCCGAGACGGCCATCATCGGCGCCATGCTGGTGGCGAACTTGCTCGCTTCCTCGTATGGCGTTTATCTCGGCGCCCATCGCCGAGCTCCGATGGTCTGGGTCGCGGCCAGCTGCGATCTGCTCACAGCCGCACTGGTTTGGTGGCTGGGAAGCCGCTACGGCGTGCTGCCTGCCGCCATCGGCATGCTGGCCGTTTCCACGGTATTGCGACTGCCCGGCACCATCTGGATCTGGCGGCGATGTCGCACGGCCTGGCACTCGGAGCCTTGAATGCGGCAGCGTGAATGCGAGTGAGTGATCTGGCGGCACCGAGTACGCGAATCGATCCCTCGGTGACGCTCTGACGCTGCGGGTGTCCTTGCCGAGAACCCCACTACGATTCTATCCCTCGCTTACGCTTCGGGTTTCCTGTCCTGAACCCGAGCTACAAAGTTCGCGCATCGATCCCTCGCTTACGCTTCGGGTTTCCTTGTCCTGAACCCGAGCTACAAAGTTCGCGCATTGATCGACGCGTGCTATGCGCGAGGCTCGGGGTCGTAGTTGAACCAGAGGCACTCGACTTCCTTGTCCTTGACCGCTTTCGCACTGGCTTTGTTGTCGATGTGGATATCGACGCGGCGCCAACCATGCTCTTGGGCGAAGGACTCGTATAGCGGGCTGGGATATCCCGAGAGAATAAAGCTGCCCTCAATCTTCGCCAGCAGCTGAAGCAGCTCGTGATGCATCGACTCCTCCATCTCGCACTCGTAGTCTTTCGTCGTGACGCGAGTCGTGTGCAAGTAGGGCGGGTCGAGATAGAACAACGTGCGGGGGCCGTCGTGGCGTTTTATGACGCGAAGCGCGTTCTCGCTATAGATCACCACGCCCCGCAGGCGAGCGTGAATGTCCGCCAAACCCTCGATGGCCGTCAGCCAGGAGGCGGCCTGTTCGTTCATGCTGCGACGTGTCCGATTGCGGCTAAGCGTGGCAAAGTCACGGCCGAGCCCCTGCCGAGATTGCCGATAACGGATAAAAAACGCGTGGGCAGCCACGATGTCGGGGGCGTCGTCGGCATTCCGCGGGGGCGGCTGAAACGCCAACGCCCTGTCGAATTCAACATGCGAAAACGGCGTGCGCTCGCAGCGTTGCTTGAACTCGTCGAACGCCGCGTCATCCTGGAGCACACGCCAGAAATTGGTGAGCTCGAAGTTCAAGTCGTTGACGACCTCCGAGCACGCGCGCATCTTCGCCATGATCGCACCGTTCTTGGCATACTCGGCGTCCGCCGCGCCCTCGTACCAGTCCCGCGCTGGATCGCGCGCCAACAACACGGCGCCTCCGCCGAAGAACGGCTCCACGTAATGGAGGTGGGGAGGCATGCGGCGAATGATCTCCTTCGCCAGATAGTACTTTCCACCGTGCCACTTCAGCGGTTGAGCAAGAGCCATGATGCGAGCTACGTGACCAGAAAGGAGTTGAGGCAAAGCAGCCGTGGACGGAAAGGGACGCTCCGCCCACGGAGGGTGGACTTGATGGCAAGAGGAGATGCGCAGAAAAATTGCCGCGCGGGAGGCACGGCAATCGGTCAATCAATCCACAATGCAGCGGTGTAGTAAGTGAAGTGGGCGATACTGGACTCGAACCAGTGACTTCCGCAATGTGAATGCGGCGCTCTAACCAACTGAGCCAATCGCCCGCAGGAATGAGAGGCGTGGGGAACATTTGATCGCTTCCCAACACACCCTCCATCGGCGTACGAGTGATTGTTCTTCATTCTCCCTTCGCTGGCAAGCCCCCCTCGACAATCCCGAACGACTCCGCCAACCCGCAAATTCCGCAGCCGCTCGGGTGAGTGCCGCGGCAATGACAGCGTGCCGGGGCGACCGGCCCACCGGCCCACCGGGCCTCACAAGGGTCGCCTGCGATGGAGGCCCGACCAGTCCACCGGGCCTCACAAGGGTCGCCTGCGATGGAGGCCCGACCAGTCCACCGGGCCTCACAAGGGTCGCCTGCGATGGAGGCCC
>JAGQPF010000518.1 GCA_020426845.1 Planctomycetales bacterium
AGTCGGTTACTTTGCCGGCCAGAAAATTCTGAGCCCGTGAGTGTCGTCGCCAACCAACACTCGCAATCGCCCCCGGCCGTCCAAGATCAACTTTTGATAGCTGAGTTCTCCTTGGACCTCGTCGGCAAACGTCTCCAGTTCCCAACGTTCCGCGTGGCGCCGCCATAGTTGCAGCGTTCGCTCCGACTCGTTCCAGATCGGTCCTGCGACGATATCGCCGTCCGGCATAAACACATAGCTGGGCGGACCGTTGACCGTTGTGGCCTCTGGCATTTCGCACAGATCGACCCATCGATCTGCCTCGCGCCGCAAGAATACCTTGCGATCCGGCCCCAACCGCATCACCACGACGCGTCCCTCCGAGTCGATCCCCAACGACCGCACGTTGGCCGCAAACGGATCGACAACTTCGCTGGACCAGTTCTGGCCATCAAACCGAGCGTAGAGTTGGGGAACGGGCGCCGAGTTAAAGATGTTGCGTCGAAACAGCAAGTGCCTGACTCCGTCGGCAGTTGTCTGGCATTCCAAGTAAAGGCCGTCTCCCTGTCGTCCCAGCGGTGACGCGGACCAGAAATCGTCCGGCGCATCCTTGGTCGGGGGCTGGCTGCGCAGCAGCACAAAGCCGTGAAAGTTAAAGTGCAGCAACTCCTGCAGCGAGCCATCCGCCGCGTATTGAGGCGATGGATAGAATCCCCAATTCTGTTGGCCCAGCAGCTTGCGAAATCGCCACGCGTCCGGCCCTTGGCGTTCTCCCTCCCAAACCTCGCCGTCGTAACCCTCCAAGCGGCGGCGAGCCACAATGCGCGGCTGATCGTTGTCGACAAGCGCCAGCGCCAATGCCCGAGGCGAGAATTGGCGGTCGTACTGTGGGTCGCCGATCTCGATTCGCTCGCGAATCTTTTCGTCGGTTTGCGGATCGTATCGCACGTAATACAGCGCGCCCTCGCGCGACTCGTCTTCGGGCCGCGTGTAGATCGCCAGCATGTGCAGCCGACCTCGTCCATCCATCCGAATCATGCGATCGTCGAGCTGCAGGGTTTCGTTGCGAGGAGCCAACACCGTCGCATGGCGCCACGGCCGGATGTTGTCCTTCGCCTTCGCCGTTGGCATCTGCTTGTCGAGCGGCGCCACCAAGAGGTCCATCGCTCCGTCCGCTCCAGCCACAACCAGCCGTTGCCCGAGCGCATCGACTGTCAGATCCGCGTCGCGACGGCTTGGCATCAACATCTCCAGCGTTGGTTGCAACTCCCGGGGCTCGACAAACACGACTCTCCCGCCCAATTCCAGGAACACCAACCGGCGCGAGTCGGGCGTGGCTTCCATCGTCACACAGGGTTCTTGCCGGATCACCGGAAGCCGCTGAGTTCGCAGGCTGGGGTCCAAGGCCGCCGACGTATAGCGAGGATAGTCGTCGCTCGTCACGACCTGCAACGGATGCACGGGATTCCAAATCGCCGCGGTGCCGCCGCCTCCGGCCATCGACGCTTCGAGCTTGAGCCGGCGAACGGGGTTCAATGCGTAAATCCTGCCGGTCTGGCCTGCCCCGAACGCAAGCAAATTTTCGCCGTCGGGACTGAACGCCACGCAGCCCGTCAAAGGTCTCTCGTTCGATTCCGAAATGCTCTCCAAGTGCGTACGTCGCCCACTTTCGGTATTCCAGAGGGAAAGCCGGGCTTGATGATCGACGGCAGCCGCGAAACGTCCATCATGACTCAATGCCACACTGATCAATGGCGCGTCATGCTCGAGCTTCTTCGCCGCGGCGGGGCGAATGCGTCGGCCGGCGGCGGACCACAACCTCACGAAGCGATCACCGCCCACGGTGGCGACCAACTGCGATTGGCGCGCGACGGCAATCTCGACCGAGCGAGCCGAGAGCCGAGCGCGGCCGGCCGCCAGGTCACCGGCGGCAGGCGAATCGTGGGCTGCGCGTGTCGCCAACTCGCGGTCGGCATCGACGTCCACCAGCCTCACGTTGCCAAGCTCATCCACGGCCCAAAGCAACTCGGGCAATGACGGATCGAAGGCGATGCGAGGATTGGGGCCTGCGCTGGTTTGAAGCTCACGGAGACCTCCATCGGGCGACTCGATTCGCCACACTTTCGCCACCGCGTCCTGGCCGGCGGTCACAATGGTGCGACGGTCGTTCAAGGCCAAAATGCTGCTGACCTGGCGTTGAAACAGCAAGGGCAGCGGGCCACCCAGATGCTCACGCAGCAAACGGAACCGTTTGTCGGAAACGCTGGCATCGAAGTTCCACTCGGTTGTGCTCTCGAACAGGTCGATCTCTGAGAGGTACCCCTGATCGTCGGCCGCCAGCAGCCGGTCGCCGTCGGCAGAGAAACGAACCAGGTGGATGCCCTTGGGCACCGTCGCCGAATTCGCGCGCAGCGTCGGCTGCGTCTCCAAGGCGCCGAGGGCGTCGGACCAGCGCATCCATTGAATCGCGCTGTCGCCACAGCCGACCGCCACCATCGGCGCCATCACTTCGCGACTCGGTCGTCTTGTGATCCGAGAGGGCGACGCGTCGACACTCCAGATTGGAGCGTTAAATCGGAGCGACTGCACGGTCTGCAACTGATCATTGAGCAACGTCACAACGCCGTCCGCGTAACCGACCACCCAGCCCGGCAGCCAGGGCGCCGACGCCACCGACATCACCTCAGCTTGGTTGGGCGAGGAAGGCTGCTCTTCCCGCGCGACATGCATCGGCTCGCTCGGCGGCTCCGCATCGAGGTCCGCCAAGTGCAACGCGCCGCGTTGGTCCCCGAACAACACCTGACGGCCTTGCATTGCCAGACATGTCAGTGGGTTCGCGGCGCGAAACAGTTCGCGGCGGGAGCCATCGCGAGCGTCGAACACCCAAGCGCCGCCATCGTAGGAGGCAGCGACAAAATGATCGGGAGCGATCCAGCGAACTCCCACACAGCAGATTCCCCATTGAGTGGTGTCGGAGCCGGCTGGGCGTCCGAACAAGTGATGTGCCCAGCGTTCCGGCGCCGGCTGAAGTCGTCCCTCGTGCAAACGTTTTGTGACACGCCCGGTATCCAGATCCCAGATCAGCAACAGACCGCTGGCGTCGGCGGTCAACAAACGCTTGCCATCCGGCGCCAGTTGGGCGTCAAGCAGCGACCAATCACCTTCGCAGAAACGCGCGAATAGGCGCGGCCCTCGTTTGGAGAGCTCGCTCAGCCAACGCGTTTCCCAACTACGCAGCGCCTCGGGCACTCCCGCGCCCCGAGGCTTGTTGGAATCACGTCCAGACTGCAAATTGAATTGGTCCGTTGCGGGGCGCAGGGCTGACGAGCGAATCATCGCGTCGTACTCCAGCTGCGTCTGCCTCAATTGGGCCATATGACGTTGACGATCCGCGTCGGTCCGGAGCGCACTTTGCGTGCGCGCGGCGACGTTGGAGACGATGGCGAGCACGGCGCTCAACATGCAGACGGCCAACACCAGTCCAGTAGCGGACGCCCGCGCGGGATGGCGCCGACACCATCTGGCCGACCGCTCCATGACGCCCGGGCGTCGCGCCCGCACGGGCTCCCCGTTTTGAAACCGCCGCAAATCCTCTTGGAGCTCGGCCGCACTGGCGTAGCGTTCCCCCGGCTCCACGGACATCGCTCGGCGAATCACGGCCTCCAGGTCCGCCGGCAGCCGCAGTTGGCGCCAGGGAACCGTCAGTTCCTGCCGGGCCACGGCCGACTGCAGATCGGCGACGGAAGAGGCTTGAAATGCCGGCTGCAGCGCCAACAGCTCGTACAGCGTGACCCCCAGCGAGTAGATGTCGCTTCGCGCATCAGCCTGACCGCGAAACTGCTCAGGCGCCATGTAGCGGAGACTGCCCTCGAACGCAGCTGGCATGGACTGGTCCGGGGCGACTTCGCGAGCCAAGCCAAAATCCGCCACCCAGACCACTCCGGACGAGTCGAGCAACAGGTTTCCCGGCTTGATGTCGCGGTGCGTCACACCTTTTTCGTGCGAGTACTGCAGCGCCCCGGCCACTTGATCCCCAATTCGCGCGATGGCGAGCCAATAGGGACGACGGTGCGTCGCCTCCTGCAACTGTTTGACTTGTGCGCTGCCCACGGCCGAGGCATGCGTTGCGACGACATCTCCACGATCCTCGCGATCCCCGGCGGCGGCCGGATCAAATGTCGTTGAACTTGAGGCGTCCCCCTGCGCGTCGTGGATGAGCGACCAGGTCAGATCCCACGCGGCCGTCCGCGTTTCAGGCGTCGCCGCACGCGTGGCCTGATCGGAGGCGTCGGCTTTGCCCCCGGATCGCAGCTGGTCCCAAAGCGAGTCGAGAGGCAGCCCATCGATGAGCTGCATAGCCAGGTAGTGCGTGCCTTGGTCCTGTGAAAAGCCGTAAATCTGCACGATGTTGCTGTGCTGAAGCCGCGCGGCAATGCGAGCCTCCGTCTCGAATCGCGCAATGCGGTCCTCGACATCTCCCCAGCGGCTGAGATACTTGGGCGAAATGACCTTCAGGGCCACATGTCGTCGCAGCACCTCGTCCTCCGCGCGGTACACGACACCCATGCCTCCACGGCCAATCTCGGAGACAATCCGATACATGTCGAGCCGCTCCGGCACACGGGGCACGGGCGAATCGGCCTCACTCAATTCGAGCATCGCGTGCCGTTTGGCCCCTTCGACCAACTTGGCGGCCAGCAACAAGGGGCGCAACTCGGTCGCCTGCTCCGGCCACCTGCCGCAAAAACTGTCAATCGAAGGCCGGGTCCCGCTTCGCAACTCGACCAGAAACTGCTCGACAGCCTGCTCAACCTGTTGTTCTGACATCCGTCACCTCCGTTCGACACAAAGCGGATCGACCATCTCGGATTGCGATTCAATCGCCACGCAGCCGGTTGCCTCGAAGCAGGTGTTGAAATGACCCCACTGGCAATCGGAACAAACATCGCTCTGTGACAAAATGCTTTGTCGACTGCCGGGTTAGTCAACGGCCGCTAAATCAGCTGGAGCCGGTCATTCGATCCAATG
>JAGQPF010000519.1 GCA_020426845.1 Planctomycetales bacterium
AACCCGGCCCGCGTTGCGCGCCACCACCGGAGCGGCGGCATGCTATCCGATTTGCTGGATCAGATTCGCGAGTACTACCTCACTCGACTCGTTGATGTCATCAATGACCATGGCGAGCGCGACGGCGTGCAGGTCGCCTACGAAGTCGCATTCTGCGATGATGACGGGGAGGTCGCGACCGAAGGAGAGCTTGACCTGCCCTGTCGCGCCGACCTGATCGTCGTCGAAAACGGAGAGGTCGCCGACTCGGTGCAGGTCGACACCGCAGAGATGCTCAGCTTCGACGCGTTGGACTTTGTCTGGCCTGACACAAGCCTCAATGTGCATCTGGAGCCGTTTCAGTGGAACTGGCTGCAGTTGAAAATTCCGGCGGACACCTGGAGCGGAGAGCCCGACTGGACGCTGCTGCGACAATGGTTTCTCGATTGGTTTCAAGACCACGATCCGCACGACGAGGAGTTGCTCGGCGGTGTCCACTACCTTTCCGATCCGACACTTGCCGACGGCGTCTGGCAGCTCACGATCGACCTGGGATCGGCCCCCATCAACGCCTTCGAGGATTTGCTTGACGTGGTCGATGCACTGGGGGCGAAGTCGGTGGAGCTAGGGCAATTCAGCGACGAGTAGTCTAAATTTCCGGAGTGATCATGCTGCAACGACATACCCGCCCAAACGTGCTGTTGGTATTGGCGATCGCGTTGACATCGCTCTCGTTAGCCTCTTCTCGCTTGGAATGCCTGCAGTCGCGCTGCTCTGCCGCGGAGCCCGAGGCCCCGTCACCCGCTCGCACACCGGCGCCGCGCCCCGTGCTGCAGATCATCAACGGCAGCGAGCAGCCGCTCGAGGTCTTCTGGCTCAAGTCGGACAAGGAGCGAGTCTCGAACGGCGTCGTCGCTGCCGGCGAGGAGACGTTCATCACGACGACGCTGGGCCACCGCCTTGCGGTGGTTGGGCAGGATCGCACCGAGCGCGTGGTGACCAGTGTCGTCCCCGTGCAGGCCTACCGTTTCGACGCGGCCGATCCGGATGGCGTGCCGAGCTACTATACGCAGCGAGCGCACGCGCACGGCTTTCCGATTGTCGCGTCGGCGAAGGTCAGCCCGTTTGCACTCAAGGAGGCTGTCTACCTGGTCGACGTGATGCTGGCCGAGCGTCCCGACGTGCGGGCCGCGATGATTCGCAGCGGCGCCCGGCTGTGCATTTTGGCGCACGACGAGTACACAACGGATCAGCCGGAATTCCGACGCCTTGGCGCCGAAGCTCCACGAGGGTTCCGCGGCATCTCGGGCCGCGACTATTGGGACGCCCGCGCACGAGGCATGGGCGGCAGCGAGCGCGATCCGTTCTGCTCCTGTGCCGAGGAAAATCTATTGGGCTATCGAGGCGACCCGTATTCCACCGAGTGCATTCTGATCCACGAGCTCGCGCATAACATTCATTTGCGCGGCCTGTCCAACGTGGACCCGAGCTTCGACACCAGGCTGCGGGCGGCGTATGACGCGGCGCTGTCAGCGGGGCTCTGGAAAGGGAAGTACGCCAGCGTGAATCATCACGAGTACTTTGCCGAGGGCGTGCAATCGTGGTTCGACAACAACCGCGAGCACGACCACGACCACAATCACGTGAACACTCGAAGCGAGTTGTTGGAGTACGATCCGCGGCTCGCGGCGCTCTGCCGCGAGGTGTTTGGCGACACTCAGCTCCGCTACACCAAGCCTGCCACGCGTCTGCGCGACCACCTGACGGGCTTCCAGCCCTCCGAGGCGCCCCAATTCAAGTGGCCCGACCGACTCGACACCGCTCGCGATTTGATCCGCCGCGCGGCTCAGAACCGCAAGGGCAATTAGCCAGCCCCGCCGGCGATTCCTCGGCAACGCGGGCATCCTCGCCCCCGTCGCTTTCGTCGAGCTAAATTCCGCGGCCCATAAATGGTCTCGGGGTTGGCGAAATGGCGAAACGCAGCACGAAACACCGCTTGCCACTGCGGCCCTTTTTCGTCACAATACGGGGCCTGGAGAGGTGGCTGAGTGGCCGAAAGCGCCGGTTTGCTAAATCGGTGATCCAGAAATGGATCCGCAGGTTCGAATCCTGTCCTCTCCGCTCACTTCTTTCGCGGCAACAAGTTGCATGTCGTCAGGACTCGCAGAAGCGGCGCATTCCCAAGGGGTTGCGCCTTCGTCTTGCCATTCCCCGCCCTTCGTGGCGAGTCCCCTCTGCGCCGCATTTTGTGCGCTTCATGTGCCGCTTTCTGCGCTGTCTTCCTTTGATACTTGGGCCGCCCGTTCAAAGTCGGCGTCGGTCACTTGCAGGTAATGCTTCAAGGCAATGCGGGGCGTGTTGCCCAGCCACGCGGTAACAACGTGGATCGGGTATTCCTTCGCCAGTTCGGTTTCGCGGCTCGCCCGCATGGCGTGGAACAGTCGGGGCCAGGGTTGCAGACCGGCACGTTTAACGATCCGCTCAAATTACATTCGTAGGTTGCAATTCCGCCAACCTCTCGCCGTGTTCGCCGCTTCGCGATGCTTTCCGTCCGAATTACTTCTTATGTTGGGCTATGCCTTGTAGGATAGTTTCACTTCGCCAAGTTGCAGGGATGGCACCTGAATGCGGGCGATATTCTGCTCCTCAACTGCCCGTCGCCCCTTTCGTGAGAGCCGCAACTCGGTGAGGGCACCCTCCGGAAAGTCTACAAGTGGTCGTGCTGACTTCACAAGGCAAGCCGCCGTCATCTGACGCAAGCGTTGGAGAATCATCGAATCGCCGATGTCCACCCCCCATTCAAAGCACTCCGCCACAATCATGCTGACGATCCACGCAGCTTTCCGATTTTCGGCCTCGTTCACGCTGCAGAGCAATAGTTCATCGAAATCCGACAAGTATTGGTCACCGTTGGGGGATACCCGAGGAAGGAATCTCTCTGTCTCCGCGACGAGTGCCTCGCAAATCGGATAGCTTGGAGCAGTCTTAAACAGTGTGCGAAGACTATCGGTGTTTCCACGGCGAGTAATGCATTGCCAGAATTCTGTCAGGAACTTCGCTTCGGGCGCAGTCAGCGCTCGCCGTGTTCTCATTGCAGACGCAGCATCTTGGCGAGTCTCATCAAGGCATACGAATTTGACGCACTCATGGGGAAATCCAGAGTCAGCCAGATTCGCCACGAACCACGCCGTGCCCAAAAGCGACATCCACGTATCGCGTGACCAAGCAACGGTTTCCCAGTCACCGATGAGGATCTCTATTGGCGTTTCCACAAAGTCGCATTTACCCCTGCCCTTCCGTTCGGTGGCGACAATCCGGAGCGAGTGGCAGTCCCCGATCGGATTGCCTTGAATGAAGTACAAATACCCTGTGGGGCGGCCGATAAGGCTGCCGTACAGCGCAGCGGGCAAAATATGGAACACCTCGTGCATGTCGGCTCAGCATACCGCATTAGGGCTGTCTTGTTCGATCCCTTTCCAGCCCGTGAAATGCTCCATCAAACAATCATTAGATGGGGCGACATCACCTCGAGTGGATTTTCGATGGTGTACCAGGCAAAAGAATCATGTCTTGAGGAGTCTAAATCGGTCAATTCGGACAATTCAGGAATCGCCTCACCGATTTGTCTGCGGGTCATGCCAGGGGCAATGGTGCCGAGTATCCATTCGAATCTCGGGTCAAAACGCTTCAAGGCATCGAACTTGGGCGTCGGGTGCCAGCGTTCGCATGATCGAATCTCCCATGGATGACGCGAGCAAAGAAATTGTGTTCCGTATTTCGGCCGTTCTCCCGGCAGTCGCCAAGCGAAGTATTTTTGGGAATATCGGGAGCGCTCGCCGGCCTTACTCGGCCGCACGTACCATCGCCAGGATGCCCGCTCGTATGGCTTCCGGCAGCTTGGGCCAGGCATCGACCACGGCCGCCAAATCAGGCAAAATCCGGCCTTTCGCGCGTCCAGTGCGCCGCATTTTGCGCCGCTTTGGTCAGAAACCCGCGTTTTCTCCGCGTTTCCAGCAATGGTTCGAATCCTGTCTTCTCCGCTCACTTCTTTGGCGGCAACAAGTTGTATCAAAGCCGTTGGCCGAAAGCGGAATAGCGTGAATGCACCGACTCACTCGACTCCTTCTTTTGTCAGCATAGCCAAGTCTTGGCGTTCGTCCAAAGCGAGGTGGACTATTGGGTTGCGCCGTTCGAATTGTCCAACGAGGTTCTTGATTGAATCCAACCTTGGACGGCGCCACCGAAGCTGCCACCGATGGTTCCGATGGCACTTCCGAGACAAACGAAGAAGGCAGAATCGGAGATCATACCTCCCATCAGGAACTTGAGATATAAACCGAGGGCAGCTCCTACAACGAAGTATCGGCTTGCAAGAGCAATCGCCGCTCGACGACAATTCGGCTCTCCAGCCAAATGCCTTCCAGTCGCACACCACGTGAAGTAAACGGCAAACGGAAGTGTTACAAGAAGTAATAACAGACCTAGCTCGCGAAGGCTCTGGAGGAGCGGAAACGCCAAGGCACAGACGACAAGTCCCCTAACCGCAATGCCTGCTCCCACGAAGAGACACTTGAATAGTGATTCACTCGGTCCGCTAGTGCTAAGCAGGTCGTCACGAGCATTCCGTTTAATGGCTTGACGTTTGCATGATCATGGTCGGGGACTCGGTTTTGTACTGCTAGCGTTGCTAGCAACCGTGGTCGCCTCCCAAGGATCTTCTCGGGA
>JAGQPF010000054.1 GCA_020426845.1 Planctomycetales bacterium
GGGTGGCCGAGGTGGCGAAACTGGTTGGGATGTATGTCGGGGGCTTCCTGGCGATTGCGGTGGTGATTGGCTTGTCCTACGCCCTGCTGCGCATTGTGAAACTGCTGTTTCGAGTTGAACTGGCAGAGAATTACGCGGGGCATCTGATGGTCGTGATTTTTTGCGCGGCCTTTGCCGTCGGCATCTACGTCGCGCTGGGAACGCCGACCGCCAACACTCGCGCCGAGCAAAATCCGACACTGTATGCCCTGATGAGCTTCCTGATTAGCCTGGCGGGTTCGTTCTCCGCCGCGCTGGCCGTCATGTTTCTGTTTGAATTTGTCGGAGTTGTGTGGCGGAAGCGGCTCGAGCGTCGCCCGCCTGAGCGGCAATTCCATCTCGACTGGTTCGACTCGGAGTCGTTCAACAAGTCGCTCCAATATCGGGTCCTGGGCATCACCTTTTGGGGGACGCTCACGGTGTTCGCTGTCGTCCATTGGCGCTACTACACCTGGCTGGCGCCCGCCGCGCTCGGAACGTGGATCTACTTGCCTCGTCGCCGAGCACCTTGACGGCTGGCGGCCGAATTCCGGAGAGACAACATGCCCTCGGCTCTACGTCGAGGGGGAGCGGCTACTTACTTGCGGCCATTGCGGCCATTGCGGCCGCTGCGAAAGTTGAGCTCGTCGCGAGTGATCACGATCACTTCCTCGCCGGCGGCGAAGGTGTGCTCGGGCGGGTTCACCTTTAGCACTCCGGCACTGTCGACGACCGCGACCAGAATTGCGTCGTGGCTGCGTTTGACCTCTCCGAGCATTTCCTGGAAGGTGCGCCCAGCCCACTGATCGCTGACGTGCACGCGTTGCATTTCGTTGCCGTGTCGATACGTCAGCAGCTCGCCGTAGACGCCCAGCAGGCCGCGGCTCATGGCCGCCTGAGCGAGCAGGTTGGCGCCATACTCGCTGCTGACCACGTAGTCATTGACCTTGCCCATCTGCAAGTGGGAAGCGTAGGTCTCGTTCAGCAGCTCCGCGCAGGTATAGACGGCGGGATTCAGTTTTTCGACGGTTAGAGCGGCGAGAATGGTGCGGGCGTCCGCGTCCTGCTCGTTGCGCCCGGCGGAGGTGTCGCTGAGCACGATGCAGGTGCTGGCGGTCTGAATGCCGGCCTTCTCCAGGGCGGCGACGCGTGTGAAGTCGTCCTCGAGCCAGAACACATTGCGCTCGCGGTCCACTTCATCCACGCGCGGCGAAGCGATCACGACGATCGGAGTTGTGGCTGCCTGCGCCGAGGCGCGAAGCTCGGCGATGATAATTCGCCCCTTGGAGCTCCAGCCGCAGATGACCACATGATTTGACAGCTGCTCGCAATCCACTTGTCGATCCTCCACTCGCAGACGCTCCACCATAAACGCGGAGACGGTGCCGGTGAACATGGCAAAAATGGTCAGGCCCATAAACATCACGAACACCGCGACCATGCGGCCGCCGAGCGTGTGAGGCGCGTTGGGGATCGGCTCGCCGGCGAACAGCGAAGGAAGCGCAACAGCAGCTCGACGGCCATGCCGTAGGTCATTAAGTCGTTGACCAATTTCAGCCGTTGGACGAATGGCGCCTCTCCGCTCGAGTCCCACCAAGTCAGCTCGAGCAGCGTGAGGATCACCGAGGTCAGCACGAGCACCGCCACCGCGATCTCGACCGACGGCTTGCTGAACATCCGCTGCAGTTGTCGCTGAAAAAGCTGCCAGCGCGTCGGCTCTCGTAGTGTGGGAGGCGGCGTTCCCGATGTGCGACCGTCGTCGCGAGTAGTGGCGTTGGGAGAGGTTGGCCCGCTCATTGGCCAAGAAGTCGACGGAGATGAAAGTGGAATTGGCCGAGCTTGCCGCCGTAGTTGCCCGCCGTGATCGCGGCCAGCGGGCCAGCGGCTGCCGCTTGCATGGCGGCGGTCATGGCGGCGCCAACTGCTTCCTCATCGACCCCGTCCACGACGATTTCGTAGGCGCAGGTCACTCCTTCGGCCAGCTTGGTTTCCACTCTGCCCTGTAGGGTCGGGCAATAGGCGTCGGATGTCGAGGCGGGCAAGCCCTTGTAGCGCGAGCCCACCTTGCTGCCGCTGCGAGCCACCCCGCCGGGAAACGGCGCGATGACGCCGGCGAGCGCCGCCACTGCCTCAGCGCCGCGTCGAGCGGCGGACAAGGCATCCGCTGGAGTGTGGCCTTGCAGGATGAGGTTGCCGCCGGCGACGCCACTGCTGACCCCTACCGTGTCGGCGACTAAAAACTCCCCGTCCATCACCGGGACCCGCCAGTATCGGACTCCATGGATGACTTTGCTCTTCTGGAATCCGTCACCGAAAAATCGGATTCGCTTTCCCAACGGCAGGCGTTTCTCGCCCTCCGGAAGACCATCAAAGACGGCCGTCGTGGGGCAGGTCATGATGCATTGGCCAACCCGATTGGCGACGGCCTTGGTCAGCTGGTCGGTGGAGAAGCCGAATGCCATCACGGACACGCCGAGCCGGCCATCCGGCGTCTCCTCGGGCGACAGCCTTCGCTCCACACCTGTCTCCGCGTCGCAGGCGATGACCGAGGCGCTGTAGCCCGTGAATTCGCGGATGGCCGCGTCAAGCCAATGCTCGTCATGTGCCGTGATCCACAGTCGCGTAAAGCGCATGCCGAAGGCTTCGGCAAACGTGTCTTCGATTTGGGTGCCTGCCAGATCCAAGGGTGCTCCTCCCGCGCGTGTCGTGTGGACCCTTGATCATGACCTGCTCCATCTCCGTTGCCAAGATCACAGGACGCGCCCAATCTAGAGCGACAGGAC
>JAGQPF010000520.1 GCA_020426845.1 Planctomycetales bacterium
AAAGCCCCAAATCCAATAGCACACCATCAACTGGCGCCAACTCAAGCTCCGCAAACACCTCGGGCAAATCGCGGAAACTCGCCTGATAGATCGCGCACGGTGGTTGCGGCAGCCACTCCCGCGCCGCACGGACCGCCTTCGCGTCGCGGTCGATGGCCAACACGAACCCGGTCGGCCCAACGCGGTCGGCAAGGGCTCGAGTGTGCCCTCCGCCCCCAAGCGTGCCATCCACAAACCTGCCCCCTGCCTGCGGCATCAACCACTGGATACACTCCTCGAGCAACACCGAGACGTGAATGGTGCCTGAAGAATCGGGGTCGGAAGATGCCATTGGGTCGAAAGATTCGTCAGCAGGCTACAGAAGTCGAGGTACGACGAGCCCGCGTCGAAGTCGCAAGGAGTCGCAAGAGTGAGGGGACCCGCACACCGCGACGATCGGCCAACCGGCCTATGGGCCTATGGGCCTGCGATCAAAGAGACAAGATTCGCAGTTGGTTAGGCAGGACCAACCATGGCAGGTGGGATCTACCTCGCCAGTCTACACGAGTGACGGAAAAAGGGCACGACCCTGGTGCATCCATGCACCTAAGTCGGGTCAGTGCCGTTCGCGGAGGAGAACGTCCTGCTCTCCTCCCACAGCGTCAAGGAGCGAGTCGGCCTGTGGCCGGTTGCCGAATCGCCAATCGCCGTACGCGCAGTTTGTCGTGCGCGGCGAACCAACGGACGGATCTAGAAAAACGCGGTGTCGATTGCCGGATTAGGTGTCTTTCAACCGTTACCAAGAACCCGTTCGGTGACCGCGTCGAACTGAGATTGCTGAGCTTCGAGAAACTCATCCCAACGAGTGCGATCCCAGATCTCCACGTGGTCTCGCACCCCCAACAGCACGATCTCCTTCTCGATTTGGGCGAGCTGAGCCAGACCGGCCGAGAGCCGGACCCGTCCTTGGGCATCCATCTCCTGGCTTTCGGTGCGGGCAAAAAACAACCGCTGAAAAGTGCGGACATCCTGTCCTGCCGGTGGCGCCTGGCTCAATCGTTCAGCAACTTGGCTGAACGCCGAGTCGGGAAACAGCCACAAGGCTCCCTCCATCCCTGGAGTTAGATAAACAGTTCCTTCAAACGCCGCGCGAATCGGCTTCGGCAAAGCAAACCTGAGTTTCTCGTCGAGCGAACGTTGAAAGGTGCCGGTGAGAAACATCGCGAGTTCGGCATGCCTCAACAAGGAAACCCGAAGCGTAAGCGAGGGATCGGAATCGCGAGTTCGGCATGCCTCAACAACGAAGTCCGAAGCGTAAGCGAGGGATCGGAATCACGAATTTCGATTGGGAGGACGGGAAGTCGGCTTGGCAGCTTTCACTGACCGCTGCCACAGGAGCCAAAGTCCTTTTTGCACCCCACTGCCTCCCACTGCCTCCCACATTCGCCCAAAGATACCCACATCCGTTGGCCGGTCAAGTTGAATCTGCCCGATGGAATGCCACGCGTTGATGGGACGCGACCTAACGTGTTGGGGCGTTTCCAACTTGGGGCGAAATTATTTTTCTCCGCCGTTGGGAAACGCCTCGGAGACTGGGAAAGCTCGATGAATTGGGGGCCCATCCGGCGCTCCGTCGCCCACTCGCATAGATCTGCGCGGACGGACTAGAAGTCCGTCCTACACACGTACGACGGACTTCCAGTCCGTCATTTTTGAACAGTCGGTCAACTCGTCGCTCGGCTACGCTCTAACCGCCGCTCCAACAGCCCTCTTGACAACTTGGCAGTTCCGCCACGTGCGGCTCGCCGACATCGAGCCTCGCTGTTTTTTCTTGCCAGTTTGGCAGCTTCCGGGCGCGCCAAAGCAGGCAAAGCAAATTCGCAAACCGTTTGCATAAAACACCTTACGATGAGTGACACATTTTCTGGCACGCCGATTGCTATCAGACCAATCCAGCCCGCTCGGTGGTGGTAGCCGCTCGGGCAACGAGGCCGGAGGAGTTTTGGAACTCGGGCGTGTTTGGCATTACCCAGCGCCATCCGGCAATTTGTTAGCCCGCGGAATGAAAACGAGCCAACCACCGATGGGAATCGGGCAGGCTCATCGGATTGAAGCACGAGGACAAAATCATGGCACAAGGCGAAAAGATCATCGGCATTGACCTCGGTACGACCAACTCGGTGGTCGCGGTCATGGAAGGCAATGAGCCGAAAGTAATTCCCAACCCCGAAGGCGCTCGATTGACGCCGAGCGTCGTGGCATTCACCGACAGCGGCGAGTTGGTGGGCGAGCCCGCCAAGCGTCAGGCGGTCACCAATCCCGACCGCACCATCTACTCCGTGAAGCGTTTCATGGGACGCCGTCACTCGGAGGTCGCGAGCGAGGAGAAGATGGTGCCCTATAAGGTCGTGGGCAACCCTGGCGACTATGTCAAGATTCAGGTCGGCGACAAGCAGTACACGCCTCAGGAGATCTCCGCCAAAACGCTCCGCAAGCTCAAGGAGGCCGCGGAGTCGTACCTCGGGCACAAAGTCAACAAGGCCGTGATCACGGTGCCGGCCTACTTCAACGACTCACAACGGCAAGCCACCAAGGACGCCGGACAGATCGCGGGCCTCGAAGTGGCGCGGATCATCAACGAGCCCACGGCGGCGGCGATGGCCTACGGCCTGGACAAGAAGACTAACGAGAAGATCATCGTCTTCGACCTCGGCGGCGGCACCTTCGACGTTTCGGTGTTGAAGGTGGATGACGAGGACGGCCACAAGGTGTTCGAAGTGATCAGCACCTGCGGCGACACGCACCTGGGCGGCGACGACTTCGACGAGGTGCTGATCAACCACGTTGCCACCGAGTTCGAAAAGGAGCAGGGCATCGACCTCCGCAAGGACCAGATGGCGCTACAGCGCTTGCAGGAGGCGTTGGAGAAAGCGAAGCGCGAGCTGAGCTCGACACCTCAGACGGACGTCAACCTGCCGTTCGTGGCTCAAGTGAACAACGTTCCCAAGCACTTGCAGATGACGATCACTCGCGCTCAGTTCGAGCAACTGACCGACCACCTGATCGAGCGCTGCCGCAAGCCGGTGCTGACCGCGCTCGAGGACGCCGGCTTCAAGCCGTCGGACATCGACGAGGTCGTGCTGGTCGGCGGCTCGACCCGCATCCCCAAGGTGCAGGCGCTGGTCAAGGAGATCTTCGGCAAGGAGCCGCATCGCGGTGTGAACCCCGACGAAGTGGTGGCGGTCGGCGCCGCAATCCAAGGCGCGGTGCTGGCCGGCGACCGCAAGGACGTCCTGTTGTTGGACGTGACTCCGCTGACGCTCGGCATCGAGACAGAAGGCGGCGTGATGACCTCGCTGATCGATCGCAACACGACCATCCCCGCCGAGCGGAAGAAGACCTTTAGCACGGCGGACGACAATCAGACGGCCGTCACCGTGAAGGTGTTTCAGGGCGAGCGAAAGATGGCCGGGCACAACCGGCTGCTGGGCGAGTTCAACCTCGACGGCATCCCGATGGCGCCTCGTGGCACCCCGCAAATCGAAGTCAAGTTCGACATCGATCAAAACGGCATCCTCAGCGTCTCGGCCAAGGACCTCGGCACGGGCAAGGAAGCCTCGGTCACGATTGACGAGAAGTCGTCCGGACTGAGCGAGGACGAGATCGACCGCATGCGGAAGGACGCCGAGGCACACGCCGAGGAAGACCGCAAGCAGTTCGAACTCGCTGAGGCTCGCAATCAGGCGAACCACCTCTGCTTCCTGCTCGAGAAACAGATGACCGAGCACAAGGACAAGCTCACCGACGCCGACCGGGCGCCGTTGGAAAAGGCGATCGGCAAGGTCAAGGAGAAGGCAGCGGCCGACGATGTCGCCGCGATCAAGTCCGCTGTCAGCGAGTTGGAGCAGGCGTCGGAAGCGTTCCGAATGTTGCTGCAACAGCAAGCCGCAGCGGGCGCGGAAAGCGGTGCCGAAGCCGGCGCCGCTGCCGCCGGCGCCGAGGCCGACGACGCGATCGACGCCGAGTTCGAAGTCAAAAAGGACTAACGCGGACAGGCCATGCCATTGTTGATGTCGTGGCACAGGCTGCCAGCCTGTGATGTCGTGGCACAGGCTGCCAGCCTGTGTTGTCGTGGCACAGGCTGGCACAGGCTGCCAGCCTGTGATTGTTCTGGGGGAAGCACACCATTGCTTGACCTCGATCCGTCACACTCCTCCTCAGCTCATCCCTCACCTCCTTCCCCCTTTCCTACGATCCTCTCGGCGCCGTTTCTCAGCGGCGCCGCGGGGAACGATGGCCTGCTGCGCGCTGCGTTGCAGAGCATCGACGCATCCAACTCAACGTGGCCCAGCCATCAGGAGCGGATCATGACTTTTCGCATGGAAAAACTAACGCACAAGGCGCAGGACGCAGTGGCCGGCGCCCAGCAGTTGGCCGTCGAGTCGGGGCATCCGCAAATCGACACGCTCCATCTGCTGGCCACGCTGCTCGAGTCACGCGATGGGCTGATCCAACCGATTCTCAACCAGATCAACGCATCGGCCGACACGCTGAAGGGCCTCGTGCGTTCCGAGCTGGAGCGAGTCCCCAAGGTGACCGGCGGCTCGGCCCCACAGTTGAATCAGGAGCTATCGAATACACTGAACCAGTCGCTCAAGGTCGCGACGAAAATGCAGGACGAGTACGTCTCGACCGAGCACTTGCTTTTGGCGCTGGCCGGCACCGAAGGGAAGGCCAAGCGACTGCTGGAGCTGAACGGTCTGCGCACGGCGGACCTCGAGCAGGCCGTGGCAAAGCTGCGCGGGTCGACCAAGGTCACAACGCAGGACCCCGAGGCGACCTTCCAGGCGCTGGAGAAATACGGCATCGACCTCGTCGAGCGAGCCAAACAAGGCAAGCTCGATCCGGTCATTGGCCGCGACAGCGAAATCCGGCGCGTGATTCAAGTCCTTTCTCGACGCACCAAGAACAACCCCGTTTTGATCGGCGAGCCGGGCGTGGGCAAGACGGCGATCGCCGAGGGTCTCGCCCTGCGTATCGTCCAGGGCGACGTCCCGCGCAGCCTGCAAGAGAAGCGCGTGATCGCGCTGGATCTGGGCGCGTTGATCGCCGGCGCCAAGTTTCGCGGCGAGTTCGAGGAGCGTCTCAAGGCCGTGCTAAAAGAGGTGCAGGAGGCAGCCGGCGGCGTCGTGTTGTTCATTGACGAGCTGCACACGGTCGTGGGCGCCGGCGCCGCAGAAGGCGCCGCCGACGCGGCCAATCTGCTCAAGCCGGCGCTGGCTCGCGGCGAGCTGCGCTGCATCGGCGCCACGACGCTGGATGAATATCGCAAACACATCGAGAAGGACGCCGCCCTGGAGCGGCGATTTCAGCCCGTGATGGTGGGCGAGCCCTCGGTGGAGGACACCATCGCCATTCTGCGCGGGCTCAAGCCACGCTACGAGTCGCATCATGGCGTGAAGATCACCGACTCGGCGCTGGTCGCCGCCGCCAAACTTTCCCGGCGCTACATCACCGACCGCTTCCTGCCCGACAAGGCGATCGATCTCGTCGACGAGGCCGCCAGCCGACTCGCGATGGAGCTGGAGAGCGTGCCGACCGAGATCGATCAGGTGCAGCGGAGATTGACGCACCTGGAGCTCGCGTCGCGCCAGCTCGCCGAGGAGACGGATGAGGACGCCAAGAAGCGATTGGCTCAGATTGAACATGAGATGGAGGAGCAGAAGCGACTGCTCGCCAGCCTGCGCGAACAGTGGGAGGCCGAACGATCCGGCCTGAACGACGTGCAGAAAGTGCGACAGGAATTGGAGCAAGCCAAACACGAGTACTCACGACGTGAATCCGAGATTCAGCAGTTGATGTCGTCCGGCGGACGGCCGGCCGAGGAAGATTTCCAAGCCTTGCGGCAATTGTTCGACCGGCGCGAACAGCTTAGCGCGCGGCTCGACGAGCTCAGTGAAGACGGCGATGGCGCCGGCGCTGAAACCGGCCCCGAGCCACGACTGTTGCGGCAAGTCGTGACGGAGAACGAAATCTCCGAGGTGGTCAGCGCTTGGACCGGGGTCCCCGTGTCGCGCATGCTCGAGACCGAACGAGCCAAGCTGTTAGTGATGGAGGAGCGACTGCACCAGCGCGTCGTCGGGCAGGACGAAGCCGTGACCGCCGTGTCGGACGCGGTCCGTCGCAGCCGCAGCGGCCTGCAGGATCCGAATCGCCCCATCGGCTCGTTCATCTTTCTGGGCCCCACGGGTGTCGGCAAAACGGAACTCTGCAAGGCTCTCGCGGAAGTCATGTTCGATGACGAAAACGCGATGGTCCGAATTGACATGAGCGAGTACATGGAGCGGCATACGGTCAGCCGGCTCGTCGGCGCTCCTCCCGGATACGTCGGCTACGAAGAGGGTGGCAAGTTGACCGAGGCGGTGAGGCGACGTCCCTACAGCGTGATTCTGCTCGACGAGATCGAAAAGGCCCATCGCGACGTCTTCAATATCCTGTTGCAGGTGCTCGACGACGGACGGCTGACGGACAACCACGGCCACACGGTCGACTTCACCAACACGATTGTGGTGATGACCAGCAACGTGGGCAGCGGCGCCATTCAGCGAATTACCGAGGAAGGCGGCGGCGAACATGAGTTGCGGGAGGCGATCAACGTCGCCATGAAGGCTCACTTCCTGCCCGAGTTCATCAACCGAATCGACGAAACGATCGTCTTCCATCCACTGAGCCGCGGACAAATCGGACAGATCGTCCGCATTCAGCTGCGGCACCTGGAACACCAACTCGCGGAGCGCAACATCGGCTTCGAGATCAGCGACGAGGCCTGCGAACTGGTCGCCCGCGAAGGGTTCGATCCGGCCTTCGGCGCCCGGCCGCTGAAACGCGTGATCCAGCAGCGCATCCAGAACCCGCTGGCCCGCGCGATTCTCAAGACCGAGGTCGGCGAAGGCTACGCGGCGCGAGTGGGCGTTCGCGACGGGGAACTGACGGTCGGCCTGGCCGTCCCGGAACCGGTTCGCGCCGAATAACCTGCCGGCCTACCGCCCGTGGAACAAAGCCGTTAGATTAACCACAACCAGACAACGGCCGGGCGATTAGCTCAGTTGGCTAGAGCACCTCGCTTACAACGAGGGGGTCGGGGGTTCGAGCCCCTCATCGCCCATTACTTTCGAGCCAAGGCACGACAAGGCACAACAAGGGATGGCGCGACGCAACGCGCCATCCCTTGCGTTGTTTCTTGGCTTACCACGGGGGAATTGATCGAGGGAAAAGACAACGTCATTGTTTAGCCCCAGGCGCAGGCCTGGGAACCCCGGGCCCCCGGGCACTCCGCGCGCAAAGCCCCGACAGGGGCGACAGAGGTTAGCCCCAGGCGCAAGCCGGCGCAAGCCTGGGGATCCCGGGCACTCCGCGCGCGAAAGCCCCGGCAGGGGCGACAGAGGTTTAGCCCCAGGCGCAGGCCTGGGAACCC
>JAGQPF010000521.1 GCA_020426845.1 Planctomycetales bacterium
ATCGGCCTGGCTGATGCTGGCGACGGCGACCAACAACGCCCACAAAAGATGTCGCATGGAGCAGCTCTCCGTGAAGTTGAAACATCTGCCCTCTAACCCTCTCATTCACCGCACCAAGTATGGCGAGACCGCTCCCCGGCGGCTACCACACAGCCCAAATGACGGGGGGGAGCCAGGCGTTTCAGGGCTCGCTGTCAGACCGGAATTGCGGTGTGGCAAATTTTTTCCCCGGTGGGCGGACCGAACGTGTCCGGGGGGCGCCGAGAATGGAGGCAGGTGAGGAGGGAATTGGAATCCAGCCCGCACCTATCGCCGACGACTGCCCCTGTCGGCGCCAAATCACCATCCACCATCCGGCCCTATCATGAACACCTTTGCCGCAACTTCTGCCACGCTCACTGCCGCCACACTCACCGCACCTGCCACGGTCACCGCACCCGCCACGGTCACCGTACCCAACGGCCCGCTTCCCGCCGCGGCTCGCGCCGCGATTCGTCGCGCAATGGAGGACTATGACACATTCGTGGTCGAAATCGACTACGAGGACTCGCGCGGCAATCGCACGCGTCGCGTGGTCAGCCCGATTCGCTTCCTCGCTCGCGATCGCTTCTTGGCGCTGTGCCTGTGCAGCGAGGCGCCGCGACAGTTTTGCCTGCAGCGCTGCGCCAACGTCAAGCTCCGCGGCGCCCATCACTACGTCATGCCGGTGCCCGTCGAGACGCTGCCGAAGTCCGACTCCGCCGCAGCTATCAGCGGCGCGGCCTCCTAAACTCACTCACCGCCAAGCGAATTCTCGCCCCGTGAGTCGTTCGTAGGCTTCAATGTACTTGGCGCGAGTCTTGTCGATGATGTCCCGGGGCAGGGCAGGGGGCGGGCTGTTTTTGTCCCAGTCGGTTGCGCTCAAGTGTTCACGCACGAACTGCTTGTCGTAAGACGGCTGGGCTTGTCCGGGTGAATAGCGGTCGGCTGGCCAAAATCGCGAGCTATCCGGGGTCAGCACCTCGTCGATCAGAATCAACTCGTCGCCCGCCAATCCCCATTCAAACTTGGTGTCGGCGATCAAGATGCCTCGTTCCCTGGCTAGCTCCGCGCCCCGTCGGTAGATGTCGAGGCTCTTCTCTCGCAACTCGTTTGCCAACTCCGATCCGATGATCTCGCACATGCGGGCGAAGGAGATGTTGACGTCGTGCCCTTCCTCCTCCTTGGTGGCGGGGGTGAAAATCGGCTCGGGCAACTGATCGCACTGTCGCAACCCGGCGGGGAGGGCGATGCCGCAGACCTCGCCGGTTTGTTGGTATTCTCTCCACCCGGAACCCTCGAGGTATCCGCGCACGACGCATTCGATCGGCACGACCTCGCACTTGCGAACGACCATGCTGCGGCCTTCGAGCGGCGTCCGATCGACTTCCGCCGGCAGGTTGGCGTCGTCGAGCGACAGCGAGAGCAGGTGGTGGCGAACCGGCAACACTTCGAACCAGTACGCGCTGATCTGGGTCAACACTCGCCCTTTGTCCGGGATGCCGCTGGGCAAGATCCAGTCGAACGCGCTGATTCGGTCGGTGCTGACCATCAGCAGCCGATCGCCCAGGTCGTAGACGTCTCGCACCTTGCCGCGCCGGACGGGAATCGAATCTGGCAGGGAAGTGTTGAGCAGCGCGGTGGATGATGCGTTCATGACGGCCTGACAACGAGTTCCAAGGTGCCCGGAGGGCAAGCGGGCCCGATTTTCGGACGCGAGGACGGCCCGCGCGTTGAGTCCGCAGGGTGGTTGCCGAGCGGCTCGGCGTGGAGCCGCCAGCTTGGTGGCGAGAGGCGGTCGTTGCCCCTCGTTGTGTGGTTTCAACAGCTCCTAACGTGTCGTTTCGACGGAAACCGGGCAACCCCCCATGGCGGTCCGCCTTCGCCGCGTTGTCCCCAGAGGCCTTGCTTTGTAAAGTATTTCATCCCGACACAGGTTTTACGGAAGGCAATTGCATGGGCCAGATGAGGTTTGTTCCACCGCCAGGGGAGCGGATCTCGCCCGAGATTTGGAAACGCGCGTACGTGACCGGCCTGGAGGGGATCCCCTTCCCGTGTCGCTGCATCTATTCGCCCGAGATGCTGACCATCGTTCGGGACATTAATGAGTCGGGATCGCTCCACGTGCCGTACCCGGTTGACGATGTGGGCGAGCTCGTGCTCTCCACCACCAGCCTGGCCGAACGCCCCGAGCCCTATCTGCTTGAGCTCGAGTTGGCGCGGGGCACCATCAACCGGCTCCGCAACCAAAGCATCGAATGGGAAATGGCGGGGCTCAAGATTGCGGCGGACTTGCAGGCCAAGCTGCGGCACTCCACCGGGGTCTTCGCCCGCGCCGCCTCCTCGCGCCGCAGCTCGCCCGATGAGTGCCAGACGCTGTCGGCCGAGGCGATTCGGATGGGCTGCCGGGCAATCGATCGCCTGGGCGAGGAGTACGGCCGGCAGGCGCTGGCGTTCCGGCATCAACAGACGACCCGGCTGGCGACGCTGCTGACCGGTGACATCGGCATGTCAGCTCCTTACGAGGGCGAAGGGGCTCGGCGGTTTTGCGACGCGTTCAACAGCGTCTCGATCCCCGTCAGCTGGAAGTCCGTCGAGGAGGACTCGGGCGAGTATGACTGGACGTTGTTGGACCAGCAGGTCGCGTGGGCCGAGGAGCACCAGGTGCGGGCGATTTGCCTGGGCCCGATCTTCAATCCTCGCAAGGAGATGCTGCCCGACTGGATTTATCTCTGGGAGGACGACTTCGATCAATTGCAGAGTCGCGTCTCCCAGTTCTTGCAGCAAGTCGTGTTGCGGTACCGCGGCCGGGTGTTGCTGTGGCAATGCGCGACGGGATTGAATTTGCCGTTGGGATTGTCGATCACCGAGGAGCAGCGGCTGCGGCTTGCCGTTCGGACCGTGGAGGCGATTCGGCAGGCCGATCCCCGCACGCCCATCGTGATCACGTTCGAGGACCCCTGGGGCGAGTACCTCACCAACGACAACATCGATCTTTCGCCGCTGCACTTCGCCGACGCGCTGGTTCGCGCCGACTTGGGACTGTCGGGCGTTGGCCTACGAATCGACTTTGGCGAGCCAGGCGGCTTGGCGGCTCGCGATCCGCTGGAAATCAGCCGCCTCATCGACCGCTGGGGCCTGCTGGACATTCCACTGATGGTGACCACCAGCATCGTTGGCGGACCGAGCCAGGATGGCCGGCAACCCAGCGCCCAGTTCGCCACGCCGGCGCAGCAAGCGCTGCAGGCCAAGCGAATCCTGCCCATTTTGTTGGCCAAACAGGCCGTGCACGGAATCATCTGGGGACAGATTGACGACCGCCAGCCCCATCAGCGGCACGCGGCGGGCTTGTTCGACGCCAGCAGCATCGCCAAGCCCGTGCTCGAAACGCTCGCCGATCTGCGACAAGAACACCTGTCTTGAAGCGGCGTTTGACGCCACATGCGTCGATCACATCCACGTCCCGGTCACTTACGTGTCCTTCCCGGTGGCCAGCCCCACGAGCTCAAGCAGTTTCAACGCGTTGGTCGTGGTGGCCACTCCTTGCCTCAGCTGATAATCGAACGTCATGCTGCGAGCTGACTGGCTGGGATCGAGTGTTTCGCGGAAGTGCACCGTGTGGCAATGCTTCGCCAGTTGCGGCAGGGACGCGAGCTCCAAATCATGAGTCGAGATTGCGCCGATGGCGCCTGCTTTTAACAGGTGTTCAAGCACGTGAGAGACGGCAATCTGCCGCTCGGCGGAGTTGGTGCCTTGCAGGATCTCGTCCAGTAGATACAGCAGTCGCGGCGCATCTAGCTCGCCCGCCATGTCGACAATCTGTTTCAACCGTTTGAGCTCGGCCATGAAGAAAGAGACGCCGTCGGCCAGCGAGTCGTGGACGCGGACACTTGTGCCTAGCCGCACGGGCGGCATTCGCAGCTCCGCCGCGCACACCGGACCGCCGGCCTGCGCCAGCAAGGCGTTTAAGCCAATGCTGCGCAGCAGCGTGCTTTTGCCGGACATGTTCGAGCCGGTGACGAGCAGCAACGTGCCGGGCGGCCCGACCTCGACATCGTTGGTGACTCGCTGAGTTTCTTGCAACAGCGGGTGGCCGATTCCACGGGCAGTGAGCGACGGCTGGTTGTCGCTGATCTCGGGCCAGGCCCAGTTCGGATGGTCAAACGCCAGTCCGGCGAGCGATGCCGCCGCTTCAACCTTGCCCAGGCGAACAAACCATGCGCCGACCTTGCCGGCGTTGCGCTGTCGCCAATGCTGCAACGCCGCGAGCAAATGCAGGTCCGTGAGAAACACCACCTGGGAGATCATGTACAGGGTCGCTTGGATAAATCCGGCTTGTCGTTGCGATGACAAGCGTGTGATGCGACCGAGTCGAGCGAGTTCGGCGGCCGGACCGCCGTCTTGCGCCCGCAGCTGGCTTACCAGGTCGGCGAGCCAAGTTGCGGTCGGCTGCAATTGAGCGACGTGGTCGAACATCGCTTGGTATTGCACTACTTCATCGCGCGAGGTGGTGACGTGCTCCAGCGCCGCAAACGCGTGGCCCGTGTGCCACAACGCCACTAGCGCCGAGACGACGGCCAGTGAGATCAAGATCGGCACGCCGATCACGCCTCGCTGCACAATTGCCACCGCCAGCGACGCCCAGAGCGCGGCTGGCAACGCCCAAGCGAGAGGCTTCAAATAGCTTTGTGGCGGAGCAGCATTGGGGGCATCGGCCCACTCAGCCAAGGCGGCGGGCGTCGCCTTGCCGTAGGCGACTGCGAGTGACAGCAGCTCAAACTCGGATCGCCATGGCACTTCGCCCTGCAACTCGCGAACCGCGTCCTGCCGTTGTCGAGCCAACTCGGGCTCGCCGATCGGCTGGAACAATAGGTCGCGAAGTTGCTCGCGTCCGCACTGGGTGTACGACCGGCAGACCAGATGGAACAGCGACCCTGCACCCATGAGGTCCAGGTCGGTTGCCAGCGCCTCTTGTCCGGGCTCGGCAGCGATCGGGGGAACGGGTACGTGTTTCCAGTCCCGTCGCCAGCGAGCGCCCGCGTTGCGGCTGAGGCTAAGTCGCCGTTGCTGATGATTGAGCTGCTCCTGGAGTCGCTCGTGCCGCAGGCTGACCACAACCAACGCGATCAGGCAGAAGCTGCCGAATGCACTGCCCGCTGCGCGGGCGTCGGGGGAGCCTAGCGCCGCAGTGAACAGCACCAACACCCCCAGGAAAGCGACTGCTCGCGCAGCGACAAAACGCTGAGAGCGGCGTTCCAGCTCGCGGCACTCGCTGGCCAGCTGTTCGGCTGCTTCGTCGTAGATTTGCGGAACCGGAGTAGTCACCGGGGTGGCGGCATTCAAGACTCGACCTGTGGTGGCGGGGACTAGTGGACCGTCAAGCCTTAGCTTTGGGGTTGGAAAACTCGCGAAGTCGTGGCAGGCCGCGAGTTGGGGCGGTGGCCACCCCAATGTCTGAGTGTTGACGAGGCACTGGACGTTAGGTTTCGAAGGCGGACTTCCCTGACGATTGGGAAGTCGATTGACAACTCGCCCTATAATACCGGTCCGCGAGGCTCACCGGGGCCAAGCGAGGTGCGCTGCCGCGGGCAGTGATGTGACTTCTGAACGCCAATGAGCCAGCCGATGTCTCAATTGACGAGCGATTCCGATGCGGAACACCCATTGGGCGCGATACTGCGAGAGTTTCGCCCCACGCCTGCGAACGTCAACGCGGGTTACTTGACGGCGTGGCTCCTGCTCGGCTCCGGTCTCGGCCTGATCTTCGAGATGATGCGTCAACTCATCCAGGGCGCCGAGTTTGGCTGGATGCTGCTGGGCGGCATCGTCGGTGGCGTGGTGACAGTGATCGGCAAACGGGTGCTGACCGGTTTGCGACACTACGACGAGCTCGCGTTTCGCGTTTGCCGTCTGGGGCTCGAAGTGGAGACCGCCGAGCTGTTGGAGCGCGCAACGTGGTCCGCGCTAGACGGCATTGATGAGCTTACGCTACTGGATGGCGCAGCGCCGGCATCGGAGGAGGCGATTGCCAAGCCTGGTCTAGCCTTGATGCTGCGTCGGAACGACGGCTGGTGCTTTCCGCTCGATCACAATCGCATCGCGGAATTCCACGAGATGCGAGAGCTAGTGCGGCAGTTGGCGACGGACGCCCAGGTTCCCTGGCGGCAGGTTCACCAACTGGAGGATCACGGCGACTGACGTGGCGCCGTTGATTCAACAGACGCTCAGTCAGTATCCGGCAGTCAGGTCCACGGCCCTAGGTGCCGTCGTAGGCGCCAATGATGATCGACGCGTTATGACCGCCGAAGCCGAAGCTGTTGCTCATGCAATACTTGAGCTTCCGCTGGCGGGGCTCCAACGGCGTGTAGTCGAGATCGCAATCGGGGTCGGGCGTCTCGAGATTCGCGGTGGGCGGAACCACTCCCTGGCGAATCGCCTCGGCCGTCACCACCAG
>JAGQPF010000522.1 GCA_020426845.1 Planctomycetales bacterium
GATCCCCGAGCTTGCGCTCGGGGCTAACGTCTGTCGCCCCTGTCGGGGCTTTTTGCGCGTGGGTGCACCACGGATCCCCGAGCTTGCGCTCGGGGCTAACGTCTGTCGCCCCTGTCGGGGCTTTTTGCACGTGGGCGCACTACGGAGCCCCGAGCTCGCGCTCGGGGCTAATGTCTGTCGTCGGTTCGGCGGCGGTTGGGCGACGCCGGCTGCCTACCGCCGCCGGATCGTGTAAGCTGCGTTATTCCCCGGCACTCCCCATCCTTCCATGCGGTCGCCATGAAGTACGGCATTTGCAACGAGACGTTTCAGGACTGGCCTTTCGACAAGGCGTTCGCCTTCGCCGCCGAATGCGGCTACACCGGCGTCGAGTTTGCGCCGTTCACCATCAACAAGAACGCCGCCGAGATCACGCCCGAGCAGCGCCGTGAGGCTCGCGAACAAGCTCGCGCCGCCGGGCTGGAAGTGATCGGGCTGCACTGGTTGCTCGCGTTCACCGAGGGGCTTTATTGGACGTCACCCGATGCGGATGTGCGGCGACGCACCAGCGAGTATCTGCGCGAACTGGCCCGACTCTGTCGAGACTTGGGGGGCGAGGTGATGGTGCTCGGCTCTCCCCTGCAGCGCAATTTGCTGCCGGGCGTGTCGATGGACGAGGCGATGAAGTACGCGGCCGACGTCGTGCGGGATGCGGAACAAGAGTTTGCCAATTGCGGCGTCGTGCTCGCTCTGGAGCCGCTCGGTCCCCAGGAGGGAGACTTCCTGGTCACCGCGGACGAAGGCGCAGCGCTGATGGACATGATCGACTCGCCGCAGGTCCGCCTGCACTTGGATGTCAAAGCGATGTCCAGCGAGTCGCTGCCGATCCCCGAGGTCATCCGCAAGCACGGCGGGCGAATGGCCCACTTCCACGCCAACGACGCCAATCGCCGCGGCCCAGGAATGGGAGACATCGACTTCGTGCCGATTCTGCAGACGCTGAAAGACGTTGGCTACGACGGCTGGGTGTCGGTGGAGGTGTTCGACTACGAACCGGGAATTGAGGCCCTGGCAGGCGACAGCATCCGTTATCTCAAGGATTGTTGGGCCAAAGTTAATGGCTAGTCCTTGCCCCTTGCGAAACTGTTTGGCGCCGGTTTGACACGTCGGGCCTCCATCGCAGGCGACCCTTGTGAGGCCCGGTGGACCCGTCGGAGCCCAAGTGGGAGCGCAAGGCTTCTTACCCACGCACCCACACCTGGCGAGCCCAATGGGCCCGGAAGGGGCGTGGTGCAGTCTGCCAGCCTGCAAACGCAGCTAATCACTAGAATCACAGGCTGGCAGCCTCTGCCACGGCGAGCGAAGGGCAGACTCTCCTCCACACGCCGTCTTTCCCCCGCCCTCTGCTAGCATCCTGCAGAGGGGTTCGATTTTGGAGAGTGGAGGCTTGGTGGCTAGGATGACCGGCGCGCGACGAGTTGTCGTCGCGCCAATCTGTCGGGCAGCAACGGCCCGCTTGGGCGATCCGC
>JAGQPF010000523.1 GCA_020426845.1 Planctomycetales bacterium
CCGGCATTCGCGAAAGCGCCGGCAAACGCAAGGAACTTGGCATCACCAAGACAGGCTCAAAGCTGCTTCGCTGGGCGCTGGTTGAAGCGGCTTGGCGTCTCGTTGGGCGCACGAGGCGCTGGGGCCTTCCGTCGGCGAGTCGCCCCGCCACATAGAACCCAAAGGCTGGACTAATTGACCGGCTGCTGGCAATAACTTGGCCACCGGATGAATTCTGTTTGCAAAACTTGAACAGGGAGAGTGCGAGTTGGTCATCATTTTGCTGCAACACCTCCTCCACTTCGTCCACCGTCCACCTTCTCGCAGCCGTCGACTTGATCTCACTAAGATTCCTGCCGATCTCCTCCTGGCTAGTGACTTCCACTGCAGTCGACGGCCGCTGATCGCCCTCTCGATACGTGACCGTCACGGCCGTGCGGGCAACAATCTCCGTCGCGAGACGGGTAGATGGCACGAACAGAATGTTCCCGTCGCTTGCATCTGACACCACATAGGGAACGACTTCGACGAGATCCAGATCGAAACCGAGGGTCTTTTGGGAGGCAATTCCCGTGACGATTTCGGGAAGGCCGGGAGGAATCCTATCACACGCAATGGCTAAATTGATTTCCCCGTCTTGCATTCGCCGCAGCAGAGTTTCGGCTAATTCGTCCTGGCTCTCGACGTCAGGAAAGAGTTCTGCGACCAGCTCTCCCCATGCTTCAGCCGCATTGTCGGCATCGAACAAAGAAGTTATCTCTCCTTCTGCCTCCGCCAAGGCAGCAAAGGACGAGGCGTAGTCGATGATCTGGGCAATCACCGATCGGTCTCGCAGCTCAGGGTTCACTCCGCGTTTTACCTCAATCACCACCACGTGACCGCTTGCCGTGAGCAGCGTAATGTCCGGATAAATGGTTCGCCCCGCGGGCGTGCGTAAGGACAATTGCCGAAATACTCGGTAGGGACCGCTGATGCCGGTGCGTCGCGATTGAAGCCCAAGCAACTCCGGTGTCGTGGCAAGGACGTTCTCGAAGTAGTCTTCCGTCTTGCCGAGCTTATCGAGTGTCGTTGGCTGCCAGACCTCCCAAGCGCCTTCGGAGTTCCAAAGTGAGATTGCGTGAGCCCTATTCATGGAGTCCGTCCCGTTGGTATTGGCATGACTTGAATTGTGTGAACTCACGTATCATATCGTCATGCACGTTCGCGTGTGCACTCCTTGGAGTCCCATCACTGCATAAGTCAGCCGATCGGCTTGCTCCCCATCTCAATAAGATCGGATCAGCCCTTCAACGGACTCAAATTCCGCGGCCATTTCCTTCGTGATCCTCACAAGCCAGTCCTTCCAATGTAGGGTGAGCGAGCGTGCCTCGAAGACGACCACCAGTTGCCCGTCTTGACTCATGGCAACACTTGGAGTCCCGTGGAAGGATTCGCCGAAATAGCATGTTTCGATCCGAACTCCATCTCCGCCGTGCCAACGAAACACCCACGGGTCATGTTCGCACAACCACTTCTGTAGCCAATCGGCGATCGACGGCACGATGTCAACCTGATCGTCACGGCAACGAAAAACCGCCGTGACAGAGAACGATCCGTCATCCCGCAGTTTCGGAAACTTTCGTGCCGAGGTCATCGTTCCGCCCTTTAGGAAACCGTTGAAGTTGCCGAGTGCCATCCTTCCAACCGCCAGCCCCGTTCATTCCTTGTCAAGTGTCGCTGGATTCCTCAATTCCGCGCCACGACACATGCCAACTCGCGGCCACCTCGTCCACAATTTCCGCGATGCTGTTTGGAGGGCATGCGTCGGAGTCCAAACACTGCGTTCTCACGAACCGGTTGATTGCATCTCGAATCGCGTAGCGAAGCACGTCGATATCGACCTCCACTCGAGCCAACCCCAGATCCTCCGGATGAACTCCGTCCTTCGGAGAAAACTCGATATCACGGGCAATGCCTTGGGCAATTGAAAACACCTCACCGTGCGATAACTCGACGAAGTGAGGCCAATCCCGAATGCGGCATTCGATAAGAAACGTCCTTTCGGACAAAGGATCGGACGAGACACCAGCGGACTCGCCCAAAACGCAACGATACCTTCCATGCCTGAGTGGCAAAGGAGTGCTCGTACGCTCGGCGTCGCAAATGAGTTCGCAGAAGCGTCTGAGATCGTCCGTCACTTTCATCTTCTCGCCCCTCAAGTGGCCCCGTCATTGCTTATCGCGGAACGGCCACTTGGCATAATCGTTCAGGACAGTGGCGCCCCACGTGCCATACCACGTGTAGCCGCCACGACGTTCGCCGCCGATCTCTTCGATGTCATATTTTGCCACGCCGTCACGGTCGCTGAAGATCGGGCGATTGCTCTCGATTTCATAGAATCTGGCCCACAGTGGCCGAGCTTGGGAATCCTTGCTGAGCGCCGGCTCCGTCTTGCTGCGGCGATAGCGGTACC
>JAGQPF010000524.1 GCA_020426845.1 Planctomycetales bacterium
GTGCGACCGTAGCATGGGCGTCCTCGCCCGTGCGCGGTGAGCAGCCGCTCGAGAGCGTCCGTAGCATGGGTGCCCTCGCGCGTGCGCGGCGAGCAGCCGCTCAAGAACGTCCGTAGCATGGGCGTCCTCGCCCGTGCGCGGTGAGCAGCCGCGTCGGACCGCCCATGTGCTGGGATCAGAAAGAAGTTGGACTGGGCATTGGGGTTGCGCAATTCTGCACGGGTGAGGACGCCCATGCTAGGCGCGAAGCGTGTTTTGGCCGGGGCAATGGGGTTGCCCAGTTCTGCGGGCGAGGACTGAGAAGATAGGTCTGATTTGACGGATTCCGAAGGAAAATCGGATGGCCTCACCAATCCTGCACAGCAATAATCCTATCAGGCGCATGGGGCCGGCGATCAACAGTCTGATGAACACCTTCTGAGCAAGACCCGAATGCGATCCAATCCGGGCGTCCTTCGAGCGAACAACCGGCTACGACCGGTGTCCTCTCATCGCCGGTCAGGTTGAACGCGGCTTCTCAAATCGCGAGGTGAACAACGGAATGACGAACGACCAACAGCCGTCTCCACCGACAGGGCCAGCCGTGCCCGCTTGGTTTCCGATTGTCGCCTGCACCGCGATGGGTTATTGGGCGAGCCTGAAGTCCGTTGTCGCTCTGCCTTCGATTCCGGCTCACTGGGTCATCTGCGGCGTGACCGCGATTGGACTGTTCTGGGGCTTGAGCCTCGCGGCATCACTCCAGCGTCCAGCAGACCGCAAGCCGTTCGACCCGGCCGCCCGCCACCGCCGTGTGTCGCCTCCACGCGACGACCATCGGCCAGGGAATCCCTAGCCCCGTCAACATCAAACCCTAAGCGAGGGATCGAATCGCCGTACCACTGGTAAGGAAACCCGAAGCGTAAGCGAGGGATCGAACCGCCGTACACCTAGCCAATAGTAAGGCCTATTCCCACCCGAGTTGATCCTCGGAGATCTGAGATTCGAAGATGCGGCCCATCTCGTCGAGTCCGCGGCGCTGCCCGTACTGATGCCACGGGCTGACGTCCTTCAATTCCGGCATGACCTCAATCAGTTGCTCCATGAGCATTTGAGCCATCCGCTGAATCGACTCGGATTCAGCGCGCTGGTGAATCGCGGCCGCAGTTTTCATCAGCCGCAGCAATCGCGCTCGCTCGAGAACAGGGCGCGACAACGGCGCCTCGCCCTCCTCGAGCAATTCGGCGAGCGGCACGTCCAACGCTTGCTGCCAACGGATCAAATCGCTGAGCATTAGGTCCGAATCGGGGCGTTCTTGCTTGCGGAGCGTACGGACATCGCGGCCCGTGTGACGCGCCGCACTGCGCAGCGAAACCCCTTGCTGCAATCGGACTTCCCGAATGCGGTGCAAGCGAACCGCAGGCTCGGGCTCTTCGCCGCCGGGCGACACGGCACGTCGCGACGCTCGGCCATCGGCCTCCGCTTCTCGGCCGTTCTGCGGTGCGGGATCCACCGGTCGGGCAGGTACTGAGAAACCATCCAAGAAGTTGCTGTCCACGGTTGCCATGCCAAAAACTCCGATCCGTGTCTCGTGTCGAACAGCCTGTTGAAAACACCCCATTGGCGGTGCTTTCCAACGGACTTCTGGCACGAAACAAATTGAGAACGCTGGATGAGAACGATGTGCCGCGTTGCCTGCCGCAAATGACCGGCAACAGATGATCCCGCTGGAGAATAACTTTCCCGCACAAAGAGAGGACGCTTCGCATCGGGAGAATTGGTTGACACCAACAGCGGGATCGTCAGCGTTCTTCTCAGACGAACGGAGCCGTGGTGTATCGTCGAGTGGCAGTCCTACTTGGAGCCGTCTTGCGTCCAAGTTCCGTGGCGGCTCTTCCGCCCCGGTTTCCATCTCCATGGTTGGAGAGCCCGAGCCAATGAAGTTCTACGAGTGTTCATCGCGGGCTGCCGCACCACCAAGGCGACGCGTTACCGAGTTGACGAACACAAATTGCGCATTGAGGAAGCCGTTCAACAACATGTTAAGACTGGCAGTCCCCGTTGGGTGTCGTTCATTCGCGCAATCGATTCCTCGTTTCCTCCATGGACCGCTCCATCAGGCGTTGGACGGACTGGAAGTCCGTCTTACGCAGGAAATGGCTGAACTTCCGTCCCAAACGGCCGATGGCGCCTCGCCATTTGCTTGACAAAGGCGCCGCTGTGATCCAACCCTTCGACGCATTCCGAGGATTGAGAGTTCCACGACCGTCACGCGGAAATCCCCGAAACGCCGACTATTTGACGTAAACTACTAGCAACAAAGGACTTGGCAGACCAAAATCGGCCTTGAGGGTTTCGCCAAATAAGGATTACGGGGTTATAATAGGCGTGCTGGGCAGAACGGGACATGCAACGCCAACCAACCCCTGCGTTTGGTGGTCACCGTCGGCCGTTTCCTCCCACCACACGGAAACTCCAAAATCACGAGCTGATGGTGCACAAATCCCGATTCCGGCAAACGGCCGCACCCCGGCCCCTTCCCCGCTCGACGCAATTTCCCGGTCGTCGGAGTGGACACTCGTTGCCCGCCGCCATCGTAACCGTCTGGTTGCTCGGCCTTGCCGTGGCATCCCTGCCCGGAAAACTGCAGGGCGATGAATTCATGCTTCGCAGCGGTGGCCTCGTCACCGGCAAATTGCTCAACCCGGACGAAAAACCCCGCCGCATGTTTCGGATTGAAACTTCCGTAGGGCGGATCGACATCTCCGCCGACCAAGTCAAGGAAGTGCGGGCGCCGTCCGAGAAACTTTTGCAGTATCGCGAGTTGCTGACTCGCATGCCCGCCACGGCCGACGGCAACTGGAAGATGTCCGTGTGGTGTCAGCAAAGCTATCTCGAGGATCAGCGACTCGTTCATCTCGAGAAATGCATTGACCTCGAGCCCAACCACGAAGAGGCGCGCCGGGCCCTTGGTTACACGCTGCATGACGGCGAGTGGGCGCTGGCCGACGTGCTCAACCGTCGCCAGGGCCTGATCCGCCACGGCCATCGCTGGCAGTTGCCCGCCGAGGTCTTGCTCGAACGAGCGGCGGAAGCTCGCGAACTGGAAGAAAAGCAGTGGACAAAGCAGATTCGCATGTGGACATCTTGGCACAACAGCCGCAAATGGGCCGAGGGCCAGCGCCAATTGCTGGCCGTGCGCGACCCCGCGGCCGTGCCTGCCCTGTCGCGAATGCTCGAAGAGGAGAATTCCGAAGATCTGAAGCGAATCGCCATCCGAGTGTTGCACGCAATCGGCTCGGAGGCCGGATCGCTGGCCTTGATCAACGAGGTGCTAAAAACCAAGAGCCCCACCGTCCGCTCCGATTGCTTCGACGCGCTGCGGGATATGGGTAGGCTGCGGGCCATCGCCGCCTTCACCGCGAAGCTCAAGTCGCCCGACAATGCCACCGTCAATCTAGCCGCCATCGGGCTTGGGACACTCAAGGCCCAGGAGGCCGTGCCCGAATTGATCGATGCATTGATCACCAAGCACAAAGAGCGTATTGGCAGCGGCAGCCCCGGCAGCATCAGTCCCACCTTCTCCAACGGTGGCGGCGGCGGCCTCGGTGGTTTTTCGATGGGCGGAGGCGCCAAGGAAGTTGAAGTGCCGAAGACCAACGCCGGAGTTCGCGACGCACTGGTCGCGCTCACGGGAGTCAACCATCGCTTCGACCAAGAGGCTTGGCGCCAGTGGCTCGTGCAGACCTCCAAACCGGTCTCCTACCAGCTGCGCCGCGGCCCATAGCTCGTGGCATTGTTGGTTGTGTTCTTTGCATTGCAGCAGGTTGCAGGCCGGCAGCCTGCACCACGCACAGGCTGCTAGCCCGTGTTGGTTGTGATTTTTGCAGCAGGTAGCCTGCACCACGTGTTGGATGTGTTCTTTGGCAGCCTGCCACACGAGGGCTTCGATCGGATGTTGCCGTGGCAACATTGACGATTCGTGGCAATTGCCGCAGAATACGAGGCTTCCACCCGCAATCCGCCCCTGTGCCCCTGTTTAGGCTGATCCATGTCCGATGCCCCGCCTGTCCCCGGAGACGACACCCCCGACGAGAGTCTGCACGAGTCCGCCCGACGCGAGAAATTGAAGGAGATCGCGTCGCTGGTGGGAGACCCTTGGGGGCAGCGGTTCGACAACCGGCAGTGGATCGGGGATATTCGCGCGCGGGCGGGAGAGATTCGGTATCGCCTTTCCTCGGGAGAGCTCCGCGAACTGCCGCCGCTCAACGAGGACCTGAACATGCGCCAATGGAAGGCCGATCAGGATGCCGACGGCGGCCCGGGCGAGTTGACGGGACCCCAAGTCCGAGCAGCCGGCCGCATCAAGTTGATGCGAGGTCAGGGCAAGTTGCTGTTTATCGACATCGAGGACTGGACCGGCTCCATCCAGCTGTTCGTCGGTCAAAAGCAAGTCGGCGACGACAACTTTGCCCTCGCACGCAAGTTTGACCTCGGTGACATCATCGGCGTCGATGGCTGGCTGGGGGTCACTAACACGGGCGAGCTCTCCATTTTTCCCGAACAGCTGCACTTTCACTGCAAGTCGCTGCTGCCGCCGCCGGCCAAGCACGTCGGATTGGTGGACCCGGAGCTGCGTCAACGGCAACGTTATGTCGATCTGGCGTACAACGAGGGGGTTCGCGATCGCTTTTTGAAGCGGACCAAGATCGTCCAGTCGGTCCGACGCACGCTGGCCAATGACGACTACTGCGAAGTTGAGGGGCCGACGTTGCACACCATCGCGGGTGGCGCCGCGGCGCGGCCGTTTACCACCAAGCACAACGCCCTCGGCCTCGATCTGTTCATGCGGATCGCGCTCGAACTGCACCTGAAGCGGTTGCTGGTGGGCGGGGTCGAGCGAGTCTACGAACTGGGGCGTGTCTACCGCAACGAGGGCATCAGCCCACGGCACAACCCCGAGTTCACGATGCTCGAAGTCTATCAAGCGTTCGGCAACTACGAAACGATGATGGATTTGACCGAACGGCTGATCACCGACGCCATCGAAGCGATCGGCGGAAACTACGTGCTCCCCTGGGGCGAGTCCACCATCGACTTTACCCCTCCGTTCGCCCGTCGCACGTATCACGACCTGCTGGCCGAGCACACCGGTGTCGACCCGCACGACGAAGCGGCGTTGTCCGACTATGCCCGAGAACTCGGCATGGACCCGCACGGCAAGCACATCGACGTGATCAAGAATGAGATCTTCGAGGAGAAGGTCGAGGACACGCTGAACGGGCCGATGTTCGTGATTGACTATCCGGCCAGCATCTGCCCGCTCACCAAGCGCAAGCAAGGAGACGAGACGATCGCGGAGCGGTTCGAACTCTTCATTGAGGGCATGGAGGTCGCCAATGCCTACACCGAGCTGAACGATCCCGATCTGCAAGAACAACTGTTCAAGGTTCAGCTGGAAGGACAGGCCGAGGAGGACTCGATGGCCAAAATGGACCATGATTTCGTCCGCGCCCTGAAGCATGGCATGCCCCCCGCGGGAGGGCTTGGCGTCGGCATCGATCGCCTTGTCATGCTCCTGACCAACTCGCAGACGATTCGCGACGTCATCCTGTTCCCGGTGCTGCGTCCCGAGCAGTCTTGACGCCGCGCGGCAATCCTGCCATACCCCGATCTCTTGCGGCCCTCGGCTGGCAGGCACGTGGCGTTCGAATTCGCCCGCCGGCAGGCCTCCCGTCGAGCCACCAACGGAATTTCGTGAGCCAAAGGATTGGCAAATGTATCGACTGTTGCTTGCTTGGCGGTATTTGCTGACGCGATACATCGCGCTCGCCTCCATCATCAGCGTGACGCTCGGCGTCGCCACCTTGGTGATCGTCAACAGCGTGATGGCGGGGTTCGCGCGAGAAATGGAAGCCCGGCTCAACGGGATCCTCTCCGATCTTGTGATCGAAGCCCACTCGCTGTTGGGCATTCCCGAAGTCGAGGAAAAGAAGCGGATCATCCGCGAAGTGCTCGGCGACGATGTCGTTGGCATCACCGCCACCGTGCACGTGCCGTCGATGATGAACTTCGACGTCAACGGCACTTACATGAACCGCCAGATCACGCTGATCGGCATCGACACGGAAACATACGCTCAAGTTAGCGACTTCGGCAGACATCTGCTGCACCCGGACAATCAGAAGCAGATTGGCTTCGATCTAAAGGAGGGCGGCTACGCCCCCGGACGCGACGGGTTCCCGCTGTTCGCCGGCTGGGAGCGACGGCGCATGAACGCCGAGATGGCGGCCATGCGGCAAAAGATTGAGGACGCTCAGCGGCGTCTCAACGGCGATCAATTGCCGCCGGCGGATCCCACCGCCGTGGCGCCGCCGGCCGACCCGTTGGCCGGCAATCTTCCCGCAGACCCGGTCGCCGAAGATCCCGCGCACCCCGGCATCGAACAACACACCGGCATCATTCTCGGGATCGCCATGTGCACACTGCGGCAAGCGGATCCGTCGGGCAAGGTTCGCGATCTCTACCTGCTCCAGCCGGGCGACGACGTGCAAATCACCTACCCCAAGTGCAGCATTCCCGTGCAGCCCGAGCGGGCCGTGTTCACGGTCGTGGATTTCTACGAGAGCAAGATGAGCGAGTACGACTCGAACTTTGCTTTCATGCCGCTTGAGGAGCTGCAGCGGCTGCGCGTGATGTTCGACGAGGAGACGCAGTCCCGCACCGTGAGCTCGTTGCAAATCAAACTCCGCGATGGCGCCGACCTCGATGCCGCGCGCGACAAGCTGCAGGCGAGATTCCCGGTCGCCAAGTATCGCTACAGCATCCGCACCTGGCGCGACTCCCAGGGCCCGCTGCTGGCCGCCGTCCAATTGGAGACGACGATCCTGAACATCCTGCTGTTCCTGATCATCGCCGTCGCCGGCTTCGGCATCCTTGCCACCTTCTTCATGATCGTGGTTGAGAAGACCAAGGACATTGGCGTACTGAAGGCGCTCGGTGCTCCCAGCAGCGGCGTGATGAGCATCTTTCTCAGCTATGGGCTCTCGCTCGGCTTGGTTGGCTCGGGCGTTGGCGCCGCGTTGGGGCTGGTGTTTGTCCGGCACATCAATCCGATTGCGGACTTTCTGGAATGGGTGACCGGCCGCCCCGTTTTCGACCCGACGATCTATTACTTCACCGAAATTCCCGTGCATGTCGAGCCGCTCATGATCGCCATGGTGATCCTCGGCTCGCTGGGCATCGCGGTGCTGGCCAGCGTACTGCCGGCCATGCGCGCCGCAAGACTGCACCCCGTGGAGGCGCTGCGATATGAGTGACTTCTTCCCGCGATCCTCGACGCTGCACGAATCCGAAGAACCGGCCACCAACGCGGTCGCGGAGCGCCCTGCCCGCGCGCCGCTCGCCGCACGAGCCTCCCGGCGCGACCCGTCGCGACCCGAGCCGATTCTAGGAGCGCGACGGCTGGCGAAGACCTATCGCAAGAACAAGCACGTGGTGCCGGTGCTGCGTGGCGTCGACTTCGAAGTCGCGACCGGCCAGTTTGCCGCCATCGTCGGCCAAAGCGGCTCCGGCAAGAGCACCCTGCTGCACTTGCTGGCCACGCTCGACGCTCCCGACGAGGGCCGCGTTGAATTCGACGGACGGCGAATCGACAACTTGCCGGCGGCCGAACGCGACTGGATTCGCAATCAGCAGTTCGGCATGATCTTTCAGTTCTACCACCTGCTTCCCGAACTCACGGCGATCGAGAACGTGCTCGCCCCGCTGATGATTTCCGAGGGCGTCTTCCGCTACTGGCGCAATCGGCGCCAACACACCGCACGCGCGGCCGAGCTGATGGACCAAGTCGGGCTTTCGCACCGCTTGCGGCACAAGCCGCGCGAAATGTCCGGCGGCGAAATGCAGCGTGCAGCCATCGCCCGCGCCCTGATCACGCAGCCCCGAGTGCTGCTCGCCGACGAGCCGACCGGCAACCTCGACTCCCAAACCGGCGAAGAGATCATGTCGATCCTGCGCGACCTCAACAAGTCGCAAGAGCTCACCATCGTCATGGTGACGCACGACAACGCCATCGCGCAGCAAGCGGATGTCATCGTCCGCCTCAAAGAAGGCCGTGTCGAGCGGTGCGACGCCGAAGACCTGCGCACGTCCAGCACCCACGTCGCCTGACGCCGAACTCGCCAGCAGCGAGCAGCGTTGGACGCGACCGTCTCATGAGCCCCGTGCGAGCAAAATCGCCAGTGGCTCCGTGATCGACTGTGCGGGGACAATTGGCAGGTTTTCGAGCAGCGGCTTGAAGAGCGGCTTCAAGACCGGATGGTCGAGTATGGTGCCTGTGGGAGCGATCCAGCGAATCAGGACGGCCTGCTCAACACCGCGATAGACGTGCGCGAACTTGCGATTGTTGAGTTGGCCCGGTGTCGAGCTTCGACTCGAGAAAAACTCTCGCAAGAAAGAGCAACAGCTCGCCGCAATTGAATGCGGCGAGCTGTTTGGACTCATGTCGGGGTGAGAGGATTCGAACCTCCGACCTTTTGACCCCCAGTCAAACGCGCTAACCAGGCTGCGCTACACCCCGAACGAGGGTGGGGGACCCTCTTGGTAAGGAGTCGATTTTAGGCAGAAGGTTCGCGGTTCGCAATCCCGGTTCAGGGCAAGTCAAGTCCTTGCATTCGCGGGGTGGGCGTCCGCCGACAGATCCGGAATTCGATCCCTCGCTCACGCTTCGGGTTTCCTTTTGAGATTTAACGGAATCCCGAATCCTCCTTCCGGGCCGCGGAAGCGTTGGTGGCGATGATCTGCGACGGTAGAGACCGCCGCGAGTCGGGACGGCGCCCCGGCAACTTGTGTCGACGTCTCGAGTCGAGGTATGCTGCAGCCGGTTGAAATACCCCCATTCCTACGCATTCATAGCACTGGCCGCTGGCCCGCGAACCTTGTCGTTTTGGTAGCAGTTTGCAGGCTGGCAGCCTGCACCACGAGAAAAGCCTGACAGCCCTACTTGGAGTCACTGCGTGATCCAACACTTGACGATGCCGTTGAAGAAAACCTCGCGTCTGTTTGTTCTGGCCGTTGTTGCCGTGTTGGCCGGCTCGTCGAACGCCGCAGAGCCGCCCGAGTTCAAGTGGCGGGCAGTCGAGATCGACAAGATCGACATCGGCTACGGACTGCAGATGGCCGACGTGAATGGTGACGGCAAAACCGACATCGTGCTGTGCGATCAGAAGACCGTGCAATGGTACGAGGCGCCCAAGTGGACGAAACATGTCATCGCGAAAGACCTCACGGTTCGCGATAACGTGTGCGTCACCGCCCGAGACATCGACGGAGACGGGAAGTGCGAAATCGCCGTTGGCGGGCAGTGGAACTTTCGCGAGAGCCTCAAGGACGGCGCCGTGTTCTACTTGATCCCGCCTGGGGATCGAACGCAACTTTGGAAGCCGGTGAAGTTGTACAACGACCCCAGCACGCATCGCATGCATTGGCTCAAACGCTCCGGCAGCGACTTCAGCCTGATGGTCAAGCCGCTGCGTGGCAAAGGCAGCGTGGACGGGGATGGCCCCGGCTTGCGATTGCTGGAATACACCATGCCCGCTGACCCCAGCGACGATTGGAAGCACCGAGTCGTTTGCGACTTTCTCCACCTCTCTCACAACTTCCACCCGGTGAACTGGGACGATGATCCCGAGGAGGAGTTGATCATCGCCGCCAAAGAGGGCGTTTGGCACTTGGACCAGCGGCCGGGCGAGGAAAAGTGGACCGCCACGCAACTGACCACGGATTTTGCCGGCGAGATTCGCGATGGCAAGCTGCCTAACGGCAAACGGTTTATCGTCGCGATCCAGCCCATGCATGGGTCGACCTGTGCCGTGTACACCGAGCCGGCCAAGCCCGGTGAACTTTGGACCCGACTCACAGTGCTGGACGATCAACTCAAGGATGGCCATGCCCTGGCCTGTGCCGACTACTTGGGCGTCGGCTCCGACCAGATCGTCGTTGGCTGGCGAGCCATGAACACTCCCGGCGTCCCCGGCATCAAACTGTTTTCACCGCTGGATCCGCAGGGGTCGCAGTGGCGGGAGACCCAGTTGTCCGCCGACCGGATCGCGGTCGAGGACATTAAGGTTGCCGATCTCAACGGCGATGGGAAAATTGACATTGTCGCGGCGGCGCGCCAGACCAAAAATCTGGTCGTGCTATTCAACGAGACGCCCTGACATAGCACAGGCTACCGATTGAAGTATTGGGGATGGGCCACAGGTTGCAGGCCGGCAGCCTGCACTACGACAAGCAACACATGGCAAAGAAGAAGCGCGGGCAAAAGATCCGCACCGATTTTCGCAAGAAGCATGAGACACGGCAGCGCAAGGGAGATCTCACGCGCCGCTACAAGGTAAGCGAAGATCAACTCGAGGATGAGCGCCAGTCGGAGCGCGTAAGCGGCAAGGGCGAGTTGACCCGCAAACGAACGATCGTCGGCGATCTTAGCGACGACGAAACGGGTTTTGGTGTCCATCGCGATCTGGACGAGGGCAGCTTTCACAACGGACGTGTGCTCAGCGTGCACGGCCGCACGAGCGTTGTGCTCGACGAGGCGGAGCGCCGTTGGAGTTGCTCGACCCGAGGCGTGCTGCGCTCCATGAGCACCGAGCTTCGCCATGTGGTCGCCGCGGGCGATCGAGTCTCGTTCTCCGTCCAGGACGAGTTGGCCAGCGAAGGAGTCATCGAGCGAATCGAGCCCCGGCACGGCGTGATCAGCCGCACCAGCCGGCAACGGCAGCACGTGCTGGTGGCCAATGTGGACCTCGTGATCATTGTCGCCAGCGCCGCCGAGCCCACGCTGAAGCCGAATCTGATTGATCGCCTGCTCGTGACCGCCGAGAAGACCGAAATCCAGCCGGTCGTGTGCATCAACAAAGTCGACCTCGCGCCGCTGCCCGATCTGCAGCCGATTGCCGGAGTCTATGGCCAGCTTGGCTACCCCGTGTTGTTGCTGTCCGCCACCACCGGATTCGGCGTCGAGCCACTACGCGAATTGGTGCGTGGTCGCCAAAGTGTCGTGGTCGGCCAGAGCGGTGTTGGCAAGTCATCGCTGTTGAATGCTATCGAGCCGGGGCTCCACCTGCGAGTCCGCACGGTGAGCGCCGAAAATCAAAAAGGCCGCCACACCACCACTGCGGCTCAGCTGATCCCGCTGCAATGCGGCGGGTACCTCGTTGACACTCCGGGCATCCGACAATTCCAATTGTGGGATGTGATTCCCGCCGAAGTGGCGGGGTTCTTCCGCGATATCCGGCCCTTCGTCAGCCAGTGCCGCTTCCCCGACTGCACCCATATCCACGAGGTGGACTGTGCGGTCAAGGATGCGGTCGCCGACTGCCTGATCGACGAGCGTCGATACGAAAGCTACATGCATATGTTCACGGGCGACATGGTCTGATGACGAAGACGCCGATTGCGATCACCATGGGGGACCCGGCAGGCGTGGGCCCCGAGCTGTGCCTGCGGCTGCTCGACGTCCCGGCGGCGCGCCGCGACTGGACGCCCATTGTGCTCGGCGACGCCGAGGTGTTGGCGGCCGTCGCATCCTATTGCCCCTCCCTGCCGCGGCCGGACTATGCGGTCATCACGCTGGAGGAGTTTCGCGCGACGCCCGACAAGTGCACTGGTCCCACCGTCGTTCAAATTGGCGCAGCGCTATCGAACGTCACACCGGGCCAAGTCAGCGACGAAACCGGCGCCGCCGCATACCGCTATGTCATCACAGCCATCGAGTTGGCGCAACAGCGTTTGGTCGCCGGCGTCACGACTGGTCCGATCCACAAAGAGGCAATCCGGGCCGCAGGCATTCTCCACCCCGGCCACACCGAGATACTCGCCGAAGCGACCGGCACGCCGCGATACTGCATGATGCTCACCAGCGACGAGATCACCTGCTCTTTCGTCACGACGCACGTCGGCTACCACGAGGTGCCCGGCCTGCTCAATGTCGAACGGATCCGGGAGGTCGCCGAATTGACGGACGCTGCGCTGAAGAAGATCGGCCGGGAAACGCCGCGACTGCTGGTCTGTGGCCTGAACCCGCACGGCGGTGAGCACGGTCTGTTCGGCAACTCCGAAGAAGAGCGGATCATCGGGCCCGCGATCGAAACGTTGCAACGCCAAGGAATCAACGCCGTGGGGCCCGTCGTGCCGGACACCGCGTTCTTGCCGGAGCGACGCGCCACGACCGACGCCTACATCTGCATGTACCATGACCAAGGCCACATTCCGCTGAAGGCGTTGGCGTTCGACGAGGCCGTCAATGTGACACTCGGTCTGCCGATCGTGCGAACGTCGGTCGACCACGGAACGGCATTGGACATCGCTTGGCAGGGCCAGGCGCGCGTGTCGAGCTTTCTGCACGCGATTCAGCTCGCCGCACGACTGGCGTCGCCCGCTCTGACCTACGTTCCGACGGAGAATAGAACATGAACGCGATTGAGATTTTGGGCTCGATTCTCGGCCGCCGCGCCCAATCAAGTGGCGGGCGCATTGCCAGGGACGTAATCCGTGAGCAGAAGCCAAAGGCGAAAGTGGAACGCCAGGCGCCACCGCCAAGGCGCCAGCCCGACTACGAGCCGGAGACCGATTACCAACTGCCCGCCGAGGGCGCCTCGGACCTCGAGGACCTGATGCGGGATGCGTACCACAATTTTGATCGCAAGACCGGCGGCGAATACCGTGAGAGCTTGCCCGAAGTCGACAGCCGCGCACAGCGTCGCTCACCCGGTCGCCAACCTGCGCCGCAGGCGCCCCGGCCGGAGCCCCGCCCCGAGCCCCGCTCCTTTGGTCGTGAGCCGCGTTCGTTTGACGAGCCCAGCCACCATAGCAACCAACAAGCGACGCTCTTGATTCGAGCGATGGTGCTCGCGGCGAAGGCCGACGGTCGCATCGACCAGGCAGAGCAGGATCAGATCGTCGGCGAACTGGGTGGCCAGCTCGATCGCGAGCAGGTCGAGTTTCTCCGCGAGGAGTTCGCAAGCCCACTCGACCTGCGATCCTTCTTGCGCTCGGTGCCACGCGGCATGGAGCACAATGTGTACGTCGCCTCACTGATGGCCATCGACCTCGACAGCAATCCCGAGGCACAGCACCTCCACGAATTGGCCCAGGCCCTGGGCATTTCGCCGGAGGAGTGCAATCGCATTCATCGCCAGTTCGATGCCCCGCCTCTGTATTGAGAATTTGGCGGACGTGCAGCTTCGACACAGCCTGGCAGCCTGTGCCACGACTTCATGACAGGCTAGCGGCCTGTGACGACACCATCACAGGCTGGCAGCCCGTGCCACGAGGGAGAATCACTGGATGACAATCAATATTGGCATCGTGGGCTGCGGTCGGATTCTGGCGGCCCATCTCCAGGGTTACCGCATCCTGCGCGAACAAGGATTCGACGGGTTTCGCATCACGGCGCTCTGTTCCAGAAACCGGCTGGATGCCGAGAGCTATATTCAGCGCGGCGAGGGGCCGCCGCAACGCAATCCGGTGAGCCAAGTGGCGGGGGATCCATTGGCGGTTGGCGACCAGTATCTCAGCGACTTTCAGGACGACGTGCATCCCGTCGTGTTCACCGATTATGAAGAGATGATTCGCTGGGATGGCGTGGACGCCGTCAATGATTGGACATCGCACGAATTGCATCATCGTGTGGCTGCCACCGCGTTTCGCCATGGCAAGCATCTGCTGACGCAGAAGCCGTTGGCGGTGACGGTGGCTGCGGCGCGTCAGATGTGCCTCCAGGCCGAACAAGCGGGAGCGACGCTGGCGGTCTTCGAAAACGCCCGCAACAAACCGGTGACTCGGCAGCTGAGCTGGTTGTTTGAAAGCGGCCGCATCGGACGACTGAAACAGATTCAGCTGACGAACATCGGCAACTGGTGGGCGCCCGATCTGGTCGTGGCCGAGACGCCCTGGCGGCATCAGGCGGAGCACGCTGGCGGAATTGCTCTGGATATTGGCGTGCACTTGTTCAATCAATTTGCGTTTCTGGCCGGCGACATCCGCTCCGTTTGGGGACAAGCGTCCGTCCAGGAGCCGCAGCGGCGAATTGGCGATCGCTGGTTCGACTGCGACGCCGACGACACGATCATCTGCGGCTTTGAGTCGGAGCAACAGGTTCAAGGCGCCATCCACCTCAGCTGGAGCGGGCACGGCGAGTCGACGATGAGCGGCAACGGCCGCGGACTCTGCTTCTACGCCGAGCGCGGCAGCGTGATCGGTGACGACGTCCGATTCGACGACGGCACAACGGCCTCTCTCGGCGACCTCTATCGTTCGCACGCCGGAGATCGCAAGGAGCTCGACTTCCCGCGCGGCATCGAGAACCCGTTTGCGCTAAATCAGCTCGATTGGCTGGAGGCGATTGAGCAGGGTCGAGCGCCGGAAACCTCGGGCAAGGTCGGACTCAGAGATTTGGCCGCGGCCACCGCGATCCTTGAATCGAGCCACTCGGGACGTCGAGTGCTGGTCGACGATGTGGCAGAGGGCCGAGTCCGCGATTGGCAACGGCCGCTGGACCGCAAACACGGCTTGCTCTGAAGTAGAATAGAGCTCGGCTTTGAGCCTCACGTGCACCTGTTCCGGCAATCAGCGCTCGGTGGCCAGCACGTGGCACAGGCTGCCAGCCTGTGATAATTGCGGTTTTCGCCACAAATTGCAGGCACTTGGCACAGCGCCAGCCTGTGATTTGGTTTGTCCATGACAAGATCTTCAAGGGTCGCGTTGCATGAGTTTACTTGCACCCCGGTGCCTTCGGCTGGCTCGCCCGGCAATGTTCCTCGTCCTCTTCGCGGCTGCCCGGGTGGACGCCGAGCAAGTCGACTTTGCGCGGCGGATTCTGCCGATCCTTTCCAACAAGTGCTTCGTGTGTCACGGTCCTGACACACAGGACCCCGCGATGCTGCGACTCGATTCGGCCGAGTCGGCAACGGCGCCACGCGAAGGCGGCCGCGCGATCGATCCCGACAATCCTCAGCACAGTCTGGCGCTGGCGCGACTGCGGTCCAAGGACAACCCGATGCCGCCCGCGGACGCGGAGAAGCAACTCACCGACGAGGAACGCGCCCTGCTCATTCGCTGGATCGAATCCGGGGGCGACTACCGACAACACTGGGCGTTCGTTCCTCCCGCCAAAGTGGACACCGCCGGCGCCGTCAGCACACGTGACGCGGTGGATGCGCTGCTGCTGCGAAAACTCGACGCCGAAAAGCCGGGGACGGGATTCGCGGAGCACGCGTCCAAGGAGGTGCTCGCTCGCCGCGTCGCGCTCGTGCTCACCGGGCTACCGCCCGAGCCCGAACTGCTCGCCCGCTACCTGCAAGACTCCAGCGACGCGGCTTACTCGCAGCTGGTGGACGAGTTGCTCGAGAGCCCCCGGTTCGGCGAGCATCAGGCTCGTTATTGGCTGGACGCCGTTCGCTATGGCGACACGCACGGCCTGCATCTGGACAACCGCCGCGGGATCTATCCGTATCGCGACTGGGTCGTTCGCGCGTTCAACGAAAACTTGCCGCTGAACGATTTCATCGTTTGGCAACTGGCAGGGGATCTGCTGCCAGAGTCATCGCTTGAGCAACTGGTGGCGACGGGATTTGTGCGGATGAATCCGACGACCTCCGAGGGCGGCGCGATCCCCGATGAATTCCAGGCAAAGAACAACTTCGACCGCGTCGAAACGCTGGGGACTGTGCTGCTGGGCATGACCTTTACCTGCGCGAGATGTCATTCCCACAAGTACGATCCGATCTCGCAGACCGATTACTACCGGCTGTTGGCGTTTTTCAACAGCACGGCGGAAAGTCCGATGGACGGCAACGCCTACGAGTACGGGCCGATTGCCAAGGCGCCGCCTCACTACGACGCGTGGGATCAGTGGCGATCGGTGCGGGCCGGCGCCGTCGTGATCACGGGCGACCCGCGTGTATCGCGAATTGCTGCTCGCGAGGCTGTCGAATACGCGAAATCGGCCGGCCAGTGGAAATCCTCCGAGTGGCGCTGGGCTCCAGGCCCCCTCACAGCGTCCTCCGACGCCTCCAGCCCGGATCCGTCAACGGCGCTGCCGGGCCTGCCCGGCGAGAGCTCGGTCAAGTTCCCGCCAGCAAAAGCCGGTGAATCTCGGTTTTCCATCTCCGCCGCGCTGTCATCTCCCGTGGCTCAGCGGCTACGGCTCACGCTTCGCTCGCAGGACCAGCCAGTCGGCAATGTAAATGACACGTCCGTGTCACTTGAGCGGGCGGGCGGCGATCTCTGGCAGGCGGACATCGAGCTGCCCGCGGGCGAGAGCCGGCTGCAGTGCCAAGTCTCCGCCGTGCCCGACAAGCCGGTGCTTGCCAAGCTGGAAAGCCATTGGTCCGAGTTTGGCAAAGCGGCTTGGCCAACTCTGTCCATCGAAAATCAATTGCAGCTCGTGGCGGATCCGCTGGGCCCGTTTGCGACGCTGGGGCTAGGCAGTCGCGCAGCGCTATTGGCTGGCGAGTTCCAGCAACTGCAGAGCCAGTTCGTCACCACGCTCATTGCACGCGACCTGCCGCAAGCCCGACCGACCCGGCTGCTGAAGCGAGGCGAGTACAATCTGCCCACGGGCGACCCGCTGTCGCCGAGTGTGCCGCCCATCATGGGCGAATGGCCCCGGGACGCGCCGAACAACCGCCTCGGCCTGGCGCGTTGGCTCACTTCGCGTGAGCACCCGCTCGTCAGCCGCGTGCTGGTAAACCTCGTCTGGCAACGCGTGTTCGGCGCCGGACTCGTGCGCTCTCCGGAGGACTTCGGGCTGCAAGGGCAACAGCCCACCCATCCCGAACTGCTCGATTGGCTTGCGGTCGACCTGCACGACAGCGGCTGGAATCACAAGCAACTGTTGCGCGAGCTCGTGCACACGCGCGCATTCCAGCAAAGCTCGGCCTGGAGACCTGAGCTCGATGACCCCCAGAACACACTTTGGGCGCGGGGGCCTGGCTATCGGCTCGACGCCGAAGTGCTGCGTGATGTCGGGCTGTGGGCCAGCGGCCTGCTCGACCCGCATATGGGCGGCGAAGGCGTGAAGCCTTACCAGCCCGACGGCATGTGGCGGGCGCTGGCTCACCCGGCCAGCAACACGAAGCAATACGTGCGCGACGAGGGGGCCAAGTTGTATCGCCGCAGCCTGTACGTGTATTGGAAACGCACCAGCCCCCACCCGATGATGACGCTGTTCGACGCGCCGGATCGAGAATCGAGCTGCGTCCGCAGATCGCGCACCAACACGGCGCTGCAATCGCTGGGTCTGCTGAACGAAACGCAACGCGTTGAAATGGCGCGAACGCTCGCACAACGGCTGATTCGCTCCGGCACGGATGACCGCCAGCGACTGAAGCTGCTTTTCCAACTGCTCGCTTGTCGCGACGCCAAGGACGTCGAACGCGACGCCTGCCTGCAACTGCTGGAGGCGATGAAGACGCGCTACGCGAGTGCGCCCGACGATGCCATGGAATTGCTCAAGACCGGCGAGGCCGCGCGGGACGAGCAGCTGGCGCCCGCCGAGCACGCCGCCTGGACGCTAGTGGCCGCAACGGTGTTGGCGAGCGACATTGCCATCTTGTTGTATTGAGAAGTCGGCAGAAACCCTACCCGACAGTCGTCCCAGCAGATGTAGTCTTCCCCATCTTTCAGAGCCAACACCGGTCGAGCTTCCCTCGCCGGCTGACCGAACCGCGGAGTTCGAGATGTCATCACTTCAACTAGCTGCCGATCAACACGGGCGAACAACTGGCGATGCGTCCGAGTGGCGCGAGCAACAGCTGGCCATCACACGGCGGCAGCTGTTTGGCCGCGCGTCGCTGGGGCTTGGCACCGCCTCGATCGCGCAATTGCTGGGCGCGGACCTGCTGGCCGAGCAGCCCGAACGCAAGGGGCGCGACGGAGCGTTGAAGACGCTGCACCATCCGGCCAAGGCCAAGCACGTCATCTACCTGTTCATGAGCGGCGGGCCTAGCCAGCTGGATCTCTGGGATTACAAGCCGAAGCTCAAGGACTTGGCCGGAGAGCAGCTGCCCGACGAGATTCGCGATGGGCAGCGCGTGACCGGCATGACGGCCAATCAGAAGAGCGGATTGCCGCTGGCCCCGAGCAAGTATCAATTCACCAAGCACGACAACAACGATGGCGGCGTGTGGGTCAGCGAGCTGTTGCCTCACACGGCGACGGTCTCGCACGAGCTGTGCGTCGTCAATACGACGTTCACCGAGGCGATCAACCACGACCCCGCCATCACCTATATCCAGACCGGCGCGCAGGTCCCGGGCCGTCCCAGCTTGGGCGCCTGGCTTAGCTACGGCTTGGGGAGCATGAACGAGGATCTGCCGCACTATGTCGTGATGCACGCCAAGACGAGCTTCGCGGAGCAAAGCCTCTTCAATCGGCTGTGGGGCACCGGATTCATGCCGGCCGAGCACCAGGGAATGCTGATCCGCAGCCAGGGCGATCCCGTGCTGTACTTGAGCAACCCCGGCGGCGTTCGGCCCGGCGACCGCCGCGCCCAACTGGACGCGTTGGAGGCCATCAACGCGGCGCAGCACCGTCAATTCGGCGATCCGGAAGTGCTGTCAAGAATCCGTCAGCATGAGCTGGCGTACCGCATGCAGTCGTCCGTCCCGGAGCTGATGGACTGGTCGCAGGAGAGCAAGGCGACGCTCGACCTCTACGGTGACCAGTTGCAGGAGCCGGGCTCGTTCGCCGCCTGCTGCTTGAATGCGCGACGGCTGGTCGAGCGCGGCGTCCGCAACATCCAGATCTTCCATCGCGGCTGGGATGCGCACGGCAACCTGCCTCGCGAGCACGAGTCCCAGTGCAAAGACATTGACCGTGGCTGCGCGGCTTTGATCAAGGACCTGCGTCAACGCGGACTGCTGGACGAGACGCTGGTGGTTTGGGGCGGCGAGTTCGGTCGCACCGTCTACTGCCAGGGCAACCTCACTCCGCAAAACTACGGACGCGACCACCACCCGCGCTGCTTCACCGTCTGGATGGCCGGTGGAGGCGTGAAGCCCGGCATCACCTACGGCCGCACGGACGACTACGGCTACAACATCGCCGATGAGCACGGTCAGCCGCTTCGCCCTCAGCCAGGCAAGGAGCAACCGACCAAGGGCGCCATGCACATCCACGATCTCAACGCCACTATCCTCCACCTGCTCGGCATCGACCACAAACGGCTCACTTACCGCTACCAAGGCCGGGACTTCCGACTCACGGATGTCCACGGCCACGTGATGCACGACCTGCTGGGGTAAGCCGTACGACGGACTTCCAGTCCGTCGAAAGCCTTCTGGTTGCAATGACGGACTGGAAGTCCGTCCTACGAGCCTTTGTTGATAACGCAAGTGCAGGCTGGCAGCCTGCACCACGACAAGACCGCGGCTATCGTTGCACGCGAGCCGAACCGCCCTCGGCGAGCGCCTCGACTTCGGGCAGCTTGGCCAGGGAGACGTCGCCGGGGAACGTGGTCAGCAGCGCGCCGTGGGCCCAGCCGAGCCGTAGAGCCTCTTCGCCGGACTTGCCGTTAAGCAGCCCGTAGATCAAACCGGAGGCGAAGCCATCGCCGCCGCCGATGCGGTCGAGCACGTCGAGCTCGCAGGTCGGGCTCACGAATCGCTCGCCGTTGAGCCAGAGCACGGCGGCCCAGCTATGGCGATTGGTGGAATGGACTTCACGAAGCGTCGTGGCGACCAGCTTGATGTGCGGGTGCTTCTCCACAGCGCGGTCGATCATGTCGAAGAATGTGTCCGGGTTCAGCTTCGACTCGGTTCGCTCCTCCACTTCGGGACCCTTGATGCCAAGCCCCTTTTGCAGGTCTTCCTCGTTGCCGAACAATGCATCCACATGCGTGACAATCTCGTGAATGATCTGCTGGCCCTTCTCCAGTCCGCCGAGCGAGGCCCAGAGCTTGGCCCGATAGTTGAGGTCGAAGGAGGTGACAGCGCCGGCGCTCTTGGCCGCCTTCATGCCTTCGATGATCACGTCCGACGTCGTGGGCGACAACGCGGCAAAAATGCCTCCCGAATGAAACCAGCGGACGCCGCCCTCGTGGATCTTGGCCCAGTCAAAGTCGCCGGCCTTGAGCTCGGCCGCGGCCTCGTTGGCGCGATTGTAGAACACCACCGGGGCGCGAACGCCTTGGCCACGATCGCTATAGACAGTCGCCATGTTGGGGCCGCGGACGCCGTCGTGCTCAAATCGCTTGTAGATGCCGCGAACACCCTTCTCGCGAACGCGATTCTCAATCATCTCGCCGATGCCGTTGTCGACCATCGCGGTGCACACCGCGGTGTTCTGGCCGAAGCATGACGCGAGATTGGCCGCCACGTTGTACTCGCCGCCCGAGACGTGAATGTCGAACGAGCTAGCCTGCCGGAACGGAATCACACCGGGGTCCAGCCGATGCACCAGGGCCCCCAGGGCCAAAAAGTCGAGGTCTCCTCGGGCGGGAATATTCAAGCTCATGATTGACTCGCTATTTGAAGATGCTGTGACTTGTTGTTGATTTTTCATTAGTGGACATTTCAAAAATCTTCCCTGGCGCAATCGAAGGCAGTTTTTCTGCTGGTTTTATCAACCCGATTGCCAATCGGGAAGTTTTTGAAATGTTGTAGGTCGTCAGATCGTCACGGACGAGAATCCGCCGTCGACGACGATATTCTGCCCGGTGACAAACGAAGCGGCGGCCGACGACGCCAGCCAAACGACGGTGCCGCCGAGCTCATGGGCCTCGCCGAAGCGGGCCATCGGAGTGTGGCCAATGATCTGTCCGCCGCGCTCCGTGTAGCTGCCGTCCTCGTTGAATAGCAGCTTCATGTTCTGCTCGGCCGGGAAGAACCCGGGACTGATCGCGTTGACTCGGACACCGCGAGTGGCCCACTCGCGAGCCAGGAATTGTGTCAGGTTGATGACCGCCGCCTTGGCCGCCGAGTAGGCCACGACGCGCGACAGCGGAATCATGCCTGCCATCGAGGCGATGTTGATGATGCTGCCTTCGCCGGCCGCCACCATCGGCTCGCCAAACACCTGGCAGGGCAACAGCGCTCCGCCGGCCAAGTTGAGATCGAACACCTGTTGCCAGGCCTCGAGCGGCAGTTTGCAAAAGTCGCTGCCGGGCGGCAACGTGGCGTCAGGGCGGTTGCCTCCCGCCGCGTTGATCAGAATCGAAACCGTTCCGGCCCGCTCGGTGATCGCATCGCGAGCCTCGCGCAGCGAGTCGATGTTCAGCGCGTCCGCCGACTGAAACAGCGCCGACCCACCGGCTGACTCGATCGCGTCCACGCGAGCTTGGCCTCGCTCTTCGCTGCGACCGAGAATCACGACCTTGGCGCCGGCCGCTGCCAACGCGTCGGCCATCGCGCCGCCCAGCACGCCAGTGCCGCCAATCACGGCGGCGATCTTACCGGAGAGATCAAACAAACTGCTCATCCTGTTCACTTTCGATTGCGGGACGGCGCCTTGGAGGCAATGAATGGTAGAGGGCGGAACGCGCCGGCATGCGGAACGGCAACTTCCCGCACGGTGGAACGATCACCGCCAATGGTCGAGTCGTCGCTACGGCGCCGGAGCGGATTCGGAATCCGGCAGGCGATAAAACCGGCGGGCCGTCTCGCCCATGATCAGGTCCTGCTCGGATTGGCTGAGCTGTCCGATCAGCTCGCGCAAGGCAGCGTGCACCTGTTCGTAACTTCCCGCCAGTTCGCAGACGGGCCAGTCCGATCCGAACATGCAGCGTTGCGGGCCAAACAGCTCCAATGCCGCCTCGACGTACGGCTTCAGGTCGGCCGGTTTCCACGCCTGCCAATCCGCCTCGGTCACCATTCCCGATAGTTTGCAATAAATGTTCGGGAATTGGGAGGCCCCACGCAGTTGCGGCAGCCAGTCCTCCGTGCCCCCCTCCTTGATGCGTGGTTTGGCCAGGTGGTCGATCACCATCGGCAGTTCCGGCAATTCCCGTCCCAACGTCACCGCGTGCCTCAGATGCTTGACGTAGAACAGCAAGTCAAACGGGACCCCGTGTCGCTCGAGCGTTTGGAGCCCCCGCATCACGTCCTCGCGAACGATAAAGTTGTCGTCCGGCTCGTCCTGGGTGATGTGCCGGACGCCAACGAATTTCGGGTGCTGGCGGAATTCCTCGACTTGTGACTCGCACTGGTCACTGGCCAGATCCACCCAGCCGACGACACCGGCAATCCAGTCGTGCTGCTCGGCCAGCGAGAGCACCCAGCGGTTCTCCGCGACATTGTGCTGGGTCTGGACGAACACGGTCCGCTGCACGCCGGTCGCTTGCAGGTGAGGGAGCAAGTCCTCGGGCAGGTAGTCGCGGCAGATCGGCGCATGCTGCGGCGCCCGCAGCCAATCGTACTCGAACGGCAACGCCAGCTGCCAATAGTGCTGATGCGCGTCAATGATCACGCTGGTGCCTCGTTGAGAATAAGGAAAAGTGCCAATCCTCAATTCGGGAAGTTGTTTTTCCCTCGATCCTAAACGTCGTTTTCAATCATCCATTCGCACGCCGATGTGCAGCAGGACGTTCGCGTAGCGTTGCTGATCCGCGGTCTGCACGGTCAGAATGTGGTCGGGCGTGGCGACGGCGTCATAGAAGGCCCACTTCTCGATCGGCTCCAGCTCCAGCCGGGAGCCGGCTTCCTGCAGCGTGCGGCGATACTCGGCCCAGACCGGCGGATCCTCGGTCAACGCATAGGGGCCTTCCGTCTCGTACATCATCGTCATCGCCCGCTCGATGGGAATCGCGGACAGGATGGCTTTGAGCACTTGGTCGCAAGTCACGACGCCCGGCATCAGGTTGAGACTGACGACTTGGGCGTTGGGCCCCTTCTTGCTGGAGGCGGGGTAGTTGCCGTCGGCAATCAGGATGGCCCCGTGGTGGCCCGCTTGCCCAAGGATGGCGTTGATTTGCGGATGGATCAGTTGGTGCTTGAGCATCTGGCCTCCAAGGGAAAGTGCGGCATCGGCTGCCGACCGGCCGGGCCTCCAGCGCTGGCGCTCCTGGCGAGGCCCGCTGGACGGCTCACGTTCAAATGCGACATAAACTTGTCAGTGATCGAACCCGCCCAGGCAGTAGCAGAACGCGCGAATCGTTTGCTCGGCTGCGGCGTCGGGCGACGGGTACGGGAATGCCTCGGCGGATAGGTAGCCGGCATAGCCAATTTCTCGCAGGGCGCCGATCACGGGCCGCATGTCCAGGTGTCCATGCCCCACGGGACGCCGATTGGAGTCGACGAAATGGACGTGGCCGATGTGCGTGCCGCCCTGGCGCAATGCGTCCGGGATGCTGCTCTCCTCGATGTTCATGTGGAACAGATCGGCCAGCAGCGTGACGTTGCGAGTGGAAAGCCGCTCCAGCAAGCAAACTCCGTCCGCCACCGTGTTGACCTGATTGGTTTCGTAGCGGTTGAGCGGCTCATAGATCAGCGGCACCCCGTGCTGCGACGCGTGCTCCCCGAGCACTTCAAGGGCCTCGGCCAAGTATCCCAATGCGGTCGGCTTGTCCACTCCGTCGCCGCTGCGGCCCTGCATCGAGCCGATGATGGCCGGCGCTCCAAACGGCCCGCCGAAATCGATCATCGAACGGACAAAATCGATCGCCGCCCGGCGCTTCCCCGCATCGGGATCGGCCAGCTGCAGTCGCTGCTTCACCCAGCCGGCGCCCGTGCCGACTGCAGCCAACGCCAACCCGTGCTGGTCCAACAGCCCGCGCAGCGCGACCGGATCGACCGCGTCCGGGCCCGGCGCAAAGATCTCGATCGCATCGTAACCCAGCTCCGCCGCGCGAGCGGCCGCTGCCGGCAGGTCATCCCAAAGCACGAACGGGCCGCCGCGGGCCTCCTCGACCAGACTGACGGTGACACACGACTTCATCAATTGCGTTCCTTGTTCTTCAGACCTGCCGATTGCAACACGCCGCTACTCCGCGTCGTCCAACTCCACAATGGCCTTGATCACGCCGCTCGCGGGATTCATCCAAGTGGGGAACTGTTCGATCATCTCGGCAAACGGCGCCCGGTGCGTGATCCACGGGCGGGTGTCGATCCGACCCTCTTCAATGAGTCGAATGATCCGTTCAAAGTCCTTCGAAAGCGCGTTGCGACTGGCGAGCAACGTCAGCTCGCGGCGGTGCATGACCGGCGCGTGGGGGAATCGCAGCTCGTCTTGCGAAATGCCGACGTAGACCAGCCGGCCTCGGAACGCACAATATTCCAAGGCGCCGGACATCGAGCGGATGCTGCCTGTCGCGTCGATCACGACGTCGCAGAATCGGCCCTCGGTTAGCTCCTCAACCCGGCGTAGCATTTCCTCGGGGCTGGTCGCCTCCACCGTGTCCGGCACACCCATGCGATCGCGGACGAATTCAAGACGCTGAGGATTCATGTCGGCGACGATCGTTCGCGCGCCCGAGAGCTTGGCGAACTCCAAAGCGCTGAGCCCGATCGGCCCCGCGCCGATGATCATGATGGTCTCTTCCGAGGTCGGCGCCCCGCGGTCGACAGCGTGGCAGCCGATGGCCAGCGTCTCGACTAGCGCGCTCTGCGCAAAACTCAGCTTCTCGGCGAGATGCAATTTACGCGCGGGCAACGAGTAAAGATGTTGCAGTCCGCCATCGCAATGCACACCCAGCGTCTGGTGGTGTTCGCAACAGTTCGTGTGCCCACGGCGGCACGAGTAACACTTTTGGCAGTTGATGTAAGGCTCGACCGAGCAGCGGTCGCCGACTTTGACGTTCGTGACGCCATCCCCCACCGCGACGACCTCGACGCCCAGTTCGTGCCCTGGAATGCGAGGGTAGCTAAAGAACGGCATCTTGCCGAGATAGCCGCCGTAGTCGGTGCCACAAATGCCCACACTGTGCACGCGCACGATCGCCTCACCCGGACCAGGATCGCTGGGCTCGGCGACGTCGATAAAACGAAACGACTCGGGGCGTTCCAGTTGCACTGCCTTCATAGGGATGCCTTGGGGTGATGCCGGGTGCTGCCCGACTCTCCATGCTGATTGGACCTAATTGTTCTCGGGACGCCCTTCCGTGTGCCCAATGTTCTTCACCGGCGCGAAAATCGCCTGGACGTCCTGCAGCAGCTGAGTGTCGAGCGGCTCGTCGGCCCATCGCGCCCAGTTGCGAATATTCTCGGGATTGGCGCTGCCGGCGACGGTCGTGGCGATATCCTCGTTGGCGATCGAAAACTGCAGCGCTAGTTGAGCGATGTCCACCCCCGCGTCGAAGCACAATTTCGCCGCATCGCGAGCCGCCTGCTTCACCTCTTCGGGCTCCTTAAGCCAATGCGGCAGCGGAGCATTCGTGAGCAGCCGCGCGCTGAACGGGCCGGCGTTCATGACCCCGACGCCATGCTGTTTCAACAGTGGAATCGTCTCGTCGGCGAAACGGGTGTTCTGCAGCGTGTACTGGTTGTAGCTCATCGCCACATCCACGTCGGTCTGCTCCAGCACGGTGCGGAAGATCTTTTGCGGGTAACCGCTGAAACCGATGAAGCGGACCTTGCCCTGCTGCTGTATGGCACGCAACGCGGGCAACGTCTCATCAATCACTTGCCGGACGTCGACGAACTCGATGTCATGGCAAAGCATGATGTCGACGTGGTCGACGCCGAGACGATGGAGCGAAACATCCACGCTTTCTCGCACCCGTTTGGGCGAAAAGTCGAAGTGCTCCAGGTCGTACCGGCCCAGCTTGGTGCAGAGCAGGTAGTCGTCTCGAGGGACGTCCCGCAGTGCGATCCCCAGCAGCACCTCGGACATGCCTCGGCCGTAAAACGGCGAGGTGTCGATGAAGTTCATTCCCAGCTCGAGCGCCACATGAACGCTCTGCAAGACCTCGTCGAGCCGGACTTGCCGAAACTCCTGGCCGAGGGATGAGGCGCCGAAGCTGACAATGGGCAGCTCCAAGCCGGTTTGGCCGAGCGTTCTGCGTCGCATGCTGTTTACCCGAGAAAGAGCGGCTTCATGTGTCGGTCGAAGATGTTCTCGGTCACGTTCTTGCCGACCACTTCCGCATTCTGCTTCAACATATCGAGATAGTGATCGCCGTGCTTGGCGGCCACTTTGAACGATACATGAAGCAGCTGGCGAACGTGCGAGTTGAATTCGGGGTGGCTCGGAATGTGCCGGACCGCATTGGCCAGCTGTTGGCCACTCCAGTCTTGCACGACCTCCGCGGCCGGCAGCTGCGCGGGGTCGATATCGATGACCGACGCGTACGGCGCGCAGAATTCGTCGATGTGCGCCAACGCGTAGGCGTAAATCTCTTTGGCCAGCGCGAGTCCGTCACCGCCGGCTTCGGAGAGCCCGATCAACTCCTCCAGCCAGGTCGTGCCCGCGGTCTTGAGGTGCAGCCCGGCGCCGGTGCGCTGCAGCGCGCGGCGAATAATCGGGTAGAGCGAGAACTTGTCGCTGCCGCTGTGCACACTCACCTTGAGGTTTTCGGGCAGCCCGTACGCACGCACCGAATGTGCCAGCACGGCGAGGTCGTCGTTGAACTCTCTTTCGAACTGGGTCAAGTCGCCGACGTAGTCGACGCCCTTGTTGAATCGGCCGGTGAATTTGGGAGCGATCGTTTGCACGCGGATCTTTTCGTCCGCCAGCATCGCCAAGATCACGAGCAACTCGGGCGGCGTTTGCGGCGAGTCGGTCTCGTCCATCGAGACCTCCGCGGCGAACTCCAGCTCTCCGCCTTTCTTGTCGGCGATGTAGCGGTAAATCTCTCCGGCTTCACGGCAGGCGAGCAAGTACTGCCCGACGGTCGACCGCAACTGTGCGGCCGAGATCTGCAGCGGCGAGTCGAGGCCGTCAATGGCCACTTCGCCCTGCAGCTCCGGGTGCCGCTCGATGAACGTGGTGATGTCCGAATCCGAGGCCGGCTTGCCGATGCTGTCTGCCACGTCGATCGTGAAGAAGTCCGAGCAGGCGAGAAATCGATCGACGGTGGGCAGGCCAATATGGTCCGCGTCGACGTGCCAGCGGCCCTGCCAATCGAGCTGTTTCACGGCCGCTGCGGCAGCATCGTACACGCTCTGCGGCTCCGAGCCGATGAACGAATGCTCACGGTTCGACTTGTTCCACACGGGCGTTGCTGACA
>JAGQPF010000525.1 GCA_020426845.1 Planctomycetales bacterium
GGACCAAGCGGTGTGGTCCCTGCAGATCCTGAGCGGGCTGCGTCTTCATGAGCCTCTCGTTGGATGTCTCTTCCGGACCGGCGTCGCCATAGTCCTCGTCGTAGCGAGACACGTAACCCGGCTCGCGAGCGCGAATCAACTCGGACTCGAACTCTGCGATGACCCGTTGTTGAATCATCTCGCGGCAGGCCGAGTTAATCGGGTGCGCAATGTCGGCATAGAGCTTGGTGCGGCCCTCCGCGTCGCGTCCGGCGCGATCTTCCGCCAGACGTTCTCCGCAGTGATTGCAGAACGATGCGCGGAGGTGGTTTTTGGATCCGCAGTTTGGGCAATGCGACGTCAATTTTCGCGAAGGCATGGCGACGAAGGCGCCGTTGGTGCCCTCAATAATCTTGAGGTCCCGCACGACAAAGCAGTTGTCGAAGGTGATCGAGCAGAAGGCCTGGAGTCGGTCGTCCGAATCCTCCATGAGCTTTATGCGAACTTCCGAAATCTCCATGGCGCGCTCCTTGGCGTATCGGCCAGCGTCATTTTCCGCACGTTCCGTGTTCCCTGGATTGGCCGCCCGTCGTCAACCGTATTCTAACAGCCAGTTGAACAACACCCCACCGGTGTTTCTCAACGGCCTCCTAACACGTCTCCGCTCCAGGCCCAAACTTGACGGGCGCAGGCGATTGCCTGCGCCGGTTGATCATCGCGTTTCATTCAACGTAGTCGTTGCACTTCGAGGGCATTTCAAAAATCTACCCTGGCGCAATCGAAGGCAGTTTTTCTGCTGGTTTTATCAACCCGATTGCTGATCGGGAAGTTTTGAAATGCGTTGTTGTGTTTCCCGGCTACTTTTCCAAAGTGACTCAAGCTGACTCAAAGGGTGGCAACCGGGTACGCCCGCAGTTCTCCGCGGCTCCGCAAACGCGCTGCGGCGCGGCGAGCCGCTCGAGCTGATCGGCAGAAGGCGAAGCAACAGTCGCCGCTGCCGCTCATCGCGGGCCGAAGTCCCAACGAGGCCAGTGTCGCAAACGTTTCACCAACTGCCAACGAAAGTCGCCGCGCCGGACGCTCCAGGTCGTTGACCATGCCCGCTTCGGCGCGGCGGATGTCCCCCGCGACCAAATGGCCTGCGACGTCGCTCGCCGTTGGCCCCTGCGGTGCGCACTCGTGCAGCCGTAACTCTCGATAAACGTCAGGCGTGGACAGCCCGGCTGCCGGCTTGACCAACACGAGGTGAAGCTGAGGCAAACGGGTGGGCTCCAACTGCTCGCCTCGCCCCCGAGCGATCACGGGCGTTCGCGTCAAAAACATCGGCACGTCACTGCCGAGCTCCGCCGCGATTGACGCCAAGTGGTGCGGGGACATGCCGAGCTCCCAGACGCGGTTCGCCGCCACAAGAGCATGCGCCGCGTCGCTCGACGCCCCGCCAAGTCCCGCAGCGGCTGGAATTCTCTTGATTAAGGTGACCACCGCGCCATGGTGTTGCCCGCTCTCACGCCACAAGCGTTCCACGGCTCGGTAGGCGAGATTCTGTGTCGCAGGTGGCAGCGAATCGTCCAGCTCTTGGCCGGACGTTGCATCGCGGAAGCCTGCCTTGCCACCGCTCCCGGCCAGCTTGCCGAAACCCGCTGCCCAGCGACACGACAACGAGATCCGGCAATCGGACGTTCGACGAAAGCTCAAGGTGTCAAACAGCCCCACCGGAACCATCAGCGACTCCAACTCGTGGAAACCGTCCGCCCGTCGCGAGAGAATCCGTAGAGTCAGATTGAGCTTTGCGGGACAAGCCAGCGTCATCTGGTTTCCCGGTTGCCGGTTTTCGCTCATCTCAAATCCTCTCCCTGGATTCGCCTGTCGACATCGACACGGCGAGACTACCGCTCGGTTTGCGCGAGACAAATGGCAGTTTGGCCACGGATGTGTCAGCAAACGCGAGTTTGTTGCCGCAAGACCAGACGCGAACAGGGCTCCGAGTGTTAAGCGACACAACGACGGTTCGAAATCTCTTCGCTAGTGGGTAAGACGAGAATGACTAGCGCTTACGACAACACCATTCATCTGAAACAGGGTGGCAGAAGGTCCCTGTCGAATCCGTTCACCTGTGGATTCTATCGGCCCTAGCTTGCCGGTCAACATGGATCTGATGCGTCGTTGAGGCAGGAAGGGCCGACCAACGGGGCGTCGCGAAATGGGTAGACTGAGAAAAAGCGGACAATTGGTGGGATCTTGCCGAAAACAGTACCAGAGGAACGGCGAAGGCCGCGTTGCGCGCTCCCCGCCGTTGAGTGACGGTCACACCGCCCGGCCGGCGTGCAAAAGCGTCGACGAAGCCCGCGTTTTGGCGTGGGCCCGCCAAAACACCTGATCCGGCAATCGGCCAGTTTTCTGCTGGATGACGAACGCTGTTCCGATTGCCAGTTGGGTCTTTTTCAAAACGGACTTATTGCATGACTGGCGACTTATTGAACGTAATGCGCGGGGTGGCGATGGGGTGTGCCGACGTGGTGCCGGGCGTCTCCGGCGGCACGGTGGCCCTAATTGTCGGCATCTACGAACGGCTCGTGCGAGCGCTCAGCCATGTGGACGGGACGCTGCTGCGACTCGTCGGACAGCGGCAATGGCGAAAAGCGGCGGCGCACCTCGATCTGCGGTTCCTGTGCGGCCTGGCCGCGGGCGTCATCGTCGGGTTTCTCGTGATGACTCTCACGATCAATGCGGTCCTGAAGACTCCCGGCGGACGTCCGCTGTTGTTGGCCTCGTTCTTTGGCATGATCGTCGCATCGAGCCTGCTGGTTGGGCGAATGGTCCGCCCGCGCAACAGGCAGGAAAAGGTCTTTTGCTTGCTGTTGGCCGTTTTAGGCGCGATGGCTGCGTTGTGGTTGCAGCGACTCAATCCGCCGAATCCGGACATCGCGATTGCGGACTTGGCGGCTGTCCGGCCTTCGTTTCCCTTTTTGTTTCTCTGCGCCACGA
>JAGQPF010000526.1 GCA_020426845.1 Planctomycetales bacterium
ATACTGATGCTTGTCGGGCTCCACCAACCGCAGGCGCCCGTCGACTTCGAGCACAATCAAGTAATTCTTGGCGAGCAACAGGTGGCCGACTGCGGAATCCTGTTCCCAAAGCACCTTGCCGGTCTTGGCGTCGACGGAACGCAGCGACGCGGAGCCAGCGTCCTCGCGGCCATGAATGCCAAACAACGCGCCGTCTCGCTGCACGCACGTCGTATATTGGCTCGACATGGAGTTGTCATTGTTCCAGAGCGGCGAGAGCTTGCCGCCGCCGACTTGATACATGCTGGCGCCAATGCCGTAGCTGGCCGACAGGAACAGATGGTTGTCGAACGCCAACGGCGTCGCGGCGTTGACGGTGGGGCCTGTTTGCCCGAAGCGAAATCGGAACACTTCCTTGCCTGTCTCGGGCTCGACGCCGACGCAGTGCAATCGCGTCACAAACACCACATGTGGCTTGCCTTCCCAGTCCATGATCGTGGGTGACGAATAACTGGCATTGTCCTCGCCGTGTTTCCAAACCGTGCGCCCGGAGGCGGCGTCGAGCGCCACGAGTTCGGCGTCATCCCGGCCGCCGACGTTGAGCAGCAGCAGCCTGCCGACGAGGATGGGGGTGCTGCCGGCGCCGAAGTACCCGTCGAGGGCTCGGTATTCGCTGGCCAGAGCTCGCGTCCAGAGCAGGTCGCCGCTCTTCAGGTCCACACAGGCCAGCACTCCGCCCGCACTATAGGCGTAGACCTTGCCGCCCCCGATGACAGGCGCGCAGCGCGGGCCTCGATCCGAGTTGATGCCGCCGCGATAGGGAGCGTCGAAGGTGGCGCGCCATGCCGGCTTGCCGAGTTCGACGGTCCACGCCTCCACGACATTCTTGCCGCCCTCGCGGTGGAAGGCGACCGCCAATCCGGAGCTGACCGCGACGCCCGCATACCCTTCGCCGACGCGCTGTCGCCAGAGCAGTTTGGGGCCGCCGTCTCCCCACGGCTCAACCGATTCCTTGCTGATCCCGTTGCGTTGGGGCCCCAGCAGTTGTGGCCAATCGTCCGCGACCGCCCAGGGGCCGCAGGCAAACATCGCAAGCAGTCCCACAAGCAAGGCTCGTCGAGCGGGTATTTGTCGCATTTCGTCTCCACACTTTGCTCAAGTGATTGGAAGATTACAATCGGGGGACCACTTGCCGCGGAGAGGGCCACGTCAGCCGCGTTTCCCTGCCGGGCATCTCCACAACCTAGCAAAAGCAGCCGCGACTCACCATCCGCCGCGATGCCCGCGATTCCCCCGCGATTGCCGGCATGTCCTGGCAACGCGCTGCCCGCATTGACGCGAGAACTCGCCCCACGTGCTCCGCTATATTCGAATCTGGGAAAAGAAGCGAGGGACCCATAGCACCGGCTCCGCCACCGTCGGTCTGATGGGAGAGACCTTGTTTTACGCGGTGCTATTCCTGCTGGGCAGCGTCACCTTGGCTGCGTTGTTAACTACCTCGGCCCTGGAGCCAGACCCGCGATACTACACGTTCGGCTACGGCTTTTACCTGATGGTGCTCGTGTTGACCTCGTTCATCATCATTGGCGGCGTCGGGGTCGCCTACGGGGTGCTCGAAGTTGGCGCCAGCGTCGAGCGGCGCGGAGCGATGGCCCGCCGCGCCGCCTCGTTGGAGTTGTTGAAAGAGGCGCGCACGGCGCCGAGCGACTTGCCGACGGTTCCCTCGGACGCGAACCTGACCAACAGCCCCGGCGTCGAGCTCGCATACCGACTGCCCCGCCGCGAGTCGCCACTCTGGCAACTGGCTTTGCCCGCGCTGTTTTGCGCCGCGTGGAGCGGCGTCGCCGGCGCCTTGGTCGTGATCGTAATCGACAGCATCCGCTACCAGCGAACGCAGTGGTGGCTGCTGCTGTTTACGTTGCCCTTCATCGCCTGCGGCTTCTGGGCCGTGCGCTACTTCTTTCGCGAGCTGCTGATTCACACGATGATCGGGCCGACGCAGGTGGAAATCTCCGAGTTGCCGCTGTATCCGGGCGGCCGCTACGAAATCTATCTGAATCAAAGCGGGCGTTTGGAGATGGATCGCCTGGACGTCTGGCTGGTTTGCGTGGAGGAGGCGACCTTTCGGCAAGGCACGGACATCCGGACCGAGCAGCATGTGGTGCGGCGGCAGCCCCTGGTGCAACACGGCCCGTTCACGATCGATCGCGGCAAGCCGTTTGAGCATCGCTTCCTGCTGCGGATTCCCGACGAGGCGATGCACACCTTTGTGGCGCGAAACAACAGCATCCACTGGCGGATCGAAGTCGAGGGGGAGGCGAAGAGCTGGCCCGTGTTTCATCGCACCTTTCCGCTCATCGTGCACCCCGCCGCCACGTCGTGACGCTATGCTGATTGTGCCACATCAGGAAAACCGATCCGCTCCCCGGCACGGGACGCTGCCGCACAAGACGGCCGAGGATGCTCGCCATCATGAATGAGCCCAAAGCATTGGCCCGCAAGGCGAACGCTCCCTGTTCCGTGGAGTTGGAGTTGCTGGCGCCGCAGGCCACCTACCATCCGGGCGACGAGATCCGCTTTCGGTACCGTGTTCAGATTGCCGAGGAGGATTCGGTCAGTGCGGTCGAGGTGTCCGTTTTATGGCACACCGAAGGGAAGGGCGACGAAGACCTCGGCGTCCATTTTTTCGAGCGGCGCACTCCCGACTCCACCGAAAACGTCAGTGGTCCCGCGACGTTGACTGTGGTGTTGCCCAATACTCCGCTCAGCTATGACGGCCGGATCGTCAAAATCCGCTGGTACGTGCGTGTGCGAGCGTTCCCGCGCAAGGGCCGATCGTTTTACCAGGAGGCGCCGTTCCGACTGTTGTCGCGCCGCCATGCGGGTGGATTTCGCCCACGACTCGTGAGCCCCGGCGGCCGTGAGGCATGAGACCCATTCCAATCCAACACGCGCTGGAATCCGACACGGAACTCGTCGACCCGCAGCCAATCTCCCATTCGCTTGCCAACCCGCTTGCCAACCCGTTTGCGGCGTGTCGGATTCGTCCCGGCGCCCTGGCCTATCGATTTCCCCCCATCGAGTCGCTCGACGCCTGTCTCGAACGTATTGTGAGCCATCGCCGGTGCCAGATCGTGGGGCCTCATGGCATCGGCAAGTCGACGCTTGTGCACACACTGTTGACCGCGTGGATTCGTCGCGGCGGCCGGGCTGATTGGTTCCGAGTCGGACCCGCTGGCGCCTTGGACCGAATCGCGCTGTCGGCCGAGAGGATGAGTTCTCTTCTGCCGTCGGAGCGGGACGGTCAACGAAAGGTGTCGGCGGAAATGCATCTCGTATGTGTTGACGGGTGGGATCGGCTCTCGCGATGGCGACGACTAACCCAACTGCTTGCCCTGCGCGGCGCCTATTGCGTGATCACCACGCACCACGCCACTCGTTGGCCCGTGCTTCACCGCCCCGCGCCGACTCCGGAGCTGTTGCAAGAGCTGGCCGACGAGCTGCAAAGTGCGACGCCGATTTCGATGCGAGTGCCACCCGCGACGATCGAGGCCTGCTATCGACGCTGTGACGGCAACCTCCGCGAAAGCCTCTTTGCGCTCTATGACGAATTCGAAGATCGACGGTGATTGAATCCAACCGTCCACCCGAGGCCACGTTGAAGAAGGCCTTCAGCCTTCGATGAATTCGTGATGAGAGCGGCACGTGCGAAGGCGTGGCAGAAGAAACCAACCGTCCACCCGGGGCGTTGCCCCGGGCTACGTTGAAGAAGGCCTTCGGCCTTCGATGAATTCGCGATGTGAGGGGCACGTGCGACGGTGTGGCAGAAGAAACCAACCGTCCACCCGGGGCGTTGCCGCGGGCTACGTTGAAGAAGGCCTTCGGCCTTCGATGAATTCGCGATGTGAGGGGCACGTGCGACGGTGTCGCAGAAGACACCAACCGTCCACCCAGGACGTTGACCTGGGCTTTTGAAAAAGGCCTTCCGCCTTTAACCAACCGCCGAACAGCGACAACGCGGGCCGTGCGCGACACTCGGCATATGGCTCGCGGAATTGGCCGAAGGCCAATCGCACCGTAGCCCGGGGCTAGCGCAGCGCCGCCCCGGGTTGGGCCGCCCAAATTGTTCGAAGGCTGAAAGCCTTCATCAACGAATCGCCGGACAACGCCCCGCTCGTTGGCTCGTTGGCTCGTCGGCTCGTTGCTCGTTGCTCGTTGGCTCGTTGGCTCGTCGGCTCGTTGGCTCGTTGGCTCGTCGGCTCGTTGGCTCGCCGGCTCGTTGGCTCGTCGGCTCGTCGGCTCGTCGGCTCGTTGGCTCGTTGGCTCGTTGGCTCGTCGCCGCGTCTGGCCCTGCGACCACAATTTACCGACGCGGACGGGGCGGGATTACGAGATGCGTTCGAAGACCGTGGCGATGCCCTGTCCGACGCCGATGCACATGGTGGCTACGCCGAGCGTTGCATCGCGATCGCGCATCGCGTGCAGCAAGGTGGTCGCAATCCGAGCGCCGCTGGCGCCGAGGGGATGGCCAATCGCGACGGCGCCGCCGTGGACGTTGACTTTGGCAGGGTCCAATTTCAGTCCTCGCATGCAAACCAGCGCCTGCACGGCGAATGCCTCGTTCAGCTCGAACAGATCCACGTCGTTGACCGTCAACCCGGCTCGGGCGAGAGCCTTCTTGGTGGCGGGAATCGGCCCTGTGCCCATCACACACGGATCGACTCCGGCGACCGCCGTGGCGCGCACACGTGCGATCGGTTTTAGGCCGAGCTCGTTGGCGCGGTCCTCACTCATCACGAGCATGGCGGCGGCGCCGTCGTTGAGCGGCGAGCTGTTGCCGGCCGTCACTGTTCCGCCGCGCGGCATGAAAGCCGGCTCCAAAGCGCCGAGCGCCTCCAGGCTCGTGTCTGCGCGCACGCACTGGTCAACTTCCGCCGTGATCAATTGCCCCTGCTCGTCCCGTGCCTGCATCGGCACGATCTCGGCATTGAACTTTCCGGCGGCGTGCGCGGCCGCGGCCTTTTGGTGGCTAGCCAGCGCGAATTGGTCCTGCGCCTCGCGGGACACATCCATCGATTGCGCGAGAAACTCGGCAGTCACGCCCATGTGCAGGGCGCCTCGCGAGGTATGACGCAGCAACTTGGGGTTGATGTCCAAGCCGTGCGTCATGGGCAGATGGTGCATGTGCTCGACGCCGCCGACGATCTGCACGTCCTCGGCGCCGGCAACGATGCTGTGCGCCGCTTGGTTCAAGGCTTGGAGACTGCTGCCGCACAGTCGGTTGATCGTGGCTCCGCCGGATTCGACCGGGATCCCGGACATCAGCAGCACATTGCGAGCCAAGTTCATGCCCTGCTCCATCGTCTGCTGAGTGCAGCCGAGCAAGACGTCCTCAACTAAGTTGGCATCCAGTCCGGCGCGATCCAGCAGCCCGCGCAGGCACGCGGCCGCCAGATCGTCCGAGCGCGTGTCGCGGTAGTAGCCTCGCGCCGGGTGCGCCCGGCCGATCGGGGTTCGAACCGCCTCGACAATAACCGCTTTGCTCATGGTGGTGCCCGCCATCCAAGGAGAGAGAGTTTTGAGAGGCCGTTCAATACGACCTGTGAAGCGAGAAACTGGTGTCGCCTGTTAGTGTCTCGGATTGACAGGGATTCGCGAATCCGATCCCTCGCTTACGGTTCGGCCCGCGAGATGCACGCCTCAGTGACTTCCATAGAACGAATGTTTGCGGCGCGCCATCTCGAGCAGCAAGGGAGTTGGCTCGAACCGACTTCCCAGCTCTGCCAGTGGCTTGAGCCGCTCGACAATCTCCGCGGCGCCGATGGTGTCGGCCCAGCACAGCAAGCCGCCGCGAAACGCCGGAAACCCGAGCCCGAAAACCATGCCCAAGTCCACGTCGCGGACGTCGCGGACCAGTTTCTCCTCGAGCACGCGCGTCGCTTCGAGAATCATCGGAGCGAACAGTCGCCATGTCAGCGTTTCACGATCGTGCGCGCGACGCTCTTTCACGTAGCCGGTGAGGAACTCGTCGATATACGGATCCGACTCGGCTTTGCCTTTGCGATTGGCGTAGTTGAAGAAGCCGCTGCCCGACTTTTGCCCCAACCGGCCCTGCTTGACCAGTGCCGGCAGGATTGGCAACGCGTGGATGCGTTCGGGAAACGCCTCCCACATCACCCGGCCCGCATACAGGGCGGTATCGAGACCCACCATGTCGTACAACGCCAACGGCCCCATCGGCATGCCGAACCGAGTCGAGGCCTTCTCGATTTCACCGATATCCGCGCCTTCCATCAGCAACTGTAGCGACTCGTTCATATAAGGGAACAGCAAGCGGTTGACCAGGAACCCCGGCCCGTCGTGGACGACGATCGGCATCTTGCCGACCCGCTTGGCGTAGCCGACGGCGGTGGCCACCGTCTCGTCCGTGGTGGACTCGCCGCGAATGACTTCCACCAGCTTCATGCGACGCACGGGGTTGAAGAAGTGGATGCCGCAGAACTGCTCGGGCCGCGCAAGTCCGTCGGCCAATTTTGTGATCGGAATGGTGGAGGTGTTCGAGCCGAGCACCGCGTCGGGGCGCATCTCGCTTTCCAACGCCTGCAGCACCTTCCGCTTGATGTCCATGTTCTCGACGATGGCTTCGACCACCACGTCGCAGCCGGCGACGTGCTGCATGCTGCCCAAGTTCAGCAGGGCGCCGACCCGCATGGCGTTTTCGGCGTTGACGGCTTTCGTCTTGCGGTCATAGGCGGCGTCTTTCATAACGGCTTCGGCGCCGCTTCGCAGAGCATCGGCCGAGGCGTCGGTGAGCACCGTGGGCAAGCCTCGCTTCAAATTCGCAGCGGCAATTCCGCCGCCCATGATGCCGGCGCCCACCACACCCACGGACGTGACGTCGGCGCCGCGGACATCCGTGTCGACTCCGCGATCGCGTTTGTTGCGGTCGGTCAGGAAGTAGATGTTCAACAGCGCGCGGTTGACTTCCGTCCCGAACAGCCGCGCGAACGCCTCGGACTCCATTCGCAGGGCGTTGTCGAGTGGCTGTGCCTGCGATTCGAGCATCAATTCCAACGCGGCCATCGGCGCGGGGAAACGCCCTTTGGTTTGGCCCAGGATGACGGCCGACGCAGCGGCGCCGAGAAACCCGAGCTCGTTCGGCGACATCACGATCGGAGCGGCCCAAGTCTCGCGGTCACGCTGGTACGCCTTGGATTCCGCTTCGCGATGCACGAGCCGGATGGCGGCCGAAAGCAGCGTGTCCGCCGAGGTCACGTCGTCGGCCACGCCGAGTGCCCACGCTTCCTGAGGATCGATGTTCTCGCCACCCGTGATCATCTCCACTGCATTGGAAAGCCCGATCATGCGAGGCAGTCGAGCGGTTCCGCCCCAGCCCGGCAGCAATCCGAGTTTGACTTCCGGAAAGCCATAGCTGGTCTTGGCGTCGTTCGACAACACGCGGCGGTCGCACCACATTGCCAACTCCGCGCCGCCTCCCACGCAGATTCCGTCGATGGCAGCGACGGTGACGAACGGCAGCTCCGCCAATCGGCGAAACAGCTGCTGTCCCGCTTGTGACTTGGCGATGGTCTGATCGGGCGGTGCGTCGAGGCCCGCGATGAATTCGCCAAGGTCGGCGCCGGCGATAAACATCCCCGGCTTGCCCGAGATCAACACCACGCCCAGCGTGTCAGAATGCGCCGCCACTTCGTCGAGCCGTTCGCGCAGCTCAGCGACGACCGCGGACGAGAGGATGTTGGCCCCTTTGTCGGGCATGTCAAGCGTGAGCAGCGCGACATGTGGCTCGGGCCACGAAAGCGTGATGGTGGGGTTCATGGAATTCCGAGCCAATCCAGCTCGTCCTTGTGCCCGTAGAATCTCGCCGGACCGGCGAGCAACGCGATAGGTGGAATCAATGAGGCGGCAAATCGGGTGTCGAAACTCGCTCGTCGACCGATCCTGCGGCACGTGGGAAACGGGGGTGTCCCAGCTGCCCCAGTACAATCATACGTTTTTGCCGCAACGCGGGGCGAAATAGCGATCGTGGCGGCAACGAACAGGCTCGGGAAAGAAAAACTTTCCGGCGATCGACAACGTTTTTGCCGTAAAATTGGCGTCGGAGCCCGTTGAGCGCTGTGCCGATTGCCCCTGCCTCGGGCGGTTAGCGGAGGCCGGTCTGCAGCGGATCTCCGGCGCCGGAGCGCGGATCGGGATAGGCCGGGGGCTCCAGTGGAGCGGCCGGAGCCGGTTGGAAGTCGTCCGGCAGCGGAGGCAAGAATTCGTCCGGTTCGTCGTCCGGCTCGGGCTCTCGATCGGCTGGCGGCTCCACCTCTTCGACGTTGCTCCGCGTCGTCAGCCCGCCGGATCCGGCTTCGACCAACTGTCCGGCTTCCGGATGCAACATGGAGCCAACCACTCCGTGATTGCGGTCCGTGCGTTCCCAGGCTCCGCCATAGGCCGGAAACATGTCATAGTGTGGCTCGCAGCACATGATGCACCCGGCCAGCGATGCGAAGATCGCCAACAAAAACAGCAGCCGGGTCACGTGTAGGGCAAGTCTCAACATGGGGCGGGCTCACGCGCGTAGAATCTGTTCGAGATAATTCCGCTTGAGAAGGATCGGCACTCGGCGGATAGGAGATTTAGGTTAACTTTGCCGATATTGACAACTTTTTCGATTCGGCAGATTTTGCCGGCTGCCAGATACGATGGGTGAGTTCAATGTCTGAGGACAAGTCTGTGGAGAACGCCGCCGAAACGCCCGAGTCTTCATCCCCTTTGGCCGAGCAGGCCGAAGGGCAGGGGAGGGGGAGCAAGCGGGCTCGAACTCGACGTGGCACCCGTCCCGGTTTTATGACCTGGGCGATCGCCTTGTTCTTTGCCGGGCTTTCGGCGGCCACCTGGTTTTCGAACTGGTTCGAAGACCATGCGCTCACCAATGTCTTCACGGTGGTTTTCGCGATTGACGTTGGCCTGACGTTTCTGGTTTGGCTGATCTTTTTCAGTGGCCATTCACAGACCGTCCGCGGTCGGGTCATCAAGTCTTTGTGCCTGGCGCTGTTAGCGATGGTGGTCGTGCTGCGTCCGGTGCGGACCTCCGGCGACTTGCTGCCGTCGTTTCGCTTCTTCTGGCAAGCGTCGGGCAAGGAGACGCCTCCCGCGACCGAGGTCGCGTCGCCGAGTCAGGGCATTGACCTAAAAACCACTTCCGCCACCGATTTCGCCCAGTATCTCGGTCCGGATCGCAATGGTGTGCTGCCCGGCGCGGCGCTGGAACCCGATTGGGAGCAGCACCCGCCCCGTCAGTTGTGGCGACAGCCGATTGGGGCTGGCTGGTCGGGATTTGTGGTAGTTAACGGCTACGCGGTCACCATGGAGCAACGCGAGGATCAGGAATGGGTGAGTTGCTACGTTGTGGAGTCCGGCGAGCTCGTCTGGACGCATGTCGTGGCGGCTCGGCACGACACGCTGATGGGCGGACTGGGTCCGCGCAGCACGCCGGCGATTGACGATGGCCGCGTGTACGCCTTGGGCGCAACCGGGCAGTTCCGCTGCCTGGACGGCGCCACGGGGGAGCTGTTGTGGGACAAAGACTTGCTGGAGGAATTCGGAGTGGCGGCCGGCAGCGACGGACAAGAGGTTGCCTGGGGACGCTCCAATTCGCCTTTGGTGGTGGGCGGTCAAGTGGTGATTCCAGGCGGAGGACCGAGCAGCGGACCGTGGACCTCGCTCGTCGCCTTCGACAAACGCACGGGAAAGCGGTTGTGGACGGGGGGCGATGATCAGATCAGCTACAGCTCGCCCGTGGTGTACTCAATCCAAGGCGTCGACCAGATCGTGTCAGTCAACGAAAAAACGGTCTCGGGCCATGCCTTGGACACTGGTGACAAACTATGGTCACTGCCTTGGAAAGGCTCCACCAGCGGCCCCGCCAATACCTCGCAGCCGATGCGCATCGACGACGGCAGGCTGCTGGTCTCCAAGGGCTACAACATGGGCGGCGCCGAAATCCTCCTGCGCCGCAGCGGCGACCAATGGCAGGCCGAGTTCGGCTGGCAGTCCGGCAAAGTGTTGCGGACCAAGTTGACCAACACGTTGATCAAGGATGGCTACGCCTACGCGCTGAACGACGGCGTGCTGCAATGCGTCGATCTCGCCAATGGCGAGCGGATCTGGAAAGGCGATCGCCTGCGGCACGGGCAGCCGTTGCTGGTGGGAGACCATCTGCTGGTGATGTCCGAGGGAGGCGACTTGCACCTCTACGATGCGAGTCCAAGCAGCGAGTCCGCGAAGCCTCGCTCCGTGTTGAAAGATGCCATCTCCGGCACGGCCTGGAACACGCTGTGCCTCACCGGGCGCCGGCTCCTGGTCCGGACCAACAAGGAAGCGGCCTGTTACGAGCTGCCGATGAGGAAAGCCACCGAGTAGTCGAACGATGCAAGCCATCGGGGCTTGGGCCTTCGGTCATAATGTGCCTCGAGCGTCAATCGCAACGTTCGCAGTGATTCCAATCGAAACCATCGAGCCACCAGGGGCGTTGCCGGGCGTTGCCCCGATCGTGAGGAAGGCCTTCAGCCTTCGGTCATAATGTCCCGGGAGCGACAATCGCAACGGTTCGCAGCGGTTCCAATCGAAACTACCGAGTTGCCCCGGGCTTTGAAGAAGGCCTTTGGCCTTCAATGCAAATCGGTGACGAATCACCTTGGGCGGTGCTACGCTCCGCCCCCATTGAGCAAGGCCTTCAGCCTTCATGAAATTGCAGGACGTCGCCACCTCGGGACGTCGCCCTTCGACCTTGCGGAATGTTGTCTGCGCAATGTTGTTCGCGCCATTTGACCTTGCGGAGTATGTCTGCGCCACGTTGTCCGCGCCACGTTGTCCGCGCCACGTTGTCCGCGCCATTGGCCGTAGGCCAATCTCACCCTAGCCCGGGGCAAGCGCAGCGCCGCCCCGGGTGGTGCCGCCTCGTTATGTTGAAGGCTGTAAGCCTTCCTCAGCGTATCCTGGGGCAACGCCCCAGGTCGGTTGCCGGTTCGTCGCGCGTGCCGCCGAGGGTATCCATGGAACGAACACCGGCCTTTCACACCGGCATAGCTGCGCCTCGCCGCCGTTTCGTCACGCTGGTCCGCCTCGCATGGTTCGCCGCCCGGCGACAATGTCCAGCACCTCCTGCGTGGTCGACTCGCGCCTCGTGGCGGATAGTTGGCGCCGCACGGTCTCGGCGGTTTCCTCGAGCCATTGGCGAGCGGACTCGGCGGCCAGCAGTCGCATCCCGTGTTCCGAAGCCAGCGAGTCCAACAGCAGCTCGTACAGCGTTGTGTAAAGGTACTCGCGGACGGCGACTCCGACGATTCGGCGCCGACTTTGATAGGAAGTTGGCCGCAAACGCGCCACCTCACCGTTGGCGCGAACGGGCAGCACCTGGGTTGTGGTTGGCACAAACCGACCGGCGCCCTCAAACCGCGCCGAGATCACATGCAGGCTGCCGAAGCGGCCGTTGAGGAACTCGTCGAGCAGCTCCTCGGCCAGTTGGAGCAACAGGCCCGGCAGCCCGTCCACACTGGCGGCCGCGGAGTAAAGCCGAGTTGCGGTCAGCCCCATTCTCGAAAGCATCGACTGCGACCGCCGCCCGACGCAGTAGAGCGGAGGAGTGCGAAGCTCGCCGGCCATCTTCAGTTGCTCAAGCTCGTCGCGGGCTGTCTGCGCGAGCTTCAGGTTGTAATCGCCGCAGAGTCCGAGATCGGAGGCGACCAACAACACGCCCGGCGGCGCGGACAGATTGAGCTGTTGATGGACGTCGATTTCGGACAACGCCCACTCAATCTGTTGGCGATACTCGCGCGCGGCCGGCAGCGTTTGTCGAGACAGCCGAAAGTGATGCGCCGCGAGTGAACGCATCGCGGACACCGCCTCGCCGAGGGTGTGCAATGTGTGCAGCCGCCGCTCCAACTGCTGCTCGCGTTTCATGCCTTGCTCTCCCCGCCGTCGGTCGCACTCGGACGAGAAGTCGTTTCGGCGGTTGTCGCGCGGCGTCGCAAGCGAGTCGCCAACGATTGCAGCGTCGCATGCCAGCTCTCGGCATCCTCGTCGTCCGGCAATTCGCCTCGGGAGAGCAACGCGACCAGCTCCGGGTGCTCCATACGCACCGCGTCGCACAACTGGTCAAGCGCGCCGCGCGCTTGCCGCAACGGGATGTCGCGGAGCCAGCCCTGCTCGACGGCCGCCAACGCCGCGATCTGTTCGAAGTGATCGCGTGGACTCAGGCGATCCTGACGCAGCAGCTCGCGCAGCAACTGGCCATTGCGCATGGTCGCCTGCATGCCGACGTCCATCTCCAATCCGACGCGGCTGAGCGACTCCAGAGACTCGAATCGAGAGAGCTGAATCTTCAGATTCTTCGCGGCCTTTCGCATGCGCGGACTTTGTGCCACGCCGCCGATTCGAGAGACGCTGCGGCCAATGTCGATCGCCGGGCGTTGATTGCGGTCGAAGCGGCCGGAGTCCAGATAGATCTGGCCATCGGTGATCGAGATCAGGTTGGTGGGAATGTAGGACGAGATGTCGCCGTCGGTGGTTTCGATCAGCGGCAAAGCGGTGACGGATCCGTCTCCCCGCTCGGCCCGCCGGGCGCTGGCACGTTCCAGCAGCTCGGCGTGAATGTAAAAGATGTCGCCGGGAAAAGCCTCTCTCCCGGGCGGCCGGCCGAGCAGCAACGCGAGCTCGCGGTAGGCGTCGGCGTGTTTGGTCAGGTCATCGTAGACCACCAAGGCGTGCTGACCCGCCTCGCGGAACGATTCGGCGAGCGACGCGCCGGCATACGGCGCGAGATGCTGCAGTCCCGGTGACGTGGACGCGTCAGCGGCCACAATCGCGGTGTTGTCGAGACAGCCAGCTTGCTCGAGCGTGCGACGCAGCGTGAGCACTCGGGACATCGCCTGCCCGATGACGACATAGACACATGCCACGTCGCCGCGCTGTTGGGAGGCGATGATGTCGATCGCCAAGGCGGTCTTGCCGACATTGCGGTCGCCGATAATCAGCTCGCGTTGACCGCGTCCAATCGGGATGGCGGCGTCGATGGCCATGATGCCGGTCCACAACGTCTCGTCGACCGACTTGCGGTCGACGATCTCGGGCGCGGGTCGAAACAGCGGGAGGGCTGGCTGCCGAGGCAGGGGAGGGCCGTCATCGAGCGGATTGCCGAGCGGGTCGACGATCCGGCCGAGCAGGGCCGGGCCGACCGGCAACTCCGGCGGACGTCGCATGCCCCGAACGCCATCGCCCTCGTGCACCCGGTGTGAATCCGAAAGCAGCACGACGCCGGTGCCATCCTCAAGCAAGTCGTAGGCCAGGCCCAGCGCGCCCGAGTCGAAACGCAGCAACTCTTCATAGCCGACGTCCTCCAGGCCGGCCACGTGCGCCACGCCGTCGCCAACGCGTTGGACGACTCCGCGAGGCTGCAGACCCGCCGCCAAATCGAGCTGCTCGAAGGCGCTTGCGAATCGGCGGCGGATGCTCTCGGAGTGGTCGGGCCCGAGGGAGCTGTCGGGCCCGGTGGAGCGGTCGGGCCCGGTGGAGCGGTCGGGCCCGGTGGAGCGGTCGGGCCGCAGGGGACCCTTGTGAGGCTCGGTGCGGTCAGGCATCAGGATGCTCCTCAGCGGGCCCCTCGTCGCTAAGCAGCGAGTCCATTTCGGTGACGAGCAGTTGTCGAGCGTACTCGGAGAGCCCCGCGACGGAAGCGTCGATCAGGCCACGCGAGGTGGAGATCCTCACGCCGGCGATCAGCTCGGGTGCGAGGCGAAGCTGAGGCGGCTCGTCTCCCAGAGCCCCTCGCAACTGCGCCTGCTCCTCGTCGCTCAGCGCCTTTGCGGACTCGACGGTGACGCCCGCAAGCGATCCGTCCGAGAACTGTTGGAGCTCCCGGCAGCCGGCGCTCAGCAGGGCCCGATCGAGATCCGGTCCGCCAATCTGACCCAGCAGTTTCTGCACGGCGAGATGCGTGGCTTCGGCCACGGCCTCCGCCAGCTTCGCCACTTGGGAGCGCTCGATGTTGACCGCCTCGCGCCGCAAATTGGCGCGCTCGTGCTCGATCCGGGCGCGCGCATCGCGCAGCAACTGCTCGGCCTCGAGCTTCGCCGCGGCCCGCGCGGCGTCGCGCATCGCGTCCAATTCGTCGCCCAATGATTGCCGCTTCGCGTCCTGCTCGCGCAGCAGCTGGTCCGCCTTGTCCGCCTTGTCCACGGCCTCTTGCTGCAGTCGTTCGGCCCGCGCTTGCTCCTCCTGCAGCGCGGCGCGCACGGGCTTGAAGAACAGCCACGCCAGCACGCCGGCGAGCGCGGCAAAATTCAAGGTTTCGAAAACAAATGTCCAGATGCTGTCAGTCACGGCGGAGACCGCTGTTGCGGGCGGATGGGAAGCGGCAGCGAGGCCGGCGTCACGCGGAAGCCACACTGCCGTCATGGAGCTGGCGGGGCGCTGACGAACGGGTTGGCAAAAATCAGAATCAAGGCGATGACCAGGCAGAAAATCGCCGTCGACTCGACCATCGCCAAGCTGACAAACAACGTGCGTGTGATGGAGTTGGACTCGTCGGGCTGACGGGCCAGAGCATCCATCGCGGACACGCCGATTTTGCTCTCTCCCAGGGCGGCTCCGACCGCCCCCACAGCCATGGTGACGGCCGCCGAAATGATCGAGACCATGGCGATGACGGTTTCGTGATTCATGATTTCTCCCCGACGCCGATCGCGGCGCCGACAAACACGGTGGCGAGAATGGCGAAGATGTACGCCTGCAACAAACCAATGAGCACATCCAGTGCCATAAACGGCATTGGCGCCAAGAATCCCGCCAACGCCACGAGCAAACCGACGACGAGATGCCCCGACATGATGTTGCCGAACAATCGCATCGCCAACGCCACGGTTCGCGAGATCTCCGACACGATGTGCAACGGAAACATGATGGGATTCGGCGAGAAATAGTGCTTCAAATATCCCCCGGGGCCGTGGGTGACGATCCCGGCAAACGGCACGGCGAGAAACACGATCACAGCCAGAGCCGACGTGGTGGCCAGACTGGCCGTGGCGGGATGGACGTGAGGCAATTGACCCGACAAATTGCAGGCCGCGATGAAGAGGAACAAGCTACCTGCCAAGGCGGAAACGGCCGGCGCCGGGCGACCGATGATTTCCCGAGTGGATTGGTCGAGCCAGCGCACGGTCAGCTTGGCCAGCGTCGCCGGCAGCGAACGTGGGCGGCGAGTCACGCAGTGGCGAAGCCAAAACGCGATGGCCACCAAGACTGCCGACACCGCCAGCGAACTGACCATCGTGTCGGTGACGGAGAACGGGCCGAGCGAAAACAGACGTTCGTCTCCAAAAATCCTGACGTTCACCGTGCGGCCTCATGATCTTTTCGCGACGCGGCGAGCGTGGCCAACAGGCTGACGGCAAATCCAACGCCCCAGCCTGCGGCCGTGGCCGGCAGGACGCCGCCAATGGCTGCGAAGGCGAGCAAAATGGCAATCGACGTCAGGCGAAGCAGTCCGAACATCGCCCCCAGTGCTGTTGGACGACGAGCTGATCGCCACAGCGACCAAACGTGCAACGCACCCAGCGCCGCGCCGATCACTGCGCCGACTCCGTTGAGCCCATTGATCGCGTTGAGTGCGTGGAGTGCGTTGAAGATCCTCATGAGCGCTCCTTCAGGGTTCGCCACGCAGTATAGCTCCCCATCATGACGCCGAGTGTCAGCAACATCAGCGTGAACCGAACGCCGGTGTGCCAATGCCGGTCCAGCAGCCTGCCGAGCCAGGCGCCTCCCACCGTTGCCAAGGCGATCGGCCAGCCCACCATGCCGAGCACGCCCAGCGATCGCCAGAAGGACTGCGGCGAACGGTCGCGGCGTTGATGGCGGCGAAGGTCGCGTCGTAGTGCATGGTGCATTTCGTCGCGGCGCCCGTCGTCGGATGGGGGAGTCGACGGTCCGGTCATCGCGTTCGCTCGCTTCTCGGTGAGAGCTCGCTGCCGGATTGTCGCAACTCGCGCAACAGATTGGTTTGGACGCGGCTGAGCAGCTCACGCGTCTCCAGTTCGGCGCTGGGCTGTGCCAGGGCATGCTCGAGCGCCTCGAGCACTTCGCGTTCGTCTCGGCCGTGCACGGCCAACGGTGTCAGCAGATTTGCCTGACGCCCGTCAAATCGCAACAGTCCACCCGCCGTCCCCGCGAACGAGTGATCATCGTCACATCGCACGAGCACCAGGCCGGCCTCGACGGCGACGACCAGCGCCTCGCCGCGCGGTCGGATGCCAACTTGTCCGGTCTCTGTTGGAAAGCGAGCGGACGAGACATCGCCCCGGAACACGGTCTCGCGAGGCGTGCGGATGATCAATTCCAGGGCTGGCCCACCCGGCCTCACCAGGGGCGGCTGCGATCGAGGCCCGACCTTTTGCGTCATGACCTGCGTGCCTCCTCGAGGGCGCCGATCATAAAGAGCGCGTCTTCCGGCAGGTGATCGCAATCGCCGGCGAGAATGGAAGCGACTCCGGCAACCGTCTGCTCCGGATCGACTCGGCGCCCCGGCATGCCGGTGAACGACTCGGCGACGAAAAACGGCTGCGTCATAAAATTGCGGATTCGCCTGGCGCGTCCCACGAGCTCACGGTCTTCGGGCGACAACTCGTCCATGCCGAGCATCGAGATCAAGTCGCGCAGCTCTTCGTAGCGCCCGAGCACGCGGCGGGCCTCTTGCGCTACTTCGTAGTGCCGCTGACTGACGACGCTCGGGTCCAACGCCTTGGAGGTGGACTGGAGCGGATCGACGGCCGGGTAGATTCCCTCTGCCGCCACTTCGCGAGACAGCACGAGGGCGCTGTCCATGTGCCAGAAAGCGTGCGTAATCGCCGGATCGGAATAGTCGTCCGCCGGCACGTAAACGGCCTGCACGGACACCATCGTTCCGTGGCGCGTCGCCGTGATCCGCTCCTCGAGCGCCGCGATGTCGGCGGGCAGCGTCGGTTGGTAGCCCACCCGTGAAGGCAAACGGCCCAAGAGGCCCGAAACCTCCATGCCGGCCTGCACATGGCGATAGACGTTGTCGACGACAAACATGACGTCTCTCCGCTGGCGATCGCGAAAGTACTCGGCGACCGACAGCGCAGCCTGCCCGACCAGGAAGCGGGCTCCGGGAGGCTCCTTCATCTGGCCGAACACCATCACGGTTCGATTCATGAAGCCCCGTTGCGAAAGCTCCTGCCAGAGCTCGAGGCCTTCGCGAGATCGCTCGCCAATGCCCGCGAACACGACGACGCCGTGCAGCGTCTCGACCATGTTGTGGATGAACTCGGTGAGCACGATGGTCTTGCCCACGCCGGCGCCGCCGAACACCGCGACTCGGCCGCCCTGCGTGAACGGGCAAAACAGGTCGATGACTTTGATGCCGGTGGGATAGAGATCGCCCGCCGGGCGTCGCTCCGAAGGCGACGGAGGAGGGCGCAGCAGCGGCCACCGTTCCGAGTCGCTGAGCGGCGGCCCATCGTCGAGCGGGCGTCCGCGGAGATCGATGACGCGGCCCAGCAACGCCTCGCCCACGGGAACCGTCATCGGCTCGCCGTCGGACCAGATGTCAGCGCCTCGCCGCAGTCCGCGGGTTGAGTCGACGGCGATCGCTCGCACGGTGGCTTGTCCAAGGTGCGAGTGCACGAACGAGATCACTTCGCCGTCAGCGTCGGAGTCGCAACGCAATCGCGCTCCGATCGGCGGGGCGCCTTGGGGGAAAAAGGCGTCGAGCACCGTGCCTCGCACCGCCGTCACGGCGCCGGCCGATTCGACTCTAGCTGCGCCGGGTGGCATTGTTGGTTCGCCGTACCATGAGAGGCTCTGCCGTGTCCGCGATACAAGATCTCTATTAGCCGTTCTCCAGCACCCACTGCGCGGCGTACCGGTTCAATTCTGCGCTGTTGGCCAGCCCGAGCTTCTGTTTCAGCTTCTCGCGATACGTGTCAATCGTGTGCACGCTCAAGTGGAGATGCTTGGCGATGGCGGCGGTTGTCTTGCCATTGCCGATCAGCGTCAGCACCTGCAGTTCGCGGTCGGACAGATCCTCAATCGGGGACTTCCCGGGCTCGATGGCGCCGCCGACTCGGCTCCGCAGGATTCGCTCCTTCATTTCGGGGCTGAGATAGATTTTCCCCGCCAACACGGTGCGAATCGCCTCGATCAGCGTCGCCGGCGCCGTTTGTTTGCTGACGTAACCCATGGCGCCCGCCTGCAACGCGCGTTCGGCGTATACGCCTTCCTCGTACATCGAATTGACGAGCATTTTCGCCGCCGGATGGCGTTC
>JAGQPF010000527.1 GCA_020426845.1 Planctomycetales bacterium
CCAGCCGCCGCCGGCGCCGCCACGCCGGAACAGTGGCAATTGGCCGCCTTTCTGACTCGACATATGGGACGGCATGGCTCACCCACCGCGCCCGACACTTCGACGCGGCGCTAGGCATTGGTCGCTTGATGAAAACGCCGACCATCTCCGTTGTCATCCCCGCGCGCAACGAGCAGCGGTCGATCGTGGCCTGCCTGGACGCAGTCGTCGCTCAGCAACCCCATGAAGTCATTGTGGTCGACGGCGGCAGCGAGGACGCCACCGTCGCCACGGTTCGACAATCCGCGAGCCAACACGCCGGTGTGATTTGCGTAGAAGCCGAGCGTGGACGCGCAGCGCAGCAAAACCGCGGAGCCGCGCTGGCAAGTGGCGAGGTATTGCTGTTTCTGCATGCCGATTGTGAATTGCCGCCGGATGGCCTGAGTCAGGTCTGCGACGTTGTTCGTCGCGGGGCACTCGCCGGGTCGTTTCGCCATCGCATCAACAGCGATCGCTGGCCTTACCGAGTGATCGAATGGGGGGACGCGCTGCGACAACGCTGGCTGCGCACGCCCTACGGCGATCAGGGCATCTTTGTGCGACGCGACCTGTTTGAGACAATCGGCGGCTTTCCGATGGCGCCGCTGATGGAGGACGTATTGCTTGTCCGAGCGCTCCGTCGGCACACGCGCCTCGCGGTGCTGCCGGGAGTGCTCTCTACCAGCGCTCGGCGCTGGGAGCGTCGTGGCGTCTTGCGACAGTTCTTGCTCAACCAATGGATCCTGCTGGCCGAACGCTGCGGCGTGCCGCTCGACCGCTTAGCGCGGCAGTACTACGGCTGACGGGGCAGGCGCGGACGGCCGGGCTAAGATTGTGGGCGTGCAGTAATGAAACACATAGCCGCCTGTGCCACGTAAACACAGGGTAAACACAGGCTGCCATCAATTGAGAAATCCGAACAACCGCTCTCTGGCCTGTTCGTCCAGCGGCGCCGCGTATTCACTAATCTCGAACGCCTCGGCGTATTGCACGCGCTCGCCGGCCGCTTGGCCATAGCGCTGGCACAGCGCGGACCGAAACCGATCGGCTCGCGCCGCGGCACGCTCGGCGTACCAATCCCGCAGCCATGCCATCCGCTCGGCGGACGGCCGCTCCGCGCCGGGCGTGTCCGCCGGACATTCGCGTCCACGGTTGAACGGCAGCCATTCGAACACTTGGCTCTCGTGGCAGGCCAGCATCTCGACAATCGTGTCTATCCAGGGACCAATATCCAAAACCACGTCTGGCTGCAGTGGCGTTGGCTTGGTGAACAGGTCCGGCATGTACGCGACAACCGGATCCTGCTTGAGATGCGGGACCTCGGGCTGCACCAACGGCACGGTTACCAAATAGGAGGCGTCCTGCACCGCTTGCCCGACACTGCGATGGTCAGGGTGGTAATCGCAGAGCCTATGGGTCAGCACGAGATCGGGTTGATACTCGCGAATGCAGCGAATCACTCGGGCGCGAACTTCAAGGCTTGGCTCCAGGGCGCCATCGGGAAACTCCCACACCTCGGACTCGGCGCCAATCACGCGCGCGGCGCGGCTGGCCTCACGCCGACGACGTTCAGCCAGCTCGCTTGGCTCGCGAAAGTGGTGTCCCGCTGCGCCGTTGGTGACCGAGACGACTCGCACCCGATGCCCTTGGCGAGCATAGGCCGAGGCGATGCCGCCGGCATGAAACTCGCCGTCATCCGGATGGGCGCCCAGGATCAACAGCCTCAACTGCGACATCGGCTCAACCCTGTGCCAGCTCTTGGCGCACTCGCTCGAGCAGCTTCTTGGTGAGCATGATGCCCTCGGGCTCGGGCGCCTTGCTGCCCTCGTATTCGATTCCTACATAGCCGTGGTAGCCGGCGTCGAGCACGATCTTCATCATCTTCTTGTAGTCGGTGTGAGTCTCGTTGCCCTGGTCGTCGAAGTCATGGCTCTTGGCGCTGACCGCCTTGGCATACGGCATCGTCTCGGTGACGCCTTGATAACGGTCGTAGTCGTGGAAGTTGCCGAAGTCGGGCAGCGTTCCGCAATTCTTGAGGTCCACCGACTTGATCGTCGCCGCCAGCCACTTGCCGTTGGAGGACAAGCCGCCGTGGTTCTCGACGATCACGCTCAGCCCGAAGTCCGCGGCGAACTCGGAGACCCGACGCAGGCCGTCGGCCGCCAGCTTCATCTGCTCGTCGTAGCTGCCTTTCGAGGCGGCGTTGACGCGGATGGCATGACAGCCGAGGAACTTCGCGGCCTCGACCCAACGATAGTGGTTCTCCACCGCCTTGGTGCGAGCAGCGTCTTCCGGAGCGCCGAGCTGGCCTTCGCCGTCGATCATAATCAGAAGGCTCTTCACGCCCTCGTCCGCGGCGCGCTGCTTCATCTCTCCCAAGTACTTTTCGTCCTTGGCCTTGTCCTTGAAGAACTGATTGACGTACTCGACCGCCTCGATGCCGAATTCGCGTTTCGTGACTTTTGCAAAATCGAGGTTGTCCATCTTGCCGGCGCGGAGAGCGCGGTGCAGCGACCACTGAGCCAAGGAGATTTTAAACAGCGGCTCCTCCTTGGCGTCCAATCGAACTGCGGTTGCGGCAAAGGGAGCGGCGATGCCGATGGCGGCGGCGGACTTCAGGAAACGGCGGCGCGAGGTTTCGGCGTGAATCATGAAACACCTGATAGCTGATGACGTGGTTGGGTCAACCGAATATCGATTGGCGGCGAGGGCGCGGCCAAGTTGATGACAAGAGCCTCGCAGTATATCTGCCGCCGGAGGTCGGGTCCAATCCAAGGGAGGAGGCGCCGTGGAACAGGCTGCCAGCCGAACGTGGCACAGGCTGCCAGCCGAACGTGGCACAGGCTGCCAGCCTGTGTTTGTAGTTTTGGCCGCAGATTGCAGGCTGGCAGTCGAACGTGGCACAGGCTGCCAGCCTGTGTTTGAAGTTTTTGTCCCCGAATTGCAGGCCGGCAGCCTGCACTACGACAAGCGGCTCAATCCCCAGCCGCCTGAATCGCTTGCTTCAAGGCCGCCTCCAGCCGTGCGGCGGGAAGGTCGGCAAGCTGCTGCGCCGCAGCCGGCGACGCGAACACGCGGACTTGCTTGACGTAGTCGTCAAACTGCTTCTTGGCCAACGTCTGCACCACCGGGGACACGTCACCCAACGGCCGGTAAACGCGTTCTTTGGCGAAGTGGATCTCCACCTTGAACTCGACTTCGAGGTGCGGCGGCGGGGCATCGATCAATAGCTCGTGTGGCCCCACGGCCACGTCCGCCGCGGCGCTGAGCTCGCGGGCCAATGCCTCGCTGCAAGCCGAAAGCCATGGGTAGGGCCGCCGCGCCAGTTGATGGTAAAGATCGCCGCCCCGAAAGAAACTGTATTGAGCCAACCGCTTGTAGAGCCGCCGCCGAGGGCCGAACAACCCGTGCAGCAGCTCGCCCGCCGGACTTTCACCCGCTCTCGCCCGCAGCGCGTCGATCATCGGCGGCTCGGCCATGCGAAACAGCGTGTCCAAGTCCAGCTGCTCGTAGAGCAGAAAGAACGCTCGCTGCAGCATCGCGGTGGCCGAACGCACCGTGTGGTGCCAGTAAACCTCGCTGAACATCACGTAGCGAGCGAAGACCATCATCTCCGCCGCCGTCTTGCCCTTGTCCGTCAGCGCCAACCCATCGCCTTTGGCATTCAGACAGAGGCTGCCGATCAGGCGCTGCTGATCGAAATTGCGGCCATACGGCACCCCCGCGTGCAAGCTGTCTCGTTGCAAGTAGTCCATCTTGTCGATGTCTATCGGCCCGGACAGGATGCTGCCGAGAATTCGCCCCTTGGGCGTCCGCGGCTTCTCGGACAACAGCGCGACGATCTCGCGAGGCCGAATGCCCCACTCGGACTCGAGCAGCTCGGCGATCTCGCCCTCCAAAAGAAAACTGTTGGCGAACTCCTCGTGCTCGGGGACGCCCGGCAACTGCATGTCCTCGATCGGGTGGCAATAGGGCCAGTGGCCCAAGTCGTGAAGCAGCGCGGCCACTAACAGGCATTCGCCATCATGCGGCTCAATCGTCGCCGCGAAGCGGGCGTCCGTCGAGAGCTGCCGCAAGTAGAGCAAAGCCAGCCGATAGACGCCCAGCGAATGCTCGAAGCGAGTGTGATGCGCCGCCGGGTAGACCAGCGAGACCAGCCCCAACTGAGAGATTCGCGAGAGCCGTCGGAACGCGGAGGTGTCGATCAACCGCTGGACTCGCGGCGTCACGGGCACATCGATTTCCTGCGGGATGCGGATCAGGCGCTGCCGATCATCCAGTGCCAGCAGCTCGGGGAGCTCTTTCAGGGAGGCGGCCATCGATCAGAACGGCCCCAAGCTCATGATCAGTCGCAGCACGATGGTCGCGCCCAGATACATGGCGATGGCGAAAGCGCCATTGCCCAAGTCCAAGTCGAAAGCGGCCCAGGCCGCCACCGCTCCGCCAAACAGCAGCGGCGGCACCAAAAACACGAGCTGAAAGAGCTCGACATCGCCTCCGAGCACCAGCCATTTCAGGGCCGCATAAACGCCCCACATCGCGGCGAACGACGCGCCGCAGGCCAGTGAGCGCAGCCAGAGCGATCGGCCCATGTAGGGCTCCAGCTCGTCGTCGCGCAGAAACGTATAAGCGGCCATCGCCAATGGTGGGCCGAGCAACACGGCGCCCAACCCGAGCACGACGGGCGACACCTCGCCGCCACGCAGAACCAATGCGCCGATGAGGACGCCAATCACGGCCGAGACGCTGGCGATAATCTGCACGCGGCTGACGGTGAACTCGCGCCGCGCAATCGGCTTTAGCACCGATTGGCCCTGCGAGTCCTTCGGGCCAAAGCTCTCCGGCGCGTGAACGACGACGTCTTCTGCGGAGACCTCTGGTATCTTGATTTGCGTCTTGCACTTTGGGCAAGGCCCCTTCTTGCCGGCAAACTTCTCGCTGACGCTGAACCGCTTTTGGCAGCCGGGACAAATGACATTAATGGGCATGCGAACCGAACGCGGAGAGGAGAATCGTGATGAGGAGGACGTGCCCGCGGCGGAGCTCTTGAGTCTGCGGCAGAGCCATTGAGCCCGCTGCTTTATTTTCACGATTGCAGGGCCGAGTGGAAAGAGGGCCGCGTCCAAAGCCGCTCGGAATGCGAATCTTGACGCGGATCTCGATGGTCGGCGAAGCGGCGCGGCCCACCCATCAACCCCGTCAGTGACATCGGCCGCCCGAGAGTCTCGGAAAACGCGGTTTCCGTGCGGCCACCACCGTCCTGAACCGGAACGAAGACTCGGAATTCGGCGGGCCTCACCGGGAGCTCGAACAGCTTCCGCTTGCCACCGGGCGCCTCTATTAACCGAGCACGGGCTCGCCCAGATACATTTCCAGAATCTGGCTCTGGACCTTGATCGCGCGAATCAACACCCAAATCTGCTCGGGGGAGAACTTCAGCGGATCGGTGCGAGCCAGGGAGTCGAGCTCCTCGGTCATCGCGGCATGCTGATCCGTGGCAGCTTGCAGCCGCAGCCCCACTTCCTTCCAGACGTTATTGAGAAGCTCCGGATCTTCAAGTTGGCTGACGTCATCCGTGCTGTTGCAAATCAGCAGACAGAGTCGCGCGATGTCCCGTGTCTCCGCCGAGGGACGTAGCTGCTGGATCTTCGACGCCAGTTCTTCGCAGTTCATCAGACCCTTCCTCGCCACTGTCGCTGAGAATCTACCCCCACGGGGCGCGCTAACAGCTCGGTGTGCCGCCACGCTGCCCAAGCATAGCTCAAAGAACGGGGGGCAAGCGATTTGCTCGCCGTTCCCTCGACGCGCACGAATCCATTCCGGCCATGACTAGTCGCACAAGCGATGCAACCGGCGCGGCCGGGGGAAAGGAAACCCGAAGCGAGGGAATGAATCGCCGAGGCCCGGTAGCCACCAGGAAAGGAAACCCGAAGCGTCAGCGAGGGATCGAATTCCGTGCCGCGTCAGAACTTGCGAGGCTCACGAGCGGCAGGTGAGTTGTTAGAATCTGGGGATTATGCGTCCCATTTCGGCTCAAAAGGGTACCAAAGCCTCTCTGACGGACGAGAGCAACCAACAAGCCGACTTTTGCGAAAAGCAGCAATTTCCACCGGATAGCTGTCATTTGGCAAGGCCATTTGAAGCACCCTCCGGTACGATCACGGTTCTTCGCCGCCGGCGATGGGCCAATGCATGAGGAATCTATGTTTAAGCAGGTCACCGGCTCCGGCTTCATTCAGGGTGAGCACGAGATGCTCCACCTGTGGCAAGAAAAGTCGATTTTCGAGAAGCTGCGTCGCAAGAATGCGGCGGGGACCGAATGGAGCTTCCTGGACGGCCCGATCACGGCCAACAACCCCATGGGTGTGCATCATGCCTGGGGCCGCACGTACAAGGACGCGTATCAACGTTTCCATGCGATGCGAGGCAATCGCCTGCGCTATCAGAACGGCTTTGACTGCCAGGGCCTCTGGGTAGAGATCGAGGTTGAAAAGGAGCTCGGCCTGAAGACTCGCGAGGATGTGGCTAAGCTGGGCATCGACCAATTCGTCAACGCCTGCAAACGCCGCGTCTTGCAATACGCCGCTCGGCAAACCGAGCAATCGGTCCGGCTCGGCTACTGGATGGATTGGGACGATCCGGACCAGTTGCGCAAGTTGGCCGCGGCGCTGGGCAACGATGACAGCGTGGAGTTCACGACACCGTCGGGCGAGCAAGTCGATGGCCCTCCGCAACAACTGATCGGCCGGCTCGGCAACCCCGAGTGGGGCGGCAGCTACTTCACGTTCTCCACCGAGAACAACGAGACAATCTGGACCTTCCTTAAAAAGTGCCATCAGCGCGGCAAGGTCTACCGCGGGTCGGATGTCATGCCTTGGTCAGGCCGAGCGGGCTGTGCGTACAGTCAGATGGAGGTCGCCGACGGCCGCAAGCTGACGGTGCACCGCGCGCTGTTCGTTCGCTATCCCTTGCAGGATCGCGAGAACGAATACTTGCTCATCTGGACCACCACGCCATGGACGCTGACCAGCAACGTCTCGGTGGCGATCAACACCGAGCTGAATTACGCCAAGGTGCGCGCTCACCGCGATGACGCCATCTACTACCTGGCCGAGGAGAATCTCGAGTACGCGCGACTGGCCAGTGAATTCAAGGACGGCTTTGGCCGCGCCGAGTGGAAGTGGCCCGACAACGTGCCGAAGCTGAAGACATTGGCCCAGATCTTCAAAGAGCAGGGCGGGTTCACGGTCGAAGGCGTCGTCAAAGGCGCGGAGCTCGTTGGTTGGAAGTATCGCGGACCGTTTGACGAGCTGCCTGCTCAGCAAGCTCCCGGAGGATACCCTGCGGTCTTCCGCTGCACCAATGCCGCCGGGGACGTCGCGCCTTCGGCCGTCGAGTCACATCGTGTTCTGGACGGCGGTCGCGACTCGAAGGGCAATCCGGTCGTGGTCGCCGGCGAAGGCACCGGCATCGTTCACACGGCGCCCGGCTGCGGCGACATCGACTATCAAATCGGCCGCGACGCCCACGTCGCCCGCATCGCGCCGCTGGACACTGCGGCCCGGTTTCTCGATGACTTCGGGGACTTCAGCGGAAAGCTCGCCGTCGCCCCCGAGACCGTCGATGCAGTCATCGATAGCCTCCGCGAGAAAGGCTTGTTGTTCTACGTCGAGCAGTACCCGCACATCTATCCGCACTGCTGGCGGACGGGCGACGAGCTCGTGTTCCGCTTGGTCGACGAGTGGTTCATCCAGATGGACTGGCGCGAAGAGATCAAGGACGTCGTGCGCCAAATCCGATGGCTGCCCGCATCCATCGACGGCCAGACGCGCGAGCTGGAATGGCTCACGAACATGGGCGACTGGATGATCTCCAAGAAGCGTTTCTGGGGGCTCGCGCTGCCGATCTGGTTCGAGGAGTATCAAGACGAAACGGGCAATCCCCAGCTGGACATCGAAGTCATCGGCTCGCTGGATGAGCTGCGAGAAAAGGCGGTGGAAGGCTGGGATGGCTTCGACGGCCAGACGCCGCACCGCCCTTGGCTGGACGGCGTCAAGATCCGCAATCCGAAGACCGGCCGGCTGATGCATCGCGTCGCCGATGTGGGCAACCCGTGGCTGGACGCGGGCATCGTCCCCTTCTCGACAATGCACTACAACACGGCCCCCGACGAGTGGCAACGGTGGTACCCGGCGGACTTGGTGCTCGAGTGTTTCCCCGGCCAGTTCCGCAACTGGTTTTATGCGCTGCTGGCGATGGCCACCATGATGGACCAGTCGCGGCCGTTCAAGACGCTGATTGGCCACGCCTTGGTGATGAACGAGGAAGGCAAGCCGATGCACAAGTCCGACGGCACGGCGATCTGGTTCGAGGAGGCCGCCGAACAGCTTGGCGTCGACACTATGCGCTGGATGTACCTCGCGCAGCCGCCGGCGGTCGACCTTCGCTTTGGCACTCGGCACAAGGACGAGCCGGTCACGGTGATGACTCCCGTCGGCGAGGCGACTCACACGCCCGACGGCGCTCAAATCTGCAAGGTGGTGAGCAAGCCTGCGGACGAGGTGCGGCGCCGCGTGCTGATTCCGCTTTGGAACTGCTACGCATTCTTCGTGAACTACGCCGACCTCGACAAGTTCGACCCGACGGTCGCAGAAGTGCCGATCGCCGAGCGACCGGAGATCGATCGCTGGGTCCTCTCCAATCTGCAGACGCTGATCGAGACCTGCAATCGCGGCTTTGACGCTTTCAATGCGAACGAAGTCTGCCGCGCGATCGAGCAGTTCATCGACGACCTGTCGAACTGGTACGTCCGCCGCAATCGCAACCGCTTTTGGCGGTCGCAAAGCGCCAGTGACCAAGACAAACTGGCCGCCTACCAAACGTTGCACGAAGTGCTGGTCGATCTCGCCAAGCTGCTGGCGCCTTGCATTCCGTTCCTCACCGAGCGGATGTACCAAAACTTGGTGGGGTCATTCGCCGGCCCCGATACGCCCGAGAGCGTTCATCTCTGCGACTATCCGCAGCCTCGCGCCGATCGGCTGGACGTCGACCTGAGCTTCCGGATGGCCGCAGTGCAGCAGGTGGTTGCCGTCGCACACAAGCTGCGCGATGACGCCAAGGTCCGAGTTCGGCAGCCGCTGGCCGAGCTGCGAGTCGCTTGGCCGCAAGATCAAGGCGACGCCAAGGAACAGGCCGCGCGGCGAGCCGCTGTCGAGCAGATGGCGAACATCATCCAAGACGAGCTCAACGTAAAGAGCGTCGTGACGGTGGAAAGCCTGCAGGAGATGGTGTCCTATCAGGTGCGGCCCAACATGAAAACGCTCGGCGCCAAGCACGGCAAGCTCGTGGGCAAAGTTCGCGAGCTCGTCGGCCAACTTAACGAGCGCCAAGTCGCCTCGCTGCGCGCGGGAAAGTCGCTTTCGCTGAGCGTCGATGGGGCAACCGTCGAACTGGAGCCCGAGGATGTGCTCGTGACTGCGGAAGTCATCAGCGGCTGGGTGTTCGGCGAAGAGTCCTGCCTGCAGGCCGCGCTCTGCACCACCCTGACAGTCGAGCTGGAGCAGGAGGGCATCGCCCGAGACTTCGTCCGCCATGTACAGCAGCTGCGAAAAGACGCGGATCTCGAGATCCAAAATCGCATCGCAATTCGGTGCGCATGCGAGGATGAGGCAATTCGCGCCGCACTGCAGACGTGGTGTGATTATGTTTGCCAAGAGACGCTGGCCGACGAACTGACGTTCGCCACAACGGAGATCGCCGGAAAGCAGGTCCGTGTCGGCAGCGGATCGCTGCAGGTGACCATCGAGCGAACGTAGTGCGATGATGCGATAAGCTAACAGCCTGCTAACAGCCTGTTAAAAAAGACCCAACTGGCAATCGGAACAGCGTTCATCCTGCAGCAATTTGCTGGACCGATTGCCGGAACAGGTGTTTTTCAACGGCTTCCTCATGCCTGTCCCTGCCAACACCTCACTCTGTGCGGACTCCATCGACCCACAGGTTGTCGCCCATGGGAAAGTCGCCAGCCAATGCCGGCGCGTGTCAACGCGTCACAGCTCGCGTTGAAGCGAATGATTGGCGTGGAGCGATTCGAGAGCTCCAGCTCGCGCCGCCGATCGAGAAAACAACGTCTGCTTGGCGAGACCTGTTTCTGCATGCGTGCTCGCGTGGCCAGGCCAAGTTCGTGCAGCTGCTGATCGAGCAGGGAATCAATGTCAATGTTCGCAAAGGAGGGCAGAACGCACTCTGCAACGCGATGGATATGCCATCGCTTCCAGTCCTGGAGCTGTTGCTCGACGCCGGCATCCGACGCGACTTGCGCGATGGCTATCGCCGCGGTCCCGCATTTCACGTGTGCGGCGACACGGACCTGAGTGAGAAGGCGGCCATCTCGCTGTTGGAGCGATTGGCCGAAGCGGGCGTGCCGTTGGATGGCATCGACTCGGCGGGGCTCACTCCGTTGGATCATGCAGTAACGATGGTCGAATACACTCCTCGTCTGACTCGCCGCATCACGCGGCTGCTCGAGCTGGGTGCGCGCGTCCGCAAGGCGAAACTTGGCGGTGGATATGCGCTGCAAATCGCCGTGGATCTGAAGCAAGCGGAGCTCGTCCAACAACTGCTGGCTCACGGCGCCGCCCTGCCGCTCGCGCCGAACGGCAAGGACTCTCTGGAAGAGCATGCGCGAGCCAAGGGGCTAGCCAGAATCGCCAAAGTCTTGCAAACAGCCGACGTCAGCGGCATCAATCGCCCGCTGCCGCGCCGTCGCAAGCAACATCCGGCGGCGCTGACCCCGTTCGCGGGCGTCTATCGGCCCGTGTTCACCTATCGAGGCGACGCCTCCACCGATTCACCTCGCTCCTGCCTCCAGCACTGGCTCATCCATCCGAACATCCACCCCGTCCGACGCTATCGCAAGGAGGATTGGGACGCCGACGTTGCCCAATTGGCGGCGCTGCGCATGGAGATTCACGGTGACGAGTTGAGCATGTCGACCGACGACTATCGCATGACATTTGTGATGAAGTCGGCTCAGCCGCGCGCCGGAGGAGGCGCCACGTTCGAACTCGATATGAACGAGGGCTGGACCGAGCCGTTCGAATTGGTGGTAGAGCGAGCGAACATTCGCATCCGAGCTGTCGACCGCGAATTTCCTCACGACCGCTTTTTCTTTGTCAGCTGGAAACGGTTCAACAACTAAGCGCAGCCCCCGCCATCCATCGCGTCGCCTTTCCCATCACGTCAGGCATTGCCGCATCACCAATCCGACCGGAGGACATCAATGAGTGTGTGCGCGGCAATCTGTTTGGCTTTGGCGACATCCGCTGTCACGCCGGAGCAGGAATTGCATCGCGCGCAAGCGCATCTGCGGGAGGCCGGCGTCGACTTGGAGCCTGCCGCGATGCTGGAGATCGTCGGTCGCTATGTACTGCGGCCCGAGGACCGCGAAGCGATCGCCGCCGCCATTCGGCAGTTGTCTAGCGATCTGTTTCGGGAGCGCGAGACGGCGACAGCGGCGCTGATCGACATGGGAGTGAAGGCGTCCCTTGCCGTCAACGCTCGGCCCGCTGCCGCTCACGACCCCGAAAGCCGCTCGCGTCTGCGCTTCATTGCCGAGCAGTTGACGAAGGGGCGCGACGATCGACTGCTTTGGGCGAGCCTGATTCAGCTGCGCGAATTCGGCGCCAGCGAAGCGGTGCAACCGTTGATTCTGTTGCTGCCCGAATTGGCCAGTCGTCGCTTGCGGGCAGCAGCGTCGGAGGCGATCTGGACATGTGTGTCGTCGCAACATGCTCCGCTATTGCAGGCAACCCTGGACGCCGATCGTGACGACGCACGGATTGCCGTGGCGTTAGTCGCCTTGGAGCGGCTTACCGGCGACTCGCGGCCCGCCTGGAAACGCCGAGACGCCAAGTCACCGGTGGTGCGACTCGCGGTGGCGCGCGTGTTGCTCGCACACCAAGCGGAGACGGCGGCGCGAATGTTGCTCGAACTTCGAGCCACGGCGGCTCGCGCCCAGCAGGCGGAGGCCGAGTACTTGCTGCGCCAACTCTTTGCCGCGACCGAACAACGCGAAGTGCCGGGGACGTTCCGCGAGCCCCAATGGCGAGGTTGGGTCGAGTCGCGCGGAGACCGGCTGGCTAAGCTGTCCTCCGCCAGATATCGCTGCGGAGCGCTATGGTTAGGCATCAGCGAGGACTTCTCTCGCACCGCGGACGCGAGCAAAGGCTTTGGTGACTTCGTCTATCAGTCCACCGTCGCCTCCAAAGCTTCCGTTCGCAACGGCCGACTCTATCTGGAGGGCAATCATCCCGAGGGCGATCAACGCTTGGCGTTGTTAGCCGAAACGCTCGTGTCGGATCCGTCGTTCACTGGCCCCCTCGTCGTTGAGGCGCGTGTGGGCGGCATGCCCGGCAATGAGGTCGGGTGGCACGTCGGATTGTCCATCGGCAAGGTGAAAGCCTTGTTCCATCCCGGCTTCGCCGGCGGCGCGTTTCGGTTTGAGCACGTGGACACGCACGCGGAATACCTCTCGAACCAAAACATGCCCTTCACGCCCGCCTCCGGCGCGCTGCACACGATGCGACTGCAGGTGACGCCACGGCCCGATGGCGGCGCACTGCTTCGCGCCTCGGTCAAAGACAACGGCAGCAACCAAGTGTTCCACTGCGAACAGCAGTTCACTCAAGAGCAAATTGGGCCATTGAATCGAATTGGCATGGAACGCAGCGGCCGAGAGGGCGGCGCCGCCATGTTTGACGACTTCCGCGTCGAGCTCAACTAGGAGCTTTCGGGCGGACCAAAAAGGACCGAAACGTCAGCGCTGTATCGGATCGCCGTTTCCGATGGCTGACGTGGTTTGGCGGCTCGATCCCTCGCTAACGCTTCGGGTTTCCTTTCCTGGTCGCTATGGGGTTTCCGCGGCTCGATCCCTCGCTGACGCTTCGGGTTTCCTTTCCCGGTCGCTAAGGGGTTTCCGCGGCTCGATCCCTCGCTAACGCTTCGGGTTTCCTTTCCCGATGGTTTCTGCAGTTCTATTTTCTTGCCGACATAGTGACATAGGGGTGGCACAGTTGTGGCGAATTTGCGTCGCCGTTCGTTCGTCGTCCGCTACAACGGTGCGGAGAGCATTTGGATTGAATGCGCATTGGGAACCGAGGGGCAGTGAGGGAGGCAGGCGATGGAACGAAAGTGTGAAGTGACGGCCGGTGGCTGGCATCGAAGGCGGGGCGTGGGGCGAAGCTCAACGAGCGCGGTTCTCAACAGTGACTCGCGGGAGTAGCTGCCATGCCCTCAGCCGACCTGCCAACGCCACACGACCGGTTCTTTCGATTCGTTTTGTCCCAAACTGCGCTCGCTCGCAGCTTGATCGAGTCTGTGCTGCCCGCTGACGCTGTCGCGACGATGCAGCTCGATGCGTTGCGAGTAGAGAACGCAACGTATGTCGATGCGGCGCTGCGAGAGCGTCACTGTGACCTACTGATGACGGCGCCACTAGCGCGCAGCGAAACGGCAGACATGTCCCAATTGTCGGAGGAAGTGCTGGTCTATGTGCTTTTCGAGCACAAGAGCACGCCGGACCCGCTGACGGCGCTTCAACTGCTCGGTTATATCGTGAGAATCTGGGAGCAGCGTCAACGAGAAGGCCAGCCAATCTGCCCACTGATTCCGTTGGTGATCTACCATGGCGAGCGGCCTTGGGCGGCGCCGCGGAGCATCGCGGAGCTGTTGCCGGCGCCGCCGGCGCTGCAGTGCTATCAAGTGAAGCTGGAGATTCCCTTGTTTGACTTAAGTCAGACGCCTGATGATCAGCTGGCCGCGGATCCACTTTTGCGGGCAGCAATGCAACTGCTAAAATACAGTCGCCACCGCCGACTTGGGCAGTTGCTTCGCAACATCCTCGGCCTGTTCATCTCTGCCATCCATTTACCTGACCAAATCGACCCTTGGATCCAGGCGATAGGAGCCTACGTCATGGCCACCAACAACGAAATCGGCGCCGACGAATTCCGAGCTGCACTGGCAACTGCCGCTGAAGAAATCCTCGGGACTCAAATTGAGCCAGGCTCACTCGCAGAGCGACTGCTGCGTCAAGGGCGTGAAGAAGGGCGTGAAGAAGGGCGAATGGAGGGGCGCGCGGAAGGACGTGAAGAAGGGCGAGCGGAGGGTCTGCGTCGGGGGGAACTCATGGGGCGACTCCAACTCCTGTCGGAATTGCTTGGCGAGCCATGTTCGCCGAACTTGGGATCCATGAGCCTCGATGATCTCCGAACGATTGAGCAAGAATTGCAGCTCCGGTTGACGCAGCGCCGCAACCGATCGACCGAATAGATGTCCGAAGCCCGAACAATGATGACCCCATCACAGAGACAGGACCTTTAAAACAGCTCACTGACGATTGGGATCGCCTCTACTCTGAGAAAAAGGCGCTGTGCAGATTCCCGGATCGCGTGTGCCTATTGCGTAGGTTAGTCCTGGGTGTCGCTAAGTTGGTCCAAGCCATTGTTAATGCGGCCAACGATCTCCTCACCTGGAAGGACAAATCCCAGAGCCGTCGAGTAAGCATCTCGAGCCTCCTTGAACTGACCCGATCTGCGCAATGCATCTCCGAGACTGAGCAGGGCTTCCGGAAATTCTGAAAACAGTTCAATCGCTTGCTTGAACCGTGCGATCGCATCTGCAATGCGGTTCATTCCATACAGTGCTTCGCCGAGGAAATTCATCGCCTCGTGATCATGAGGATTCTGTTGCAAGTACAGCTCAAAGCACCTCACGGCTTCGTCATTCTCCGCAAGCTCGAGCATCGCGCAGCAATTTTCGAACAGTTTATCAGAGTTGTCCTGTCGACCATTGTTCATGTCTCGATAACATCTCGTTTCTAACGGCTGTTCCAATACCGATTTCCATCGGCTAGTTTGCTTCCAGCGACACAACCACTTTCGCCGGCTTGCCGTCGCGCAATACGGTCAGTGTGACTTGGTCGCCGGGGCGGTGGCGCTCGAAGGCATCAAGCAGTTCATTGTTGGATCGCACGGATTGATCGTCGACGGACGTGATGATGTCACCCAAGTAGATGTTGCCCCGAGCGTCTCGTTTCGTGGAGCGCAGCCCCGCGCGTTGCGCTGTGCTGTCGGGCTCGACCGCCAGCACCAACACACCCGGCACTCGGATCCGCTGCATCCAGCTGTCCGGGGCGACGGTGATAGCAAGTCCGGGGCGAATCACCTTGCCGTGCTCAATCAACTGCGGCACCGCCCAGCGAACTGTATCGACGGGAATCGCAAAGCCGATGCCCGAATAGGCGCCCGAAGGGCTGATGATCGCCGTGGTGATGCCGATCAGCCGCCCCGAGCTGTCCAATAGCGGGCCACCCGAGTTGCCGGGATTGATGGCCGCGTCTGTTTGCACGACATCCTTGATCGACCGGCCGCTGGCCGACTCAATCTCGCGACCGAGAGCGCTGATGACACCTGTCGTGAGCGTCTGGTCGAGTCCAAACGGATTGCCGATGGCGAACGCGTGTTGCCCGACTCCCAAGTCCTGCGATGTGCCCAGGGGAAGCGGATGCAGCTGATCCGCCGGTGCGGAGATCTTGAGGACCGCCAGATCGTGGTCCGGCGCAATGCCAACCAGCTCGGCGGCCCATGTCGAATGGTCGGCCAGCGCAACCTGAGCTCCGCTGGCGCCCTCGACGACATGGAAGTTGGTGACAATATGCCCTTGGTCACTCCAGACGATTCCGGTGCCCGTCCCTTGGGGAACCTCCATCACATTCAGCGACAAGTAATCTCGCTTTAACGTGTGGGTGGTGATGTGGACAACGGCTGGCGAGGCGCTGGCAAACAACTTCATGGTCGCCTGTTCGTCCGCGGCCAAGTCGCCGCGTGGCGTGACCATCGGCAGTGGAGCCGGGCCATCCCGCTGGTCAATGCCCGGACTGTCGGAGTCCGCGCCGGTCGGGCTGCCCCAAAACGCGGGTTGGAGGACGTTCTGCCAAATCACCACCGTGGCCAGCGCGCAGATGCAAAACACCAGCATGCCGCGGGACAAAGTGGCAGCTCCGCCAGGAGGCGGTGAGTGCGGAGGGTCGTGCGAGTAGCTCATGGTTGAATTCTATCAGCCTCGCTTCTCGTCTGTCATCTCCGACGCCCGCGCCCATGCTGGTGGACCGTCAAGCCTTCGTTTTTGGGGTTGGAGAACTCGTGAAGTCGTGGCAGAAGTTTGTTGAAGCAGTCTCCGGCTGCCAGCTACACTGGTGGTTCCCTCCCTCCCTTGGCGACTCCCTATGCCACCCTCCTCGCAATCGCCCACGTCGCTCGCAAACTCGCCGCAACGACGCGTCACAACCCTGTTGTGCTGTTGCCTCTTGGCCTGGGGCTGTCATCAGCCGTCCGCGGAGCAGCCAGCCGCGGCCCCTCCTGAAATCCCCACTCGACACGCGGAGGTGGTCACCATCACCCCGCGGCCATGGGCAGAGTCCGTCCGCACGCAAGGCGTGCTCGTCGCGGATGAAGCGGCCTTGGTCGGCGCACGAGTGGCCGGCAGCGTCGCCAAAGTGCATGTCGACTTCGGCGATGTCGTTCAACGCGGCGAGCCGCTGGTTGAGCTCGACCGCGAGGAGTTCCGCTTGCAGGTGGAGCAGGCCGAGGCCGCCTTGGCCCAGGCGCGGGCCGCAGTCGGCCTCAAGCCCGATCAGTCGCGAGACTCGTTGGAGCCCGAGAACGCTCCGCCCGTTCGCCAGGAGCGCGCCCTGCGCGACGAGGCGGTCGCCAACCTGGCGCGCGCTCGCGAGCTGAAGTCGCAGCGAGCCATCGCGGAGGCGGAGTATGAACAAGTCGTCGCAGCCGAACAGGTCGCAGAAGCACGCTACTCGGGCGCCCTGAACGCCGTCCGGGAAAAGATCGCGCTGATCGGGGTCCGCGAAGTTGAACTGTCGCTCGCAAAACAACAGTTCGAACATTCGGTTGTCGTCGCTCCGTTCGACGGGCTCGTGCAACAACGACACGTGGCGCTGGGCAAATACGTCCAAGTGGGCGACGCCATCGTCACCATGGTGCGTTCCGATCCACTGCGGTTCCGAGGCACGATGCCCGAGCGTTTTGCCCAACGGCTGCAACTGGGTCAAAGAGTGAGGCTGCGGATCGAGGGCATTGCCGAGCCTCGCGACGTCGAAGTGACACGCATCAGTCCGGCATTGGATCAATCGAGCCGCTCCCTGCCTTTTGAAGCCGAGGTCCGCAATGACGACCAACAATTGCGAACGGGACTGTTCGCCGAAGCAGAGGTGATCGTCGATCCCGACGCCGTCGCCCTCGTCGTTCCCCGCTCGGCACTGGTGGAGTTCGCCGGCGCCGAAAAGGTCTGGAAGATTGTGGACGGTGTCGCCAAGGAGCATGAGGTGCTCGCCGGCCAGCGACGCGAGCAGGGCGTCGAGATCCTGCAAGGCTTGTCGCCTGGCGACGTGATCCTCAACGACGGGAGCAGCGGCAGCGTCGCGAAGATCGAGCCACTGTCGGTCGACACGACGGCGGACACCGACACGGGTGCCCGCTTCGAGAACACCGAGAATGATCCGAGCGACAACAAACCAGTGGCCCCGGCGGCCAACACACTCGAAAACGCGCCCGACAGCGGCCAACCGGCAACCCCGCCGCCGGTTGTTTCCAGCTAATTGCGGCTAATTGCGGCTAATTGCGGCAAGTTGCCCTTGTCGTTGCCTTCCTGCTTGGAGAATTGCCTTGTACTGGCTCGCCGAGATTTGTGTCAGACGCCCTGTGTTCGCGCTGATGCTGATTGCCGCGCTGGTGGTGGCGGGCGTGACCGCGTTTCCGCAACTGGGCGTGGATCGCTTTCCCAACATGGACTTGCCCCAGATTTTCGTGCGCACCACCTACGTCGGCGCCGCGTCCGAGGAAGTGGAGTCCGAGGTCAGCTCCGTGATCGAGGACGCGGTGGCGACCGTGGCCGGCATTGAGGAGCTACGGTCGATCTCGGCCGATGGTCGTTCATTCGTGATCGTCACGTTTCAGTTGGACCGCGATATCGATGCGGCCACTCAAGACGTCCGCGACGCCGTCGCCAGCGTGCTGAATCGGCTGCCGCCGTCGATCGACCCTCCCGTCGTGCAGAAACAGGACCTCGACTCGTCGCCGATCATGACACTGGCTGTCTCGGGTCAGCGCACCCCACGCGAGCTGTTTGTGCTCGCCGACCGCTTCGTCAAGAACGTCATCGAATCTTCGCGCGGCGTGGGTCAGGTATCGATTGTTGGCGCCGCGGACCGGGCGATTCAGGTCAACGTCGACGCGCGGCGGCTGGCAGCACATCGGCTCTCGATCTTGCAAGTGCGGGAGGCGCTAGAGCGTCAGAATGCCGAAATCCCCGGTGGCCGCATGGACGAGGGCCTGCGAGAGCGCGGGCTGCGCACCCAGGGCCGGGTCGAGCATGCACATGAGTTTCCGAACTTGGTGGTGTCGACCGTCAACGGCACTCCCGTGCGACTGAGCGATTTGGGAGATGTTCGCGACACGACGAAAGAAGTGCGAACCTTGGCGCGGCTCAACGGCGAGCCGGCCGTCGTGCTTCAGGTGCAGCGTCAATCCGGCGAAAACACCGTGGCTGTCACCGAGGGAATTCGCCAGCTGCTGCCGCGTTGCCGCGAGCTGCTGCCCGACGACGTCGAGGTCGCAGTGATTCAGGATCAATCGCGATACATTGTCGCCGCGCTACATGAAATCGAGCGGCACTTAGTCTCGGGCAGCATCCTGGCCTGCATCACGGTGCTGCTGTTCATGCGTTCGTGGCGATCGACGCTCATCGCGGCCGTTGCGATTCCGGCGTCGATCATCGCCACGTTCGCCTTCATGCGTTGGCTGGGCTTCACGTTGAACAACGTCACGATGCTGGCGCTGGTGCTGATGGTCGGCGTCGTCATTGACGATGCCATCGTCGTGCTGGAGAACGTCTTTCATTGCATCGAAGAGAAGGGGATGGACCCTTTCCAAGCGGCAATCGTTGGCACTCGCGAGATCGGCCCGGCCGTGTTGGCCACGACGCTGTCGCTGGTAATCGTGTTTCTGCCCGTGTCGTTTCTATCCAGCGTCACGGGACGCATGTTGTTTCAGTTCGGCGTCACCGCGACCGTCGCCATTCTGGTGTCGATGCTAGTCAGCTTTTCTCTGACCCCGATGATGTGCAGCAAACTGCTGAAACGAGGCGTAGCCAGTCCGGGCGGGCCCGCGTCTCGGCGAGGGTTCTACGGCTGGATCGAGCGAGCCTATCTGTGGATGCTCGACAAGTCGTTGCGATTTCGCTGGGCCGTGTTGTTGCTGACTGTCGGTGTGATCCTGGCCAACGCTCCTTTGGCTCGGTTGGTCAAACGCGACTACATTCCGCTGAACGTCGACGAGTCGGAATTTGAAGTCCGACTCGAGGCGCGGCAGGGCGCGACATTGGCCGCGATGCGCGAAACGATTAACTCCGTCGAGAAGGAGCTATCCGAGACCCCCGGCATCGAGACTGTGCTGACCACCGTCGGCACGCGCAGCTACGGCGATGTGAACCGCGCCGAGCTGTTCGTGCGTCTGCAGGACAGCAGTGAGCGAGTGTTTTCACTCGAGCGGTTGTGGAAGGGATTGCTGGCTGGCGATCCGCAAGCAGCGCTGCGAGGCAATTTTTCGCAGCGAGAAAAGATGGCCGAGGTCCGTCAGCGACTCGGCAACATCGGCGGACTGCGCGTGTCGGTCCGGAACCTGACCTCGCTGCGACAAGGCGCTCCGGTCGATATCGACATGGCCATCACCGGTCCGGACATCGACAAGCTACTGGAGTTCAGCACCGAGTTGAGGAAGCGGGCCTCCGAGCTGCCCGGCATCGTCGACGTCTACTCGACGCTGCAGATCGACAACCCGGAGCTGCTGGCGCAGATCGATCGTCAGCGAGCCGCCGCGATGGGGGTGACCGTGCGAGAAATCGCCGACACGTTGCGAGTCGCGGTTGGCGGAGATGATCGCGTGTCTCGATATCGCGATCGCAGCATCGACGACGCCTATGATGTCGAGCTGCGGCTTGTGGGCATCGATCGCGGCGATATCGAATCGATCTCGCAGTTGTACGTCCGCTCGGCAGGCGCCGGGGCCGCGCGCGGCGGATGGGAAGCAGGCGGCCTGGAGACACCGGTCTCAGCGGCCACCACGGCGTTCACCAGCAGTCCGCTGGAAGGCGCCTCGGGCTCGCCAGGCCTCGTTCGCATCGACAACCTCGCTCACTTCCAACACAACAAGGCTGCCTCGCGAATCGATCGCCTCAATCGCCAACGGATGGTGGCGGTGCGGGCCAACATCGAAGGCGACTACGCGTTGGCCGATCGCATCGCAGCCATGCAGGCGACGGCCGACGACATCGGCATCCCCGCCGGATTCAGCACGCAGGTGCTGGGCGGCGGACGCGAGCTGGAGCGAACTTTGGAAGACTTCCGCTGGACCTTCGTGCTCTCGTTCGTGTTCATGTATATCGTGCTTGCCGCGCAGTACGAACACCTCGTCCACCCGCTGACGATCTTGTTGTCGCTCCCGTTGGCCGTGCCGTTCGGCCTGGCGTGTCTGTACTGGGGCGGCGAGACGCTAAACCTCTATTCGGCGCTCGGCATTTTGGTGTTGTTCGGTGTGGTGAAGAAAGCCGCCATTCTGCAGGTGGACCACACCAACGCTCTGCGCGCCGAGGGGCTGGAGCGGCATCAAGCGATCATGCAGGCCAATCGTGACCGATTGCGCCCGATTCTGATGACAACCCTGTCGTTCGTGGCGGGCCTGCTGCCGCTGTTGATCGCAACGGGCCCCGGCGCCGAAGAGCGGCGATCGATCGCGGTGCTCGCCGTGGGCGGACAAATGTTGTCGCTGTTGTTAACCTTGCTGGCGATTCCCGTGCTCTATACTTTTTTTGACGATATCGGCCACATCGCGAAACACTGCTTGCCGGCCGCGACAACAGAGGCGGGCGACGTGCCGACAACGCCCGAGCACCCGGAACGCACTTAAACAAGGACTCAAGGCGAGCCGGCGGCCAGGCCGATTGGAACGCAGGGCCTCACTGGCACGCTTCGTAGCGTAACATTGGCGCCTCAGGCGTCCTCTTCCGTGCAGCACTTGGTCAACCCCACTCCGCTGCTGGTCGTGGAACAGGGATTGCGTACTGCGTGCCCACGATGTAACAGTGTTGGGGCTGATCCCTTGCATACTTAACTCCACTTCGGTTGGCTCATGCTCGCAGCGAGAATCGGTGACACTGTGGTCTGCCCGGCGGCCAACGGACCGGTGCCCCACGTGGGCGGGCCGATCATTCTAGGAGAGCCGACGGTCCTCATCGGCATGATGCCGGCATCGAGACTTGGCGACCAAAACGTCTGCGTCGGTCCGCCAGGCGTCATTGCCAAGGGATCCGCCACAGTGATGATCGGCAACAAACCGGCGGCCCGCCTGGGCGACCAGGCAGGTCATGGGGGCAATATCGTGGGGCCGGGATGCCCGACCGTGCTGATCGGCGGCTAACACGAGTCCGTTGTCTCTCACGGAGACCAAGGCACGGAGACCAAGGCACGGAGTGGGAAGCCGGGAATCGGTGTGCTACTGAGTCTGCGACACGTAGAACTGCTCGCGAGTCAGCGTACAGGAACGGTTGATCGTCACGCCGCTAAGAAACGACGGTGTGGCGTAGAGGTTCGAGAGCATGGGAATCGAAACGTCCACCGTCACTTGCGGCGTCTCATCGGTGATCGTAGTGGGTGTCACCGTGACGCTTGCATTGCTGATTCCAAGCATGCTCAGCTCGTTATTCACTTCGGCGGTAATCGCCGACACGGTCGCCCCGGACACAATCCCCTTGCGAGCTCCCTTGTAGGCAGCGTGCCCGGCCGTATTCAGGACCATGTTTGCGCGCGAGAAATTCAACTGCGCATAGAACATCAGCACGAGCACGGGCAGCACAAACGCGACTTCCACGATCGTGGAGCCTCGTCGTCGAGAGCGACTCGTCTTGCGCCGATGTGGGATCTTTGTCATCATCATGTTGTCCATCAGTCCGTCAGCACGATGGGGAGATTGCGAGCCAATTCGCGGAACGCGTCCTCCAGGGCCGCCGCATCGGACGCGTGGTAGTGAGTTCCGCCTGTCGCCTTGGCGACCTTCTTCATGTCCGTTTGGTCTGCGGCATCGAGAAAAGTGACCGTGTGGATCGTGATTCCGGCCGCGCGAGCGTTGTTGGCTGTCGAAATCGGGTTGTTGCCTTGATTCCACTTTCCGTCGGTCATCAGAATCATCGTCTTCTTGGCGAACTGATGAGAGCCGGCCCCCGTGAGCACCGACACCCCGAGTTGCATGCCCGCTGTCATGTTGGTGCCGCCCAGCATGATGTCCTGGCCTCGATTCAGCACGGCGGAGCGAATTGGGGACAGATTCGTGCTGAGCCCTGCATCAATCACCGCGGCGGGGAAGGTCCGCCCGGTCAGGTTGCCTTCGTACGACTGCAAGGTGATGTCCGAACCCCAAGTCACCAGCGCCACTCGCTGAGTCGAATTCACTGCGGCGACCGTGTCCAGGAACGCGCCAATGGCGGACTCCAACGTGCGCCAGCGGCTGCCGTCGGCGGGAGCGCTGGAGATCAGCATGTCGTTGGGGCCGGTGCCGGTGGGGTACACCCAGTCCGTGCCGGAAAGGTTGAAGCACATCGAATGAGAGCGGTCGACGACCAAGCATATTTCATTCTCGACAAACGCGGCGGTGGATGTCGCCGAGGGAGAGAAGGTGCTGCGGCCGATCAATTGCGAAAACGTCAGGCTGGTCGACGCGGTCGCGTTGACTTGCACGGAATCCGTGGGGGTCTCGCCTGCCTCGAACACCCAGATGCCGGACTGGTTCTGTTCGACGGCGCCTAGCTCCACGTCGTCAGAGGTCAAGGTCAGAGGAACGTTGCCCACCGTATTCTTGGCGGCTCCATCGATTGCGGCTTGGACGGCGGCAGACGTAGAATCCAACCGAGCCAACGCTTCAGCGCCTGCGCGCGACGCGGCATCGGTGGCCGCTTTGAGCTCCGTCCGAGTCAGCTGCATTCGGGCAAGGTTGATGGAGAACGCCGCCATGATGAGAAACACCGTGAACACGGCCGACATCAATGGCAAAATCGCACCGCGGCGATGAGTTCGCATAGGGACACTCTACAGTTTGACCATCGTCACACTTCCCTGCATGCTCTGGCTTTGGAAGAAGAAGTTGACCGCGCCAAGATTGGACGAAGGCACGCTGATCGTGACCGTAACATCCACTCCACGCGCCCAGTTGCTATCGGAAGCCGGCGTAAACTGGACCGTGGCGCCAGTGATCGAGTGCGAGGCGAGGACTTCGTTGGCGCGCGCTTCGGCGGTCAACAGCGTGCCGGTAGCGCCGCTCGCTGTGCGAACTGCCTCGTAGGCGGCCTCTGTCGCGACCTGTTTCAGATTGATAGCGTTGCACGCTTCAATCGAGCCCAGCGACACGACCACCAACACCGGCAGGCAAATGGCGAACTCCACCATCGCCACGCCGCGACGGACTGACCGTGGCGCCGGCCTGGCACGGGACCGTCCAGACAACCTAATGCCATGCTGCAGGGACAAGTTGCTTCAATCCAGTTGGAGGGGATAACAGCCCGTGAAAAAGGACCCAACAGGCAACGGAACCGCCTACATCATGCGGAAAACGCTGTGTCGTTTGCCGGATCAGGTGTCTTTCAACGGCCTCATTGAACATCGCGAGACCAGACTCGCTCACGTGCATCCCAAACGTACGTTGCAGGCGCCAAATGTCAAATGAGCCCCCCTTCTGCAATTCGGCGGCGACGCGACGCCCCTCTGGCCATCTGCGAAAGCGAATATTCCCACCCCGCCGGCTGGGGTAGAATGAGCAGGTTCTTCCCGCGAGTGCAGTTTATGACGCCCCAATCATCCACACCTGCCTCGGTCTCCGCACCGACCACCCCTCGACTCGGGGAACCGACCGAACACGATCCGCGCTGGAGGATGCCACGATTCGGCCTCCGCTCGCTTTTGTTGTTCATGGTGCTTTGCACCATCCCGCTCACGTGGTGGACTTGGACCACCTTGGAAACTCGCCGACAAACCCGTGTCATCGAGCGTCTTCTTCCCTACGGCGCCCAAGCTGGTTGGCGCAATGGCCGAGTCGTGCAATTGGTTTTCGTGGGCGACGCATTCCAGGATCGCGCACTGAGCGAGCTCGGCGCACTTCCGAATCTACGGCGAGTCGTGCTACTGCACACGAACATCAATGCGGGCGGACTGACGGCCTTGTCCAAACTGCCGTTGGAAGAGTTGCGGATTATGCAGGCGCCAGCGCTGCACCCAACCTCCGGCGATCAAGACTTGGGGAACAGCAACAGCGATAAAACTGTTCGTTGGCCCGCAACGCTGCAGTCGCTTTGGTTGGTCGAGGCCCAGCTGCAAGACGCGGACTTAATCGGATTAACGAAAATCCCCCAGCTCTCTAGCCTCAGCTTGATCGGATCGCCGATCACCGATGCCGCCGTGCCCACACTGGCAAAGTTGCAGCAACTGCAAGAGTTGTTCGTCGGCGGCACACGATTGACGGCCGCAGGCATCGCCGAACTGAAACGCGAGTTGCCCAAAGCAAGACTCGACCAGGATCGCCCAGTTCAACTGCCAGCGGAATCGCGTGACGACGCGTTCCCGCCGGAAGAGTAAGCCCGCGGAATTGGCCGCCGAGACGCCAAGGTGGTCGAGAGGCAATCATCTGCGTAACGCCTCCGCACCATCGAGCCCTTGTTGAAATTCGCCTGAATCGTCGCCCTCTCCGGCTCAAACGGCCGTCAAACGCCATTTGCGACTGGCATGCAACCTGCACGTGGTGGAAGCCACCCGCGCACTCCCTCCGGTGCAATTCTCGGTCCGGTGGCTTGTGAGCAAGGTTCATTCCCACAAAGGCGAGCACAGGTACCAACATGGCGACATCCGGCACTTCCGCTTCGGCAAAACTTTTGACGGTGGTCACGACTGCGTTGACGCTGTCAATGCTGTACTTCGCCAAGGAGATTCTGCTGCCCTTCGCCCTAGCAGTGTTGCTGAGCTTTTTGTTAACACCTTTGGTGCGCCGACTCGAGCGGCTCGGCGCCTCCCGCACACCCGCGGTGCTCGTGGTTGGTCTGTTTGCGTTTGTTCTGATCGGCCTGATCGGCTGGACCGTCACCTCGCAAATGATCGAGCTCAGCGCCAAACTTCCCGAGTACAAGGGGAACTTGATCGAGAAAGTCCGCACCGTGACCGGCGCAACGAAGAGCAAAATCGGCAAGGCTGCTCACGCGCTGGAGGAAATCGGCAAGGAGCTGTCCGCCGACAATGAAGCGACGGCGAGCGACGATGGCGAATCTCAAGGTGCGGGCCCGATCAGCGAGAAGAAGTCCGCCCCCGACGGTCATGACGAGGCGGGGGATAAGGAGTCGAACCGTGTGCCGCCATCGTCTACTTCGACGAAGCCGCGCGGCATGAGTCGTCTGCTGCAATTCCTTTTGAGCGACGGAAAACGCGAGAATCCAAAGCCCGATCGCCCGTCTACCACCGAGGAGGACGCAGTCGCGGTGAAGGTTGTCTCACTTCCGCCGTCACCGCTGCAACAAGTGCAAACCTGGCTGGGACCGCTCGTGGCGCCACTGACGACGGGCGGCGTCGTCGTCATCCTGACCTTGTTCATCTCGCTGCGACGAGAGGACATGCGGAATCGGATCATCCAGCTGTTCGGCGCCGCCAACCTGCGCGCCACCACGGAGGCCTTGGACGAGGCTACCCGCAGAGTCTCGCACGTGCTTCGCATGCAGTTGCTGATCAATTCCATCTACGGCGCAGCGGTCGGCTTGGGGCTGTATTTCATCGGCCTTCCCAATGCGTTTCTTTGGGGTGTGCTGGGCACGTTGCTGCGGTTTCTCCCTTACATCGGGCCGTGGATTGTCGCCGCAATGCCGATCACTTTGTCGCTTGCCGTTTTCAATGATTGGGCCCACATGGGCCTCACGATCGGACTGTTTCTGGTGTTGGAGCTGGCTGTGAACAATGTGCTGGAGCCCTGGTTGTACGGAGCCAGCATGGGTGTCTCGTCGGTGGGGATCATCGTCGCGGCGATTTTCTGGACGTGGCTTTGGGGGCCGGTCGGACTGGTGATCGCCATGCCGTTGACCGCCTGCCTCGTCGTGGCAGGCAACTACATTCCCCAGCTACGGTTCTTGGCTATTTTACTGGGCGATGAACCGGCGCTGTCGTTGGACCAACGGCTGTATCAGCGTCTGCTGGCACTGGACGACGAGGAAGCGGACCGTCTGATCGCCGAAAGCCTGCACGAGAAAAATCGCGACGAGTTCTACGAAGACGTCCTGATCCCGGCGCTGTGCCGCGCAGAGCAGGATCGTCAGAGCGGAGGATTGACCGAACTGCAAGAGGAGATGTTGTTTGAGACTGCCCGCGAGGTGATTCACGAATTCGACGAAGAACATCGCGACGTCGACCCACACGGAAATGGCCGAGCATTCATTGGCAATCGGCTCCATCCCGCCGCCGAAATCATCTGTGTAGCGGATCACGGACAGGCAGACGAAGTCGCGGCAATGATGCTGTGTCAATCCTTGGAGGAGCAGGGCTTTCACGGAGCACTTCGATCAGGCGACACTCTTGCCTCGGAACTCGTGCAATTTGCGGAGACAAGCCACGCCAACGCCGTGTTCATTTCAGCGGTATCGCTCGGAGGCGGCCGACGCATTCGCTATCTCTGCAAGCGATTGCGAGCGAAACTGCCGGAGCTCCCAATCATCGTCGGCTGCTGGGGACGCCATCCCCAGCCCGTCGTCGAACTGCGTTTGAAACAGGCGGGCGCCACGCGCATCGTGAGCACACTTCGCGAAGCGTCCGACGCCATCCAACAGATGTCCCGCTGCGCGCCGGCCACATGCCATTAATTGTGGCTGTTGAATCAATCTGGTCCGGCAGTCGACAGCTCGCTTGATCGCGGTGCGAATGCGATTCCGAACGCCAGTGGGGTGTCATTCAGCAGGCGGTCCAACCAGCCGTTGAAACACACCTGATCCGGCGGCAGAACGAACGGGCGGTCAGGATTGGTTGTCGTCCATCCAAGTTGAACCACTGCCTGCCAGCCGCGCTGCCCCCAGAATCGAAAACATCGCAAAAAACAGGCTTCAAAACCTTCCTCTCACGTTTGGCACGCGACATGCGTTAGCTCTGCATCAAGCGTCAAGCGACGCAACGATTCAAACCCATTTGCAGAGGAGTCAGTCATGTTGAGTTGCGCCATCACGTTTTTGATTATCGCTTTGATCGCCGCGGTTTTCGGTTTTGGCGGCATCGCGGGCGCCTCGGTCGGAATCGCGAAGCTGCTGTTCTTCGTCTTCCTGGTGCTGTTCTTCATCAGCTTGGTCTTTGGCGGCATCCGTCGCCCCGTCGTGTAAGCGGGCGACGATCTGATTGCCATCAGCAACAGTGGGAACGTTTGTCATGCTGCGTGTGAGCATGCGGG